>URQK01000021.1 GCA_900549975.1 uncultured Mollicutes bacterium
TTTCTTTACATTCTTGAATTTCTAAATTACGATGCGATATCATAATTATCGTTTTATGGAGCTTTAATAAATTATTAACTATCTTTGTTTCTACTTCTTTATCTAAGGCGGAAGTAAATTCATCAAGTAATAAAACATCATTATCTTTTAAAATAGCTATAGCAATTAATATTCTTTGAATTTGTCCTAAAGATAATCCTTGACCACGTTCAGTTAGAACATTATCTAATTTTTTAGGCATTGCCATAATTTCATCATAAATACAACTTAATTTTAGTGCTTCATTTA
Source organism: uncultured Mollicutes bacterium (assembly GCA_900549975.1). Taxonomy (GTDB): domain Bacteria; phylum Bacillota_I; class Bacilli_A; order RFN20; family CAG-826; genus RUG131. The sequence goes on from URQK01000021.1 coordinate 289, forward strand.
TTTCTCCTTCGGTTTTATTTTTAACGAATAAAGAAATATTTTCTCTTATTGATCCACTAAACATTATCACTTCTTGCGGAACATATGAAAATAAACTTCGTGTATTAGCGCCTACATTTATTTTATTGTTATCTTTATCAATAATATAAATTTCGCCTTCTTTTGGTTTAATAAATCCTAAAAGGAGATTAATTATGGTTGACTTACCAATACCTGATCTTCCTTTAATAGCTACTAAATCATTTTTATTTACAACAAATGATAAGTTTTTAATAACTTGCTTATCGTAGTCAAAACTAACATTATCAAAAACAATTTGTTTAAAATCAACATCTAATAAATTTTGTTCTTCTTCTTTTAATGCAAATATTTCTTTTATGCGTTTATCGCTAACTTTAAAAGCATAATACTTATTTAATACACGAGATAAAGATGTAAATGGTGTTTCAAAATAATTTACTAGTTGAAGTAATGAAACTAAAGTACCATAAGAAAAAGCATCTGGATACTTAAATAGCATAATTGCGCCATAAATTAAAGCAACAATATAAGTAAAATTAAGAACTGATAATAATCCCGCCGAACCAATAATTGCAAAATTATGATAACGATATTTAGCTTCAAAATTTTCTTTACTTCTTTTATTTAATAACTCAGTTGCGCTTTCTTCAGCATTCATCGCTTTAATAAGTTTAATATTTTCTGTAGACTCTTGCATATAAGAAATTAATTTACCATCTTTTGCTAATGCATCCTTTTGAAGTTTTTTTACTTTTCTTCCATAAAATCTTGAATAACAAAAGGCTAATAAGCCAATTACTAAAGCAACAAGTAGAAATCTCCAATCAATAATAACCAACGCAATAAAAGCAAATAAAAATTTTGAAATATTTAATATTGTTGCAGGAATAACACTAAAATATCCATCTGTTACATTTTTAACATCATTAATATAAATATTTGACATTTCACCAGAATGGATAAAACGAATTTGGGAAATATCTTTCAATAAATAACTTTGATATATTTTTTCTTTTAATTCCAATTCATAATTTATGGATGCTTTGTTAAAGATAAAGTTATAAATAATTTTAAAAGTTATTTGAATAACCACTACACCAATTAAGCAACCAGCATATCCTAATAAAATATTCCATTTATTTTGGTCATGTGTTAAAGCAACATTTATTAAATCTTTAGTTAAAAAAGTAACTACTATTAAACAAGCAGAAAGCAAAACATTTAATACACATAAAAATGTTAATGCTATTTTCTCTTTAGTTTTAATAATAACCACTTCGCTTTCAAAACTATACATCTAATAAAATAAACATTCCATAAACTTACTTTAAAGCGATACGCAAAACTAGTAACTGGAATGGTTTTATTTTTTGTTTTATATGAAACCATTTTGGCAATAACTTGGTCATATCTAACATTTTTTTCAATATTTAATTGATTATCACCAAGTATAAATAAACAATTGTTTTTTATTTTATACACGCGATGCAAAACATATTGTCCGTTATCTCTTTTGTAAAAAATAACATCTTTCTTTTTTATTTGAGAGTTTGTAATTTTCTCTAAAGTAACCAAGTCACCCGCGTGGATAAAAGGAAGCATTGACGTTCCGTTTACTGGCATTTCAAATTTTAGATTTTTTTCAAATGCCACATTCATAACCTCAACAATTTGTGAGATACTATTCATTAATTACACCTAGTTCAATAAATTGTTTTAAAACCCTAGTGACATCAGACTTTAAAACATCTTCACTAACATCATAAGTTTCGAGCATTTTGCTAATGATTTGTTTTTCATCTAATCCTTCTTTAACCATTTCATAAATCGCTAAGCTAGTTTCATTAAGATTAATAATTTTTTGTACACTCATATAATCATGATTTACTGGGACTAGCATACTTTCATCATCAATTGTTTTTAAGATAAATTTATCGCTTATTTTCATTGTTAAAATCCTCCAAAGTATTCTTTACAAGCATTACAGCTTCACTAGATATATTACATCCTAATTCAAAAGTAGGAATCTTTAATAATTCATCAGTCATATTATTCCATTCGTTACTAGATTCTTTATCAAATGGTTGGATAACTTGCTTTAATATTTTAAAGAAAGCTTCTTTTTTGGAAATTTTAGAAATTTCATTCTCTTTACTTTGATGTAAAAATACTATCGCCGCAAGCGGAGCTTTAATATTATTATCTATTTGATGTTTTCCACTCCATGGGTTTCCATATAATGTCATTTCATTATTTTCAAAAATAATAATGTTTTTATCATCATTTATATATTCTACTCCGGGCACATATTGTTTCCAAAGTCTCGTATGTGTGGACTTTCCAACACCTGATGCCGCACTAAATAAGATTGCTTTGTTGTTATAACAAATAGAAGATCCATGCATCCAAATTGCTTGATGCTTTTTCATAATAAACCATGGAAATACATATTGAGTTAATAAGTATTCTTGATTAGCCATAGCATTTACATCATCTTTTAATATATTAATAATTGTTTCTTTCATATCATAAATAATACTCGCATAATAAACGCCAGTCTTATCATTCTTTTGATATTGAATTGTCTTATCATTATACGAAAAGATATCATAAAATTTTGTAATTTTCGTTAATTTACCATAAACATTAATACTTTCTACCTCATTAACAATCATACTAAAATCATACTCGGTATTTGCTACTTCATATTTTTTTAGCGAATTCAATAAAATAGAATGATTAAGCAGTTTAAAGTTAATTAATTCATTTGCTATTTTACAAATCATTAAAGAAACAGCTCCTTTTAGCAAAATTTTTAAGTATTATTGCTCAAAAATTATTACTATAGTAATAATAGCGATTATTGAACAAAAAAACAAGATTTTTGCTGCCATATGTGAATTTTAACTATTTTTTACTATATTTTGTATAAACATATTCGATCATTGATAAGGCAAATTGGTGGGCAATTAATTCTTCATTATTAGCAATGAATTTTGCTTCTTCAACATTATCGTGAAATAAAACTTCCATTAATGCTTTATCTTTCGCTTTGGAATTTTTTATTTCATATAATTTTGATCCATCTTTAACACCACGTCTTTTAAAATTACCTAACGACATAAACCCATTATAGATTGTGTTGCTAAATTCATATGATGAAATAGTATATATTTCACTACCACTTCCACCGCCAGCATTAGAATGCAAAGCAAAATGAATATCCGAGTTAAAAGTATTACTCTCATTAACCGAATCAGTTAACGATAAATATTTTAAGTTAGCTTTAACATCTAAAAATTGATATGCGCGCAATTCGTTGTATAAGAAACGCGCAATGTTATTCATATGCTCAGCTTCTGTTCCTAAATTGTTTACATAAAGATTTCTTGTTTGCACAGATGGATTTAAATAAATACGGATTTTGCGGTCAAATCTGCTTTCACTAGTTTTACTAACTGTGGCAATCGTACTTGCACTAGTAGCCGAATTTGACACATTATTAGTTGAAGATGATGTTGTAATAGATGGCGTAATATCACTAGTTTTATTACTATTACTGTTATTAGCATCTATCTTATTCGTATTACAACCTGTTAATAATAAAATCATAAATAATAATGTTTTCTTTTTCATAATATCACTCCTTGTGTGGGGATAATAACATAGAGTGTATTAAGAAAAATAACCAGTTTTTGCTAGTAAGTTTTTATTGACAAAAATACATAACAAAAATGGTATGTTTTATCAAATTACCAAGAAAAAAGCATACCATTTTTTAACAATTATTTTCTTTTATCTTTAGAGCGCTTATCGTTGATAATTGCTATTTCTTTAGCAGTAATGACTTTACAGTTATTTTTATTTGCCCAATCCACGCATCCTTGCAAAACTAATTTCAAGAAAGGACGTGGCACTTTTACTAACATTTTTAAAGCATCGTCAGTAAATGTTACATCAGTATTAAGTCTTTTAGCGGCATATTGTAAAGAAGTTAAATCTACTTCGCGATTTGGAATGCCAACCGCATCTGGCTTATGATAATTTGAACACCAGAAATTTTTCGAATCACGATATCCCCAATTAGTTGGTAATGGACAGAAATTTTTTCTGTTAACGCCATTAATTAAAGCTTGTTGGTATTTATCTTTAAGAATAATATGATCAATTTTTAAAATAAAATGCGCACCATATTTAGACGTAATTCCATTAAAATTATGATATGGTCCATTATATTCATCCTGTATTTTATCATCTTGTGCATTATCTAATCCTTTAACCCAAGTACACTCCATGACTTGCAAAGCTTCTTCTAATATTTTTGGATAATTGCCACTTGGATCAAGTTCTTTTGATAATGAATCAATTGGATGAAACTTTAAATTCTTTGCTTTTTCTTCTGGTGTATCTCCAGGGAATCCCATATCGACATGATGCGCAAATATTTTTTTGGTATAAGGTAAAAAATTAATTGTACATTTCCCGTGTCTTAATAATCCTTTACATGTATTAGAACTATTACGGCATTCAAGCACCATTGCATAATAATCTTTACCAGCAATATAGTAAGGGAAAACTAATGAATATGCGCCAAAACTCGTTTTTTCTCCTTTTTCATCTAAAGTTCCAATAAGGGTTAATGGCATTGGAAAGAATGCTGATGATTGATAAAAATTATCCATTACTCTAATTTCTTTAAATTTTTTCATACAAAACAATCTCCTTTTAATGTCACCTTTATTTTAGTTTTAATCATTAAAAAATACAATCAAATTCATATAAAAACACCTACTATGGATAATCCCATAATAGGTGCTTAAATATTATTCTAATACTGACTTATCAAAATTTATCTTAAATAAGTTATATTTATTAGCCCCTGAATCCCAACTACAAACTGAAGCATATAATTTTCCATTATGGACAAATATACATTGTACGTTGAAGTTGACACTGCCTCCCGAAGAATTATTTCCTAGGCCAAAATTAGGTACTAAAACTGTTTTAATTTTATTTCCTTCCCAGTCAAATACATCCATTGGTAAATCAGACCTATTATTTACAACATAACTTACATAAATATATTTGTCATCCGCAGTTAAGGAAGATGCACCAAATCCAGGATATGATAATGTTTTTCCTTCACATAAGACATTTTGCTTTTCGTCAGTAATAACTAATTTATTATCTACCATTAAAGCAAATTTTTTAAAGTTTTGATTATATTGAGCACTCTTTAAAGCACCTAAAGACTCAAATGATAAAGTGCTTTCTTTGAATGTTGCATTATCATCAAATTTGTCTAACGCTAATTCAAACAATTTTCCATATTTGCCTTCTGAATCTTTACCAATACAATAGATAATTCCATCCTTGATAAATAGTCTCGAATTATCGCCATCCTTTGTAGCAACATTGAAGTTTTTACTTGCTGCTACTAGTTTGCCATTATTCAAATCATACTTATGAACTCGAGTTACATTGTTACCACCAACATTAACAGCAGCATAAATATATTTTCCATCAGAACATCCACCCATAGCGTAACCACTAGCAACATCATTCAATACTCCTAATGATTCGCTATCTAAAGTTGGAGTAAGCGATTTGTCATTACAATAATCTATATATTCTCCAATTGTAAAGTTGAATTCTAGTTTTTCAGATAATTTAGGATAATCCGCCTTAATAATTAATGTTGAGTCCCCTCCGTTAGCAGTAGAAAACTTTAATACATTAAAGTACAACGAATCATTAAATACTACTAAGCCTTGTACATTTGTATTTGACAACTTAGTAACCACATTTCCCATTACTTCATTGCTGTTCGGAATAATAATTTTTCCTTTGAAATTACCTTCCCAATCATACATATGAACAATAGGTTTATAAGCACCATCTTTAGAGAATACAGCATAAATATAATCTGGAGTTCCTGTAATTCTTTTAATACTTCCACCTGTCTCATTCATAAGAGCAAATGAAGTTTTAGCGGTACGATCATTCTTATAAATATATACTGACTCTCCAGATAAGATTGCAAATTGTTTTTTAGATGAATTGAAGTATACATCTTTAAAGATTGATTTTTCTAATCCTTTAAAGCCATAATCATATTCATTCCAATTTCCATCTAATGAGGAATCAATAGCCATACATTTTCCATTAGCAAAGTAAATAATTATCTTTCCATCGTAATAAGTAATGCCTGCTGTAGATTCAAGAGCGCCTTGTTCTGTTGCTGGGCTTGATTTTAACACCTTACCAGTTGAAGGATCATACTTATTTACTACAATTTTTCGTGTTGACTCAGAATAACCTGTGTGTGGTGCATATAAATATGTTCCATCACTACATAATCCATGTCCGTAAGCGCCTCCTGTGCCATCCCAGTTTCCTACTGCTGATACTGTTAAATCAATAGTGTTACCAGAAGAAAGTGATTTTTCAAGGTATTGATCCATATTAGCGTATAAAACACCATCGTATTTAGTTTGGAATGAAGCGCTATCAATAGCAACATTGATGTCTTTCATGTTTTTGAAAGTAATTTCGATTTTATTTTCACCAGTTTTTAATAAAGCATTAGTTAAAATAAGTTTCTCAAAACTATATGTTTCACTACTAGCAATAGAAGAAATAATTGGATTATATCTTCCATTAATTTTCAATGTCATAATATTATCTAATGTTATACCAGTATTAGATAAATTACTCATACGCATTGATAAATCACCTTTTACATTATTAGTACTATTAATAGTGAATGAAATACTATTTCCGTTTTCAAATCCCTCTACTATTTGGATATCTTTATTATTATCGGTTATAGTTTTCTTAGTTCCACCAACTAAAGTAGAATTTTCCATTTCAATAACATGTTTAACAGTTGCAACAACTTTGCATGATACATCTTCATTATTTTTTAAAGAGATATTTAATACGCAATTGCTAGCAAAAGATGCTTTATCCATGTTACCTTCTACTACATATTTATCGTGAGGTAATAATAATTTATTACCATTTTCGTAATTAGCGCGAATATTTAAGGTAATATCACTTAATATATCACCATCATTAACAAAAACTTCATCTTCGGTTGATATTGATAAGATATCTCCATCAACATAATTAGTCTTTGTATCAACTTTGATTGGGACATCTGTTGTTACAGTAACTTCTTCACAAGTGTAAGAAATTTGTGCAGCTTCTAATGAAGAAGATAATTTACCTTTTGTATTAACAGCAATATCCTTATCATTTAATTCAACTGTATGGCCATTATTAAATATTGCTTTAACTTTAATTCCCGCTGGATCAAATTCCATATCATCAGAATAATAAACACGATAAGGTAATTGCGTTATTTCTAATGATTTTACAACTACTTTAGTTAAACTGATTTCGATTTCATCAGTTTTAGTAATTGGCTCTGGTTCTGGATCATCTTCTTTAGTTTTTTCTGGAGTATAAGTATATGAAACAACAATTTTACCACCTTTAGAAGCAAAATCTTCTGGTGTTGTAACAACAAAGTCATCAGTACGAAGGATTTTATCAAAATCTTTACCTTTTTCAGTAAAATGAGCAGTAACTGTAAAATCTTCATTCTCTGGATGAGCTTTACCATCGGTATAATATTCTTTTCCTTCAGATAATTCAGCGCTGATACCTAAAAATTCTAAAGGTAAACTATTTAAGTATTTTTGATGTTCTCTTTCTGCAATTGCAGCATCATAATACTTTTTATAAGCAACATAAGAAGGAACCATGATGGAAATTGTTGATACTACTGCTACTAAAGCAGCAACAATACCTACGGATGTTTTTACACCTTTTTTAGTTTTAAAGAAGTTTTTCATTATTTTCCCTCCTCATTAACTTTTTTCTTATCGTCTTTCATTAGTCCATCAATAACAAGCATTGAAGCCCAGAAAACAAGTCCAGTTACTGCAACTATATTGAAGCAAGTTACTAATGGTTTCCACCAACACCATGAAGAAATACTAAATGATGAAATATAACTATCGTTTTGATCTGGACTCTTTAGATATTCTTTCTCATAATAGTCAGCGCGTAACCACATATAAATTGTTTCATGTGCAGATTCACGTAAACGGCGTTGTAATCTTACTGACGATGTTTTATCGTATTTAGTATTTGATAATGAGCCTAATCTACAACCCATACCTAAGTTTCCACCGGCACGTAAAATTGAATCACAATACATTTGTGTTCCAATATAGTCAGTTGTAATTGCACCTTTAAAAGCCCATTCTTTTCTTAATACGCCTGTTAATAAAGCAGTTGTTGTTTCTGAGTGTTCTCCGCCTATTCCACGATAAGTAGTCATTGCACCAAGTGCTCCGCCTTCAACGAAGGCATCTCTAAATGGTTTTAAATACACTTCACGGAATGCTTGTTCACTTAGCCAAATACTATCACCTACATTACCATATAAAGCAAAGTGTTTTAAGAAGCAATATCTACCTCTTGTGCTTAGTCCTTTAACAGCATTTTTAACAATGGTTCCCGCTAATTGAGGATCTTCTGAAGGTGATTCGTGATTTCTTCCGAAGAATGATGAACGATGTGAGTCAATTGCCCATCCCCATACACCATGTACACCGAGAGATTTCATATCATCTCCATATGATTTACCAAATTCATAAGCTAATTTAGGATTCCAAGTTGAAGCAATAACAACCATAGTTGGATAACCTGTTCCTCTTGGTCCAGAAACGAATCCTTTAATTTGTGAAGGCCCATCAAAATCATATAAAATTGGTTTCCCTACTGAATCTATTTTCTTAGTACCATAATAATTATTAATAAGATCTACTACTTCAGTAATTGATAACTGGTCTAATAATTGTTCCCATTCAGGAGCGTTAAAGTCTGCTCCTAATTTTTCTCCTAATTCATTGATGATACCATTTTCCGCTACTTTTAAGCCGTTTCTTGCATCCCATGTAACAGGAGTATTATCAATTTCATTACCAAATTCATCAACTGTAGCATTATCCCATGCTTGTGCTCTTTCTGAACTATATGTTCCTTGTTTAGCAGATGGTGTACAAGCGCGTGCTTTATAATTATCTCTAAAGTTTTCTGGCTTCATAAAGTTTTCACGAGTTAACCAAGGAATATCAGCAACAAATTCGCCTTCGTTTCCATCAAGTGGTGTCATATCGACAGCATCTTCACCTGTGAATAAGTTTTTAACTTCTGCACCAGTAATTTTATCTTTAGTAATTTTAATTGTTTTATCAACCTTATATTCGAACTTTCCATCAACTAAATCATTTTTATAATTAACTTTTTTGATATTATGAGAATCTGTCATTAAATTAATAACATATTTTCCAGCTTCTAATTCATAACCTTTATGACCATTATTATTTTTGTCATAACAATCATAAGAAGTGAAATCATCAGCATCAATAACTAATTCAACTGTTTCTGTTTCATTTGGTTGCAAAACATTTGTTTTAGTAAAGCCCACTAACGAGGTAGATGGCTTTTCAATTCCGCCCTTAGTATAAGGCACATTTACATACGCTTCTACTACATCTCTTGCAGGATATTTGCCATTGTTTTTTACTGTAACAGGAATAGTAATTTCTGTATTATTGGTAATTGATGAATTAGGTTCAACACTAATTTCTCCTACTGTCCATTCAAAATCACAATATGATAGTCCATAGCCAAATGGGAATTGAACTACTCCATCATATCCTGTTCCAAATTCATTATTAACATTATTCCATATTCCTTCGACATTAGCAGTTTCATACCATTTATAGCCAACATAAACACCTTCTACATAATCAGTATAAGAACGACCATAATCAGTAAAATTTAATCCACCACACCAAATATTTGCAGGATTTGTAAAGAAATCATACGCAAATGTATCAACTGTTCTTCCTGAAGGAGAAACATCGCCATATAATAACCCTGGAAGTGCACTAGCGCCTCTAGTACCAGTAAATCCAACATACATACATGCTCCGATTCCTGGAATCTTTTTTAAGAATCCGCATTCAATTGGATTAGCGGCATTGATAATTACCACAACTTTTTTATAATTTTGACCAACATAAGTTAATAAAGCTTCTTCTTCAGTTGATATTTCTAAATAATGTCTAGTATTATCTCCAGTAGCTCTTGGACCTTTTTTAGCTTGACTAGTTGTACTACAATCCATACCTTCACCAGCCATACGAGAAATGACTACTAAAGCAACATCAGAATAATTCTTAGAATATTCTAATAAATCATCACTATAATAATCTTTGTCATCAATTTTTGGTTCAATTAACGGGGTAAGAGTAGAAATATGCGTTCCTCTTAAATTTTCGCTTTGATATCTAGGAGCGTAATATTTAGTATACATACTATATAGTTTTTCGTTATATTGAATACCATAATCATTTAATGCACGATATAAATCAATATTCTTTTTAATATCATCTTCTTCAGGGGCAACGCCACCTGATGCATTTTGACCTTCACTACCATAAATCCAGTCAATAGATCTCCAACCAAAGACATTTACTTTTTTGTCTGTTGAATAATTTAAAGGTAATGTATTGTTTTCATTATGGAGAAGGGTTGCCCCTTCTTCCATAATTCTTTTAGATAGTTTTTGACCGTTATCAGCACTTACATTAACTTGGCTCTTATCAACAATAGCAGGATTTAGGAATGTATTAATTTCTGCTTCAAAGTTTTCAATAACTTTGTTACCAACAATTAAGCCCACACCTATTACCGCTATACAAGCTCCATTAATTATATACTTTACTTTTTTATTCATTTATTAATCCTCATTAATTCATTTTAACACTATATACATAGCCACCGCTATAAGTGCCATACCAACTTAATCCAATGATAATACCAACGCCTTTATAATCAATTAAACCTTGAGTATTGAAATTATCTGTACTTGGGCTAATATTAATCTTATCTTCTATTGTTACTTGTTTAATTAGATTACCATTAAAATCAAATATTGATGTTTTAACACCTTTGATACCATTTGTGGTGTATGTCACATAAATATAATCGTCATTAGCAAATAAATTAGATACTCCTAAACCAGGGAATCCTTTAGCATCAGCAAGTTTGCTGACAGCCTTAGAATTTATATCATAAGTATATAAAGCGCCACTTACTCCTAATAGAACTAAGCGATCATTGAATTTATCATAAGCTGCATTTTTAAGAATTTCAGGCATGTTATCAAATGTTAAAGAATCACCTGTTTCTACAAATGTATCCTTATTAACTTCAAATACTGTTTTACTGTTAAACTTTGTAACCCAAATATTATTATTATAGTAGAAAATCTTACCAGCATCAGATGACTTAGGATTACTATCCGCAATGGTAACAAAATTTGTTGCTGATACCCATTCACCAGTTATAGGATTACTACGTACTAATCTAGCACTTGTATTACTACCATTTGTATATGCATAGTAAATATAATCTCCATCCGTAGTAACACCTTGCAAATATCCAAATTCACTTTCTTTATGTCTTGCTACTAACTCATTAGCAACAAAGCTAGTTTCTGTATTTGCTTCAACATATTCACCAACAGTTATATTTGGATGCTTTTCTAAACTTGTCGTTTTAAATTCATATAAATATGCACCCATTGGCATATTAGTATAACCAACATAAACTAATCTTGAAATGAATAGTTTTCCATTATACATTATCATATTTTGAAGATTACTACATCTAACTCTATTAACAGTATAAACATCACCAATCGGTTTATCTTTACTACCATATGTAGTTGTGGAAATTAATGTACCATCCCAACTATATGTTTTAATGGTCGCAGCATCATAGTATGTACCTTGCTTTAATGTTTCACCATCTTTAACTGTTTCCACTGTTTGCTCTTGTTTAATAAAACAATATAAACGTTCACCATCAGAATATATCGTTTGGAATCCGCCTGTGTTAGCAAGTGTTTTTTCTAGATTTAGTTTACCATCATAGATATGCACTTTTTCAACTATCGACTTGCCGACTGTATTTTTTGTATAAACAGCAAATTTATCTTTTTCTTTGCTATACGCAACTGCTTTAATGCCAGTTAAACTTTCTTGATCTAATTTAAAATTTAACGAAGTATCATTTTGTGTGACTTCACCTACTCCATTACCTGTAATATCACTTGCTTTTACAGAAACAAATGTTCCTTGTGAAGTAATTATATAAATTTTTCCATTATAGAAGAACACATTGGCATTATCAGTCCATGTAGTTACTTCACTTACTACATATGGTTTAGAGTAACCAACAACTTTATTAGTTTCAAAATCATATTTAGCGACAATACCAGTTTTATTTTCACCTGCATTCATAGAAAAATATGCATATCTAGGATTATCTAAATCATTACATGCACCATGAACATACTCGTATCCGCTCGGTGCAAATTGTTTATTAACAAGATCATAAGAAAATTTAGAATGATCACCATATAAATTAGCATAATTTTGATATTGATCAAAATTTAAATTAACGCTTTTATCTTCTACATAATTCTTAGCATTATTTAAACTAATAGTGCGTGAATCAGTATATTTGTCATCAACATTTAATGTAAGAGTAATATCGCTATCTTTATATGTTGAATCACTTTTAAATCTAATTGTATAACAAGCCCAATAATAATTTTTGGTGCTTGTTACATCATAATCCACTAATTCATCGCCATTAGTGAAAGATACTTTTCCATTTGCGGCTATACCTTTATATAAAGTGGTAACTTCATCAGTTTTATCTTCTAGTCCTGCAATTTTTCTAGTAAATGAAACTTTAGAGTAAGCACCTCTTAAAGCAGCAGCAAATCTTAAATATTCATATCCTTCAGCATCCGAAGCTGTTTGGAAATAAATTTTAGATGCTTTGAATGCATTGTTCCCACTGCTAGCATTTCTTAAAGCAACTTTCTTAACATTACTTTTTTCATTCACAAAGTCAGTTGTACTTGATTCTAAATCAGCAACTGAAGTCTTGTTATTCTCTTTAGTTACATTTGAAAAAGCAACTACAGACAATAATAATGCAACACTTAAAATACCTATTTTTTTCATATTTTCACCTCCGGTTCCTATAATGTTTCATTAACGCCCACGTTAATATCGATGTTTCCTTCATCTTTAATTATGCCTGATGCTAAGATTACATCCTCAAGCACAATTTCTTCTAGAATAATAATCGGTTTTTCATAGTTTTTTTTCATCCAAAAACTCTCCTTTTTTTACTTACAAAAATATGATACCCCCCCCCCGTAGCGTTTTGTCAATACAAATTGTAAGCCTTTTCATTTGGAATACATTAAAAAAAATAGTCTTTTATACCATTAATGGTATTTTGACTATTTCTCCTTTAAATATTATTCAATTAAAACTAATAATGTTATTCGCTTTTGAGTTTTCTTTTCATTAAATTATCTAATGCATCACGAGGTTTTACATCTTGATAAAGAACATCATAAATCGCATTTACAATAGGAAGTTCAATGTTTTCTTCTTTTCCTATTTTATATAGAATCTCCGTTGTTCTAATTCCTTCAACAGTTTTAGTATTATTCAACAAAAATTCTTTTGCACTATTAGCTTTTCCTATTGCTAATCCTGCTTGGAAATTACGTGAAAAATACGAGTTACAAGTAACCATTAAGTCACCTATACCAGTTAATCCTAAAAATGTTTTTTCTTTGCCTCCAAAAAATGTGCCCAGTTTTATCATTTCGATTAATCCCCGAGTTACTAATGCCGCTTTAGCATTGTCACCCATACCTAATCCTTGAAGTATTCCTGCTGCAATAGCAATTGTATTTTTAATAGCGGCACCATACTCCGCTCCTATTTCATCTACTTGTGCATAAACACGTAAATAATTGTTCGAAAAAACATGTTGAATGTATTTGGCAGTTTCTAAATCTACACATGTCGAAGTAATACAAGTTAACTTGCGCACTATGACTTCTTCAGCATGCCCTGGTCCGATTAAAGAAACGACTTCTTGTCTCATATCACTAGGTATAATTTCACGAACAACATCAGACATCCTTTTTAATGTTGTTGGATCAAAACCTTTAGCAACAGAAACAATATATGGTTTATTCCTAATATATGGTTTAATTTTTAATAAAACTTCACGATAAGCAATAGAAGGAACCGCTACTACGATAATAGTGGAATCTTTTATAGCAAGAGCAATATCGGTTGTGGCTTTAATAGCTGAAGATAAATTAATCTTATCACCAAAATATTTTTTGTTTTGATGATTATTATTTATATCACTCACTTCTTCAACATCTCGACCATATATAATTACTTCATTAGAATTATCACTTAAGACTTGCGCTAATGCACTACCCCAAGTTCCTGATCCTAAAACACAACATTTCATTTTAATCACGCACCTACATAATAATTTTATCATAATATAAAGGCAATTCCAACAACGTCAAAAATTAACTATTTATTTGCTTATTCGATTTTCTGATTTTTTTACAAATTGTTTTTAAAATTGTTTATATTGAAAAACTATGATTAATAGGGATGTTTTAAGTAATTGCAGTTTAAAAACAAAAAAAAGCATAGTATTTTTAATTTGTTTTTGCTAAAATACTAGTGGATGGGTGAAATAATATTATGGAAAACTCTTTATTAAAAATTGATGAAAAAATAAAAACCATATTTGGTTATCTACATATTTATGTTGAAGGCAAAGAAATAAACTACTCTTCGGTTGATTATGATAATTATTTAAGGAACGAAGCACTAATTCTGGATGAAAAAGTAAAAACAGATGATGTTTTGGAATGTAAAATCATCATGTTTGATGCTTCTGACATTGACCCTTACACAAATATAAGTGTTGTAGTAGACGAAAAAGTCCCTTATTATAAAGATAATGATGATGATACTCTAGCGGTTACTTATGAAAAAGATAATCGAATGCTAACAATCGGATTCTACAAAGATGACATGAAGTGCTCACTTACTTATCCATTAATATATGGCGATTATCGACAAGGAATCCAGCTTTATAAAAGAGTCGATGTCTTATATTGCGTCGTATCATGGGTTGGAGATAAAGTAATGCCATATAGAAATAAGCAAGGCAAAATAAGTTATGACTTAAGAACCAATTTTGCTAGCGATGGCTTTCCTTCTCAAGAAGTACTAGGATACTTAAAAGAATTCATTGCAATTAAAAAGCCATCCTCACCTTATAAATTCTTCGATTACTTAAAGCACGCTAAATAATATAAATATCTATAATATTATCATGAAAATATCTCATAGCATATGAGCAAGTAGCTCTTATGTTATATTTTTCTTTTCGGGCAATACTAATTACTTCTTCAACCAGTTTTTTAGCTATTCCTTGTCCCCTTAAAGATGAATCAACGAATGTATGTGTTATTGTTATTTCATTAATGCCTGTTTTAGGAAAATCTATTTCTGCTACTATAGAGTTATTGTCATCAAGATAAACTATTTTATCTTGATAAATCTTTTTATTCATTTTCAATCACCACCATTTAAAATTTATCATAAAAATATATTTTTGAAAAATAATACGCTTATATTTATTAAAAAGCAAAAATCTTGTTATTTTGAGTTAATTATAACTAACACTTTTTTCGACTTTTTTTGCATTTTTTCATTGTTTTCATTAAACAAAAGTGCTAACATACCTAAGTGGTTTTAAGGGAGTAGTTAGCTCAACTAAGAGCGATTGTCCTACAAACCGGTTGAATAAATGACCAGGTCAATCTTAATTAACGAGACTTATAATTAACACACATTATTTTTGTGTTAATTAGGTCTCATTTTTCTTGTTTAAAGGAGAAAATATTTATGGAAACATTTATTTGGATTGTTACCGCTATCGGGCTAGGCGCTGGTCTTGCCATGGATGCATGTGCTGCTTCAATGAGTAACGGCTTATCTGAGCCATACATGAAGCGTAAAAAAAGTTTCTTAATAGCGGGATTATTTGGATTCTTCCAAATTCTTATGCCGATATTAGGTTATTTAACCATTACTTTATTAAGTAGTACATTAGGAGACAGTTTTTCAAAAGTATTTGGTTATTTTATGCCTTGGATTGCTTTAATACTTTTATTATTTTTAGGAATTAAAACTATTGTTGAAGGAGTTCAAGAAGGAAAAGAAAATGAAACCATTGAAAGCAAAAAAGTCAAGAACATAACTTTTGGCTATTTGTTATTACAAGCAGTCGCTACTTCTATTGATGCATTAAGCGTTGGTATCATTTATGGCAATATTAAACCGCTTGAAGCTTATTTAACATTTGCTATTGTTGGTCTTGTTACATTTGGAATTTGCATTGTGGCGGTATATATTGGCAAAAAATTTGGAACATTATTTGCTAATAAAGCCACTATTGCAGGTGGCATAATATTAATTGCTATTGGATTAGAAATATTCTTCACTCACTGGAGTGATGTCGTAGCAGGTATTAATGCTTTAATTAATTTATTTTAAGGAGCTAAAATTATGATTTTTACATTTGTTGATTCTTGGCCTGTTGCTTTAAGAATTATTGCGTTTATTATTGCGTTTATTGTTGGTGTTTTATGCTTAGTAAAATTTTGTGACATATTTGTTGATGCTAGTAGCGCAATTGCAAAAAAATTGCATATCTCAGAATTAATCATTGGTTTAACTATTGTTGCTATGGGAACAAGTTGCCCAGAACTTGCTGTTTCTGTATCCGACTCCATTTCTTCTCTTATTGAAGGCGGCAATGCTAATGTTGCTATTGGTAACGTTATTGGTTCAAATATTTGTAACTTACTACTTGTTTTAGGATGTTCAGCTGTTTTTACTCCGATTATCGTAAAAAAATCTATTTGCAAAAAAGAATATCCATTTTTAATTGGTGTATCAGCACTTCTAGTATTGTTTGTAATTTTATTTGGTAATGGATCTATTACTGGTAATTATGCGATATTAAGATGGGAAGGAATTATTTTAGCAGTAATAATTGTCCTTTACATTTGGTTCTTAATAAGAGGCGCAAAAAAACATCCTGAAGATCAAGTTATAGAAGAAAATTCAGAAATTAAAGATATTAAATTATGGAAAGCTATTATCTTAGCTATCGTTGGATGTGCTGGTATCATTTTTGGCGGAGAAGCAGTCGTATTTGGTGCAAAAGGAATTGCCTTAGAAATATCTGATGCTGCTCATGTTGATCATGACTTAGCTGAATCATTAATTGGTCTTACTATTGTTGCGGTTGGTACTTCCTTACCTGAACTTGTCACAAGTTGTGTGGCAGCAAAAAAAGGCCAAAACGAATTAGCATTAGGTAATGTTATTGGCTCAAATATTTTTAATACTATATTTGTTTTAGGAATCTCGGCAGTTGTTAATCCATTAACATCTGGACCTCAAGTAGTGGTAGATGTCATTGTCATGATGGTTGTAACACTTGTTGTATTTGTATTTGCAATTTATGGAAAAATAACCAGAAAAGATGGTTTTATTTTACTTGGTTTATATGTAATTTATCTTACTTATTTAATTATTAGAACTATTTCTTAATGAACTTAAATACTCATTAAAATTTATTTCAAAATGAATATGATTGTTTTTTATTAAGCTTTGTTTAAATCCTAGATGTTTGAATAAGTTAATACTGCGATGATTATCAATATGAATACGCGCTAATAACTTATCGATGCGCCATGAGAAAAATATTTCACGCATTATTTGCTTTAATGCCATGTGTGCATATTGTTTCCCCCATTTATTAGGATTTCCAATTGCTATAACAACTTCATATTCTTTTTTTGTTATTACTGTAAATAATGTTAAAAAACCAATACTATGATTTTTTCGATCATCAATAAGAAAAAATCTACCATCTTTATTAAGATAGCAAGTTAATAAATCAGCACGATTTGAATTTATTATATCAATTAATGATGTTTTCGAATTTATATCTTCATTAAGATATTTGGTCACGTCTTCATTATCCAACCATTTAATAATATTTTTCGCGTCAAAAACATTGACGTCAAGCCTAAGACTAATATTCATTGGGCTTTCCTCCTCATTTTTAATGATTAATAAAGCCTTTTAGAAATAGTCTAACGGTTCTTTGTAAAGTGATTATAGCATATTAAAATATTTAAACAAGCAAGCACATAGTTTATCAACAATTTATATTTTTTGTTGATATTTTCAAATATCATCTCTATTGATTTGGTACCACGCAAAGCATAACTAAATCTTCATCATCGATATTTTTAACTGAATGTGCACTACCTTTAGGACAATAATGGCATTGCCCTTGTTTTACTTGTTCTTTTTTTCCATCAATATCACAACTAGCGGTTCCATTTATAACAAAAATTATTTCACTACTTGTATCATGTGTATGCATTCCGATCGAGGAGCCTTTTTTTAACGTTGCTTTCATGATTTTATTGTTATTATCAGTAACTATTTTAGCAATTACGCTTCCATCTCCGCCTTTGAAATTATCTAATTTTATTTCTTCTATTAAATCAAAATTTATCATCGATTACTCCTCCTTAGAATTGCTTTTATTATAGAAACATTGTGCAATAAATAAATTAATACTCATACTCTTCATCTGCTTCAAGTGTCCAAATGAAATTAAATTCGATATTAATATCTTTTAAGCAAAAATAAGGAACAAGTTTAAGTCTTAATGCTTTCATTAACTTATCTTTAATAATGTCATCATAACTTCTTGCTTTAATTTCTTTATATAATTCTTCAATAATTTCATCACGATGAACTAATCCAATTGGTGCTTCCATATATGCAGTTGCGTACACATCAAAAACAAGAGTGTTATAATTTTGAATTGAATCAGCGATATTTAGTTTGAATTTATTATATTCGCCATGATAATGAATTTTAAGTACACTAGATTCTCTATATTTATAAAACTCATAATATCCTTGATATCCATAATAATTCTCGATAAAAGCCACAATATAATTAACTACATTATTATATGTGTTATTTTCTTTTAAAGTAGCAAATGCCTTATCAACTTTTTTATAGTAATTATAAGGCGATATAATTAACATTTTCTTTATTTTTTCAATTACTTCTTCTTTTTGTTCTGGTGAAGAATTTTCAATAAGCGTAATCATTCCCACTATATCGCTAGAATTGAATAAATTACGCACATCTTCTTTAATAATGTAATTAATGTTATCCAAAAAATATAATAATAAAATAGTCGCAATTTCGTTGTTATAATTAACAAAAGGTTTTTCAGTGACAATGGAATAAAAATATCTTGCTAATTGATCTTCGACTGGATTTTTTTCAAAACCAAAATCCACATTAGAATAAACATCTAATATTTTTTCAAGACTACCTGGTTCTTTTTCTACTCCAAAATCATCCGGAAAATTATATCTAATTTTAGCATCTTCAATAATTTGTTGATAAAGTTCAATAATTATATATGGATATGAATATGCATAATGATAATTATCATTTTCTTCTTTGATTCGATTCTTAGCATAGTGACTAAATACATCTTGATAACTATCAATCACATATAAAGGATCTTTTTCATTAGGTAAAAACAAATTTTCTATTGCATCTTTTATAAAAGTATATAAAGTGTTATCCAATTTATTCTCTTTAACAAATAAATATAATTTCTTAGTTGTGTTTACAAAATTATTAAGCCCAATGGAAAATACAACATTTAAATTGTAAAGTGTTTCTCCATCTTTATTTTTAGTAGTTGAATTTTCATTAATAATATTTTCTGTTTTTAGTCTACTTATATCATATTTAAGATCAATTTTGCCAATAGAATTAAAAACTTTTTCCATATCAGAAATAGATAGATATGCATTTTTATGAGTAGAATCAATTGATACAACAATCTCATCTGTCTCGGTTTTATATTTTAAATAATCCATGTCAATCACCAACTCATCTAAAGTATAATATTTATCAAGTCAAAATACTACATTTTTATGACTTTATGCAGGGTTAATTCTTTAAAATTATTAGCGTTTTTATAATAAATTTTTAGTTACCACAATATCATTTATTTTTAATAATTAAATATGCTTCTCAATTTTATAATATTTAGTAAGTTTCTTATAAATTATATAATCGCTTAATATATGTCATTTATGTCTAGTTTCTTTACAAGTAGCTATTAAATAATTAAAAAGCGGTAATAAAAGAAAAATATCTAAAAACAAGATTGATACAATGCATCATTATTAAAATGATTTTTAATTTTACAGTTTTTTTCTCCCCATCAAACTTTTTTTCACTCCAAATGCATATTTGGGGTGTTAAATATATCGTAAGCAATTACATTACTTGATGTACGCCTCTTTAGAGAGAT
>URQK01000022.1 GCA_900549975.1 uncultured Mollicutes bacterium
TTTGTGTGATCTAAAACCATACCTTACTCCATTCTACACGATTATTTTTCACCTGTTTAGATACTTAAATTTCCAGCTGCAATAGCCATTATACTTGAGACTCTGTGCTTATCATCTAACAGGCTAATTAATTCATGCCTTTGATTATCTGTCAGATTTAGCGACTGTACAAAAGTGATTAATGCAAAATCCGCTACCTGCTTACTGTTAGCATCTGTCTGAATAACAAGTGAATCAATCAATAGCGAGATAGACGAAAATATATCCTTACAGCAAAATCCAATCATCGACAACGGTAGCACTCTCATCCCTCGTTGCACAAAAACATTCAACGAAACATTACCATTTTCTTTATTGATACTGCCGTACAAAATCCAAAGATGTCATACCGCAGTACTCAATATATCCAAACAAGTGCTTATTTAAACCACTACGATGCTCAGTCATATCAATTCGTAGCCTGTCTAATTTCGCAAGATGCCTAAATCTTCTACAGACCTTTATCATTGTAAGATCTATACCAAGCTCAGCAGCCTCCATATTCTGTTTTTCTTTAATACTTCTTCATAATATTTAGTATTTGGTTTACAGAAGTGTGATACCTCATAACTTGTTATGTAATCAAAATCCGACTCTTTTAAATTAATAAATCCCATTCTAGTAAGCATTCCATCTTTTGGAAATACTGGATTAGAAGCGATAATTGTTTTTAATCCTAAACTTCTTATAAAATCAACAATCTCTTTAGCGTAGGGGTTATCTTTAGTCATAACTTTTGAATTTTTGAAATCAGTTATATAGAAGTTATCAATTTCTTCTTTGTCTTTTAATTTGTCTTTTCCATAAATTGAAGCAAAGTGATTCCAAAATACTTCTTCATTAGTTTTTGATCCATCATTTTTAAGCATGAGTTTAGTACCATCCCATACTGTTTTAATTAATAAATCTTTATCATAGCCTAGTGGCGCTAAATGTCGACACAATAATCCGAAGTAGCCTTTGGTGAATTCTTGTTCATCCATTGGCAATAATGTACCATCTAAATCAAACAAAACTGCTTTTAACATAATAATTAACCTCACTTATGTGATTATAGCATTTATTAAATGGTCAAAGTAGCAATAAAAAGATTATATTTTTAAAATTATTACATGCCAAAAAATGAAAACGCTACCAAAAATAATAATTTGGCAAAATTATTGTTTATATAATTTAGATATTATATAATGAATCTGATTTTGGGTTTTTTGATTGCCTAAAATCATATCCTAAAAACATATATTGATAATAAATGATTTTTAGGAAAAAATCAAATTATTAGGAGGTAAATTATGGGTGTTAAAATTGTAGAAACATCCTTACGAGATGGACATCAATCTTTATTTGCCACACGTATGACTACTGATGAAGTTATCTCAGTAGCCAAGGAACTTGATGATGCAGGTTATTATGCATTAGAAGTATGGGGCGGAGCAACATTTGATGCTTGCCTTAGATTCCTTAACGAAGATCCGTGGGAAAGACTTAGAAAAGTCCGTGCCGTATGTAAGAAAACTAAACTACAAATGTTGTTTAGAGGACAAAACATATTAGGATATCGTCATTATTCTGATGATGTAGTGGATATGTTTTGTAAAAAATCCATAGAAAATGGTATTGATATTATTCGTGTGTTCGATGCATTAAATGATATTAGAAATCTTGAACAAGCGGTTAAATCTACTAAAAAATATGGTGGAGAATGTCAAATTGCTTTAAGTTATACAACTTCTCCAATTCACACAATTGAATATTATGTGAACTTAGCTAAAGAAGTTGAAAAATTAGGCGCTGATTCTTTATGTATTAAAGATATGGCTGGTGTATTAACTCCAGAAGATGCTAAAAAGTTAATTAAAGCATTAAAGAAAGGTACAACATTACCAATCGAATTACACTCTCACTGTACTGGTGGAATTTGCGAAATGACTTATAAGGCAGCGATTGAAGCCGGTGTTGATATTATCGATACATGTTTAGCTCCTTTATGTGGTGGAACAGCTCAACCTTCAACACAAGCATTTAACGTTGCATTTAAAGGTACAAAATATGATCCAAATTTAAATGTTGATGCTCTTCATAGAGCAGAGCCATTAATGGAAAAAATTAAAACTAAATATTTAGCAAATGGCTTATTAAATCCAAAAGCATTATCAGTAAATCCAAACATCTTAACTTATCAAGTACCTGGTGGTATGCTTTCTAACTTAATGAACCAATTAAAAGGTCAAGGTGCCGAAGACAAATATGAAGAAGTATTAAAAGAAGTACCTAATGTTCGTAAGGACTTAGGATATCCACCTTTAGTTACTCCTTTATCACAAATGGTTGGTACTCAAGCTGTATTTAATGTAATTACTGGTGAAAGATATAAAATGGTTCCAAATGAAATTCGTGATTATTTACATGGTAAGTATGGTAAAGCACCTGCACCAGTTAATCCAGAAGTTCAACATAAGATAATTGGCGATGATGAAGTTATTACTTGTCGTCCTGCTGACTTATTAGAACCTGAATTTGAAGCACTTAAAGAAAAATATAAAGATATTGCTAAGTGCGATGAAGATGTTTTATCTCTTGCTTTATTTGAAAAAGTAGCAACTGAATTCTTAACTAAGAAATATCATCCAGAACCAGTGGAAGAAGTCGAAGAATTCAATGTTATCTTAGGAGGTAAATAATTTATGTTTTTAAAAATATTAACTGATGTTGGTACATCAGCCGGACCAATGATTGATAAAGGCGATACAATGAATTTAGGTGATGGCGCAATTTTCTCACTTGTTGCTATTGTAATGGTATTTGCTATTTTACTTATCTTTATTGGAATAACCGAATTAGTATTCAAAGCTATTTCTTTATTTGATAAAAAGAAAGCTGATAAAGCAACGGAAAATGCTCCACAAGTTACTTCTAATGAACCAAAAGAAGTAGTCATTACCGATGATGATATGATGGCCGCGGTCTTAGTGGCCACAATCGACTATCGTAATGAAGTGAAAAAAGATGTTCGTGTTGTTAATGTAAAACAACTTTAATAAGGAAAGGATTTTAAATTATGAAAAAGTATAAAGTTAAAGTTAACGGAAAAGTTTATGAAGTTGAATTAGAAGCAGTTGAAGAATCTCAAGGACATGTTGTTAGTGATGCTGCTCAACCTGCTCCAGCAGCTAATACTGCTGCACCTGCTGAAGGCGCAACTATCAATGCTCCAATTAGTGGTAAGGTATTAGATATCAAAGTTAGTGTTGGACAAAAAGTTAACAAAGGTGACGTAGTTTGTATTATTGAAGCTATGAAACTTGAAAATGAAGTATTAGCATCTGTTTCAGGAACTGTTAAAGAAATCAAAGTTAGTAAAGGCGCCATGGTATCTAACAAACAAGTTCTTATCGTAATCGGATAATATGAACATAATTGATTTAATCGTTAGATTCTTAAATGAAACTGGCATTGTTTCTTTCTTTAAAGGAGACGGCTGGATGAATCTAATTATGATTGTGATTGGCTGTGTATTTTTATACTTAGCTATTAAAAAAGGATATGAACCTTATTTATTAATCCCTATTGCTATTGGTATTATCTTAGTTAACATTTATCCTGATATTTATGTTACAAAAGACGCTACTGGTAAAATTATCAGTCGTGGGTTATTGGGCACATTGCACATAGGTGTTGAACATGAACTATATCCTTGCTTGATCTTTATCGGTATTGGCGCAACAACCGATTTTGGACCGTTAATCACAAACAAAAAGACTATGTTACTTGGAGCAGCAGCTCAATTAGGTATATTTGCAGCATTCTTTGGTGCTCTTGCCTTATCTCAAACAGGTATTGAAGCATTAAAGTTCACTGTTGGTGATGCTGCTGGTATTGGTATTATTGGTGGCGCAGATGGCCCAACCGCAATCTTAGTCTCTAATAAACTTGCTAGCCCTGATTTAACTGCGGGTATTGCTCTTGCTGCTTATTCTTATATGGCTTTAGTTCCAGTTATCTTCCCACCTATTATTAAGGCTTTCACAACTAAGAAAGAACGTCAAATTCGTATGGAAGAAACAAAACAAGCTACAAAATTACAAAGAATTTTATTCCCAATTATTGCAACAGTTGTATGTTGTGTAATTGTTCCATCTTGTACACCTTTAATTGGTTGCTTAATGTTTGGTAACTTAATTAAAGAATCAGGCGTTGTACCAAACTTAGTACATACTGCTGCGAATGCTTTACTTTACATTTGTACAATCTTATTAGGATTATCTGTGGGTGCTACTGCAATCGGTACAACATTCTTACAAGCTAAAACATTAATGATCTTCGTATTAGGTATTACTGCTTTCGTAATTGCCGCAATTGGTGGATTACTTGGCGGTAAGATAATGTGTAAGGCCACCAAAGGAAAAGTTAATCCAATGATTGGTGCAGCTGGTGTATCTGCTGTTCCAATGGCAGCTCGTGTTGTTCATAAGATTGGACAAGAAGAAGACCCAGAAAACTTCTTATTAATGCACGCAATGGGACCAAATGTTGCTGGTGTTATTGGTAGTGCTGTTGCTGCTGGTATCTTACTTTCTATGATTGGCTAGTTTATTATGCGTAGTAAAGTATTAAAAGAAATATGTTTAAACGCTATTTTATTAGCATTATTAATTGTTAGTGCTCAAATATCTCTTAAAGTTGGTTTGACAACTTTTACATTACAATTGCTTGTAATATTCATTATTACAAGCATTTGTAGTTTAAAGAATGCATTAATTATTATAAGTTGCTATATTATTATGGGACTTATTGGTATTCCTGTATTTGCTTCTTGGGGATCAGGCTTTGCTTATGTAACAATGCCAACATTCGGCTTTGTATACGGATTCTATTTTGTGGCTATAATTCAATTTATTGCAAATAAAATAACTGAAAAACATACGAAAAAATATCGTTTTATTGGTTATATTATTGGTGGATTAATTTCTCTTGTTGTTTTATATGCCGTGGGCTTCCTTCATGGCTATATTATTCTTAATGAAGTTAATAATAAAGGCTATACTCTTTCAAAGTTATTCTCTTTATTTATTGCTCCTTATATTCCATTTGATTTAGCTAAACTCGCTATAAGCGTGTTTATTAGTGATCGTTTAGTGGATTTGAAAAATAAATATATTGAAACACATCCTTATGAAGAAAAAGATAGTTAAAGAAATCCATTTTGAATCAGTTGATTCAACATCAACTTATATTAAAAAACACTATGAAGAATTAGAAAATTTAACATTTGTAAGTGCTGATTATCAAAGTAATGGACACGGAAGAATGGGAAGAAGTTGGAAAAGTAAAAGTGGTGAGAATTTGATGTTCTCATTTATAGTTAAAGACCCACTACTAATTAAAAAATTTTCTTCTATTTCTATTAGTTCTGCTGTTGCTACTTTAATTACTCTAAAGTCATTTGGTTTAGAAAATGTTACCATTAAATGGCCCAATGATGTCTATGTTAATGATAAAAAGATTACAGGAATATTATTAGAAAGTATATCTTTTGATAATGAAATAAAGTTCTTAGTTATTGGAATTGGCGTTAATTTAAATGTTAAATCATTTGATGAAATTTTAAAAACTAAAGCAACAAGTTATTATTTAGAAACTAATAAAACTATTGATATCAATATGTTTAAAACTGAGTTGTTTAAAAATATCTTAAATATATTAGAACAAATTAAGATAAATAATGATGATTATTTAGTTATTGCTAATAAATATAATTATTTATATAACAAAGAAGTATATGGAGAAATTAATAACGAAAAGAAACTAATTAAAGTATTAGAAATTAATAAAGATAATTCCTTACATGTTCTAGTAGATGGAGTTAGTAAAGATTTATATTATGGCGAATTAACTTTCCATATCAATGAGTAAAACATCACTTAATTGTGGTGTTTTTATTATACACTATTGACCTAAAGTTGGGTTTAGGTATTATATTAGTTTTGATGTGATAAAATATGAAAAAAATAACACAAACTGCAGGAAGAAAAGCTTTAGGAGAATTTGCACCAGAATTCGCCCATTTTAATGATGATGTCTTATTTGGTGAAAACTGGAATAACGAAGATATCGACGTAAAAACAAGATGTATTGTAACATTAACCGCACTTATATCAATGGGAAATACTGATTCATCATTAGTGTATCACTTAGAAAATGCTAAGAAAAACGGAGTAACAAGAAAAGAAATAGCAAGCATTATTACCCATATTGCTTTTTATGCTGGCTGGCCGAAAGCATGGGGTGCTTTTAATCTTGCCAAAGAAGTTTGGAAAGAAGAAAATAGTGAAGATGCAAAAGCAAAACATCAAGCAAGTATGATTTTTCCAATTGGTGAACCTAATGTCAGTTTTACTAAGTACTTTATCGGTCAAAGTTATTTAGCACCACTTTCAACATCACAAGTTGGTATTTTTAACGTTACATTTGAACCAAAATGTCGTAATAACTGGCATATCCATCATGCTAAAAATGGTGGAGGACAAATCTTAATTTGTGTAGCGGGCAAAGGCTATTATCAAGAATGGGGAAAAGAAAAAGTAACAATGTTACCAGGAGATGTTATAAATATTAAGCCAGGTGCTAAACATTGGCATGGGGCAAGTGAAGATTCTTGGTTTTCGCATTTAGCTATTGAAGTACCAGGTGAAGAAACAAATAATGAATGGTGCGAACCAGTTAGTGATGAAATTTATTACAAATAGTATTATAATCTTTACGAGAAAGATTCAATAGTGATTGTTTGTTACAATTATACAAAATTTATTAGGAGGAAATGAATGATGAAAACATTAATGATGTTAGCCTTAGTGTCTTTTGCACCATACTATGGAAGTGCAGAGTATAATTTTACAAGTGATAGTGTCTATAAAAAAGACAATATTTTGACAGTGGAAGTCCAAAAAGAAGCAGACAATTCAGTGTCACTATATTTAAAACAAAATTATATACTAGGATATGAAATATATGATAATCCAGAAACCCCGTATATCGACGGTTTAAAAGTGGACGATAATTTTGTATCCGATTGGAAAGTACCAAATTTTACATACGATTTAGACCACATTATTACAATTAAAACTGTATATTCTAATGGTGTAGATGGTATGTTAACAGCTGCTAGAGATGGTGACTTATCTAAAGTATTCTCTAATCCATTAGTTTTGATTTTAATAGGATGCTCTTTAATGGTTTCAGGATCTATAATTGTAGGATCTTTAATATTATCTAAATCTAAAAAGACTAAAATAAAAGAATAATAGTTTATTGTCAATAAGATTAATGACACTTTAGACAATCAAAATGTTGAAATAAATCTTAAAAATAGTAGACAATTGTTCAAAAGCTCTTAATTTTGTTGATGAGTACAACACGTATTAAGCAGGCTATATATTAATTACTTATTGCTGAATTAAAAATTATGATAAGTTTAGTTATAAATATCTTCGGCAAAAGTTAATTATAAAATTCTATTGGAAATTGGTCATAGTATATAAGTTTTTATGACCTTTTAAAATTTTGTAGCAATTTTAGAAAATAAATAATTATTTATTTATTTTTATGTTATACTAAAATAGTCAATACGATGAGAGGTGTTTTGGTATGATTTTAAGTAAGTTTAGTGATTGGTGGAACAAAAATATAAATATTATTTTTATTGTTATGATTGTGGCAATTATTGTAATATTTGTGCTTATAACTTTATTTAATTTAGTACTTAAAAAGCATAGATTAGCAAAAGCAACAAGAGAAATTGAAAAGAAATATGAACATTATCGTACAGTTTTAATAGGTGAAGCTTCTTCATCTTTAAAAAGAATTTATGCTATTTCTAGTTGCAACTTACTTTATGTTGACACTTATACTAATTTATTAAAGAAATATGAAGATTTATTGCAAACACAAAATGATCAAGCCACAAACGCTTTACAAATGCTTCATGATAGTTTAGACAAAACTAAAGGAAAAGCTAATAAAGAAAGCATTAAAAGAAATCGTGCTATATTGGAAGACTATTGTAATCAAATTGAAGCATTCGTAAATGAATTAAATGATTTATTACATAATGAAAACGAAGCACAAAAGAAAGCTTTAGCCCAAAAAGAAGATTTAAGAAATATTAAAGCTTTATATTTTGAACATGAAGGAGAATTAAAATTAGTAGAAGATTCATTTGATATTTTGTTTAATAATATCGATGAAGCATTTAAACGTTTTGATGAAGCAATCGATCGTGCAGATTACGAAAATGTTGATGCAATACTTGAACGCATTGATATGGCTATTAAAGAACTTAAACCAGTAATTGAACAATTACCATTATTATGTGTTAAAGTTAGCAATGTTGTTCCAAATAAGATTTCAGTACTGAAATTAAAATATCAAGAAATGATTGAGCAAGGTTATCCTTTAAATCATCTTCATGTTAATAGCACTATTGAACAATTTGAGGCTTCTTTACAAGATATAACACAACGTTTGAAATCATTCAAACTTAAAAACTGTAATGATGATTTAGAAAACATTTTG
Organism: uncultured Mollicutes bacterium; assembly: GCA_900549975.1. GTDB lineage: Bacteria > Bacillota_I > Bacilli_A > RFN20 > CAG-826 > RUG131. The sequence goes on from URQK01000022.1 coordinate 8,611, forward strand.
GAATGTATTAATAAATTATTAGAAAAATTCGAAGAAGAAAAAAGCGCTAAAGAAGAATTTTCTTCATCAATTGATGATGTTTATAAATCAGTGAAAGATTTAGAAAATAAATCAGTAAAAATTTGTAATATTATTCCAGAAGTTCAAAAAGACTATATCATGTCTGATAAATATATTAACGAAATTGATGTTATTAAATTCAATGTTTCTCGTCTTGATACCATCAAACGTACTTTAGATACTTATATTCATTCAAATACCAAACAACCTTATTCTTTACTCCGTAATAAATGTAATGAATTAGCGGACGAAGCAAAAGTAGCTTCCTTAAAATTAAATGAATTCTCTTCATATTTATTATCACTTGAAAGTGATTTTAATAGCGCAAATGACATTATCTATAATGGCTATTTTGAACTTAAAAACACTTATAAAATAATTCATGAAACTTATGTAACTGATTATGAAAATCAGCAAAAAGAAGCATTTGTTAAAGCATTTGCCCTTATTGATGAAATTGATGCACTGTTAAAAATTAAGCCAATTGATATTGCTAATATTAATAATCTAGTTATGAATTTTATTAAATATAAAGATGAATTAGTTAAATCTAATGAAGAAAACGCTAATTTTGCATTATTAACTGAAAGCCTAGTTGTGTACGCTAATCGTGAAAGATATCATTTAAGTGATATCAAAGTGTTATTAAGTCAAGTCGAAACATCATTTTTCGATTTGGAATTTGAAAAAGCTTATTTAGATGCAGGAAACACAACTAAAAAACTTAAACACGCATCAAATATCGAAAAAGAATAGGCTTTAACTCAGTTAAAATTTAACTGATTGCATATTCTAAATTAAGTGGAGGTTTTATTTTGATTTATTTTGATAATGCTGCGACGACAAGCGTCAATAATGAGTTATTAGTATCTTTTAATCAACTTGTAGAAAAATATTATGGTAATCCTTCTAGCAATCATAAAATAGGTTTAGAAAGTAACCGTCTATTAAACTTAGCGCGTGAACAAGTGTTAAGTCTTTTAGGCTTAGATAAAAACTATGAAATTATCTTTACTTCTGGTGCAACTGAATCAAATAACCTGGCTATTAAGGGTGTCGCTTTAGCGTATAAAAACCGTGGGAAACATTTGATAACCACTAATGTCGAGCATCCTTCGGTTCTTAATGCTTTTAAACAGTTGGAAGAAGAATTCGGCTTTGAATTAACTATTTTGCCTGTTAATAAAAAAGGTATAATTGAACCGGATACATTAAGAAAAGCTATGCGAAACGATACAATTTTAGTTTCGATAATGCATGTTAATAATGAAACTGGCGAAATTAATGACATTGAAGCACTAAGCAAGATTGTTCATGAATATCCAAAATGTTTTTTCCATTCTGATACGACACAATCAATAACAAAAATTGATGTTAATTATAACTTAATCGATATGTTTATTGCTTCTAGTCACAAAATTCATGGCTTAAAAGGTTCTGGTTTTTTAGCAATAAGAAAAAATATTAAACCGTTACCGCTTTTATCTGGCGGTGGACAAGAATTTAATTTAAGAAGTGGTACTAGTGATATGCCAAAAGATGTGACGTTAGCGAAAACCTTACGTCTTGCTTTTGAAAACAAAGATAAAAAATTAAAAAGAGTTCAAGAAATTAACAATTATATTCGAAAAGAGTTAGAAAATTTTGATGAAGTAGTAATTAATTCATCTTTAGATGCTTCGCCTTTTATATTAAACTTCTCTTTATTACGTCATAAAGCAAGTGTTGTTGTTGAAGCTTTGTCGCTTAAAGATATTATGGTATCAACAATTTCTGCTTGTTCATCAAAAAAAAGCAACAAGTCTTACGTTTTAGCGGCTATGAATAAGAATAGTGTGGAAGCCTCTAATCCAATCCGCTTAAGTTTTGATGAATCTAATACTTTAGAAGAAGCGAAAATATTTATAACTACTTTACATAGCATTTTAGAAAGTACTAAAGAACAGGAGTAACATAATGAATAATATTAACTATGATCATATCATGATAAGATTTGGTGAGTTATCTACCAAAGGGAAAAATAAAAAAGATTTTATTAATACATTAGGTGTTAATGTCAAACATGCTTTAAAAGATTTTAAAAATCTTGAATATCAAGTACGTATGGATCATATCTATATCAAATTAAATGATACTGACTATGAACCAATTATTGAAAGATTAAAAGATGTATCAGGAATTTATTCTTTTTCGCTTGTCATGAAAGTTGATCGTGACATTGAGAACTTAAAGAATATGGTTTTAGATTTACTTAAAAAAGAAAATAAAAATACTTTTAAAATTAAGGCAAAACGCGCTGATAAATTATATCCAATCATTAGTGATGACATTAATCGTGTTATCGCCGGATATATTTTACAAAATACTAATTATAAAGTAGATATTCATAATCCTGATGTTTTAGTATCTATTACTATTCGTGCGGATGCCGCTTATATATTTACAAGTGATATTTTAGGTGCTGGTGGCTATCCTTTAGGGGTTGGTGGCAAAGCACTTCATATGATATCTGGTGGTATTGATTCTCCAGTTGCGGCATATTTAATGATGAAAAGAGGAGTTAAAATTGAATGTATTCACTTTGCTTCTCCACCATATACTAGTGAAGCTGTAATTGATAAATTAAAAGATATTTGTAAAGAACTTAATCGTTATCAAGCACGTATTAAAATACATGTTGTGCCATTTACCAAGTTACAAGAAAATATTTATAAATATTCGAATGAATCTTATGCAATTACCATTATGCGCCGTATGATGTATCGTATCGCGGAACGTTTGGCTAAAAAGTATAAGTGTTTAGCAATTTCTAATGGCGAATCAGTAGGACAAGTTGCCTCACAAACACTTGCTTCAATAAATGTTATCAATAATGTTACTAATACTCCAATTATTCGTCCAGTCGCGGTAATGGATAAAATTGAAATTATTAAATTGGCAAAGAAAATTAATACTTATGATATATCTATTCGACCTTATGAAGATTGTTGTACAATTTTTGAACCAAAAAATCCTAAAACAATGCCAAAATTAGATGAAGTCGAAGCATTTGAGCAAAAATTCGATTTTGAAAGTGATATTAAATACTGTGTAGAAAATGTTGAGACTATCGTTATTGATGAAAAAAATAGCGATGATGATAAGAATTATTTATAATTTTTAGAAATACGCAAAAACTAACCTCAATAGGAGGTGAAATTTGTGAAAGAAAGTCGACAAAAAAGCACTACAAGAAAGAGTTCTACAAAAAAAGCTGCTACTACTAATAAGCAACGTGGAACTAAATATGAATATGGAGAAGATTTAGATGTAAATAACTCACGCGTTAGAAATTCTAATCATGAATCTAGACGTGGATGTTCATCAAGTAAACGTTCTTCTTCAAGAAAACAATCAAGTAGAAAATAGATTTAAAATGCCATAGAATTCCGCTATGGCATTTTTTTGGATTAATTTTAGAAACAAGTCAAATAATATTATTATGAAAACATTAACGATTTTTTTATTCATTATCCTAGCGATATTTCTATTTGTATTTATGCTTTTATTTATTAATTTAAAGATAAAAGTTATTGTTACATATCGCCTTATTAAAGTGTACTTATTTAATATTAAAGTAGTAGAAATAGAATTAGGAAAAATTATTGCTAAAGCAATAGAAAAGCCCCAAGCAAAATTTAAAATAGATATTAAAAAATTAATTCAAAATATCAATTTTGAATATATAAAAATATATTTATATAATTACACTATTGGGCCTTTGGATGCCTTATTATTTGGAAGCAATTATATTCTAGCAAATTTAAAAATATATCGACATTTACATATTATTTATTTGCAAAATACTACAAATACGGATTATTTATTAGAAGGTAAAATGAATATAAAAATTATTAAGATTTTAAAAAACAAAATTATAAGGAGAGACTTAAGTTATGGAAAATAATTCTTTTAAAAACGTCATGCTATCAACTTTAACAAGCATAAAAACGATTTTAGATTCTTCGGAAATTGTTGGTACACCATTAAAGATAAATGATAAAGAAATGATTGTGCCGATATCACGCTTAACATTTGGATTTGGGTTTGGTGGAAGTGAATTAGAAAAAGAAAATAATAGTAATGACTTGTTATTTGAATATTCAAGTGATTTTCCTCTAGCGGGCGGTAGTCTAGGAGGATTATCTTTAAATCCAGAAGCATTTTTATATATTAATAACGGAAAAGTGGAAATTATTAAAATGAAAGAGGATAAAACTATTTATGATCGTTTATTTGAAGTATATAAAGATGTATCTAAATATATGATGAAAGATAAAAAGAAAGGAAAATAAAAAATGCAACCCAATTGAGTTGCATTTAATAAGCGAACTATTTAGCTAAAGCTTTTTTTACTAAGTTCAACATACTTAGTGAATGCTTTTGGATCATTGATAGCTAATTCAGATAATGATTTACGGTTCATATTGATGTTAGCTAATTTTAATCCGTGCATGAATTTTGAATAAGAAATATCATTCATTCTGCAAGCAGCGTTAATACGTTTAATCCATAATTTACGATAATCACGTTTAACTTGTTTACGATCTCTAAACGCATAACGTAATGAATGCATTACTTGTTCTTTAGCAGATTTGAATAAGAGGTGTTTGCTACCGAAATAGCCTTTTGCTCTTTTGAGTACTTTTTTACGTCTTGCTCTTGTGACGACACTATTCTTTACTCTCATGACTATTACCTCCTAATTATTGCATCAAGTATTTAATGCGTTTGTAATCGCTCTTAGATACATATGAAGCCTTTCTTAATTGTCTTTTTTGTTTGTGTGTTTTGTTGTGTGCTAAGTGTGAAGTATAAGCAGAATTGATTTTTAATTTACCATTACCAACTTTTTTTACACGTTTTGCTAAAGCACGTTTTGTTTTCATTTTTGGCATACTACGTTCCTCCTATTTTTTAACTTTTGATGCTAAAACTGCATTTAAGAATTTGCCATCTAATGCTGGCTTTTTCTCCATTACTGCATATTCATTTACAAGTTCAAAGAACTTATTTAAAACCTCTTCACCAACTTCAACGTGCGATAATTGACGACCGCGGAAACGTACAGAAACTTTAACTTTATCACCATTTTGTAAGAACTTACTTGCTTGGTTAGCTTTAGTTTCTAAGTCGTGCATACCAATTTGTGGAGTTAAGCGAACTTCCTTGATATTGACAACAGCTTGTTTCTTCTTATTAAGTTTTTGCTTCTTTTGAGCTTCAAAACGATATTTACCATAATTTAAGATTTTGCATACTGGTGGTTGAGCTTGAGGCGCAACACATAGTAAATCTAAATTTAAGTATCTTGCTTTGTTTAAAGCGTCAAAACGAGACATCGTACCAAATGATTCACCATTTGGGCCAATTACTAAGACTGTAGGGAAGCGAATTGCTTCATTAACTAAATCATTATTAGTTTTTTCTGGTCTTTGTTGTTGTGGGTTAGTAAAATTTGGGTTGTAAATAATAATTCCTCCTTTGAACTAAAAAACGGACGCAGGATGCGCCCGTGAAAATATCTTAACGATATGTGACATTTACCTATTCACTATGTGAATCAGGTGAGAAGCGGGCGCCTCTTCTTTCCACGTATTTTGTTCGCGTAATAATACTACACTATAAATGCTAATATGTCAACATTAATTTTATGCTTTTCAGACATTAATTATGCATTTAAAGGCTTTTTTTCTTTAATTTCTTTTAAAATCATTGAAATGAATTCATCAAGAGAAACAGTAATTTGTTCTTTAGTACCATATTTACGATATGTAACACTCTTAGTATTCATTTCATTATCACCAATTACAAGTGTATAAGGAATCTTTTGAATTTGCGATTCTCTTAAACGATAACCAAGTTTTTCATTACGATCATCAATACTAACTCTTAAACCATTTTCTTCTAAGATTGATTTGACTTCCTTAGCGTAAGTTCCATGAATATCATCAACAACTGGTAATAAGTTAACTTGAACAGGGGCTAACCAAGTTGGGAAAGCACCAGCATAGTTTTCAATAATAATACCAATGAATCTTTCAAGAGATCCAAAGCAAGCACGGTGAATCATAACTGGAGTAACTTTTTGACCATTTTCATCAATATAAGTACAATCAAATCTTCCTGGAAGTTGCATATCTAATTGAATGGTGCCACATTGCCAAATACGATTCATGGAGTCACGAAGTTTAAAGTCAAGTTTAGGACCATAGAATGCGCCATCGCCTGGATTGATTTTGAATTCTTTACCAGTTTCTTTACATACTCTAATCAAATCAGCTTCAGCTTTATCCCAAACTTTAATATCACCAATATAGTTTTCTTCTGGGCGAGTAGATAATTCGATATGATAATTTAAACCAAATATTGAATAAACTTGGTCATAAATCTTAATGATTCTTTCGATTTCCGCACCAATTTGATCTTCAGTTAATAAAATATGAGCATCATCTTGTGTGAATGTACGAACACGGAATAAGCCATTTAAAGCACCACTTGCCTCATATCTATGGACGTGACCAAGTTCTGCAATACGAAGTGGTAAATCTTTATAAGAATGTAAATCGTTTTTATATACAAGAATAGCGCCAGGACAGTTCATTGGCTTAATTGCATATTCATCTTCATCGGCGTGAGTAATGAACATATCTTCTTTATAGTGATCCCAGTGACCAGAAATTTCCCATAATTCTTTGGATAACATAATTGGAGTTTCAACAACGACATAACCATTCTTACGATGTAAATCAAGCCAGAAATCTTCAAGTGTACGACGTAATTGATAACCTTTTGGTAACCAAAATGGAAGTCCTGGACCAAATTCAGAAATCATAAATAAACCAAGTTCTTTACCTAATTTACGATGATCACGTTTTTTACGTTCCTCTAAATCTTGTAAATGTTTTTCAAGTGCTTCGCTAGTTGGATAGCAAGTACCATAAATTCTTGTTAACATTGGATTTTTGGAATCTCCACGCCAATAAGCGCCAGCAACATTTAATAATTTAAAGTTCTTTAATATGCCAGTAGAAATGACATGTGGGCCACGACATACATCAGCATAATCGCCTTGTTCGTAGATTCCCACTTTATCATCATCAACAGCGTCAATTAATTCACATTTATAAGGATCACCTGCGAATTTTTCTTTAGCTTCATCTTTACTTAAATAGTAGTGATTGATTGGTAAGTTTTCTTTAACAATCTTTTTCATTTCGGCTTCAATTTTAGCAAAATCATCACTCGTAATTGATTCTTCAACACCGAAGTCGTAGTAGAAACCTTCTTCAATGCTAGGTCCAACACCGAATTTAACATTTTTATATAATCTTTTCATTGCTTGAGCTAGTAAGTGAGCACAAGAATGATTTAAGACTGGAAAAGCTTCTGGATCTTCTAAAGTAACTAATTCTAAAGAGCAATCTTTAGTAATTGGAGTTTTTAAATCAACAAGATTACCATCTAATTTAGCAACGACTGAATTTTTAGCCAAACTAGAAGAAATGTTTTTAGCAACTTCAATAATTAGTTTTCCTTCTTCAACATCAATAGTGCTTCCGTCTTTTAAAGTAATTTTTAACATAATTTTTCCTCCTTAAAAATAAAAAAAGCGTCCTTTTAATAAGGACGCTACTAACGCGGTACCACCTTAATTTATATTTAATAATAAATTAAACATACTCTCAAGTACTGTTAACGCCAGTGACGTTTGCTTATTTCGCAAAATGCTCCAAAGTGGTATTAATAAATACTTTATAGAAATCTTGCACCAATCATTTCTTCGCTTAATAAAGTTAATTTATTAACGTGTCTTTATCAACGCACTAATATAATAGTATTTTTAATGTATAAAAGTCAATTTATTTATTAACTTTTCTTTTCATAATAATAGTAATAGTACCAGGACCGGTATGAGCTTCAACATTTACAGAGAAGCCATCCATATGACAATCATATTCAGGTAAATACTCTTCAACCATTTTTTGAGCAAATTCAACAACAGCAGGATTTGTATCAACATAAGCAATGGAAATATCGTACTTTTCAGGATCTTTTTTCATTTCTTTGAACTTAATTGCTGTTTCTTTTAATGTTGATTTAATGTTTCTAGTTGTACCAATTTTAATAATGCCGCCATCTTTAAATCCTAATACTGGTTTTAAACCAATTAAGTTACCAATTAAAGCAACAGCAGGAGAAACTCTTCCGCCACGTTTTAAGAATGTTAATGATTCAGGAATAAATACGACTTCAATATCATTGATACGATCTTTTAATAATTCTGGAATTTGTTCAGGCTCTGCACCTTGTTCAATTAACTCTTTAGCGGTTAAAACATTATTTAACATAAATGACATAACACTCATAGAATCAACAACAATAACTTTATCCCCATATTTTTCTTTACATATATTAGTAAATAAATCAAACATAGAAGAAAGTTTACTAGAAATTGTAAAGTGAACGATTTTTTCGTATCCTTCAGCAAATATTTTATCAAAGAATGATTCGATTTCATAAGGTGTAGGAGTAGAAGTTTTAATTACACCATTATCACGCATCATGCTAGCTAATTTTTCATAATTAATATCGACACCATCATGGTACTCAACATTATCAACGATAACATTAAGAGGTAAAACCTTTAAACCATATTCTTTTGCTTTTTCTGGTGAAATAGCAATTGTGGAGTCACATGTGACAATTGTCTTGCTCATAGTAAGACCTCCAATTCTTTTTTTATTATACCTATTAAGGCTAATTTGTCAACCTTTATAACCTTATGTGATAAAATAGAATATCGACAAATAGTTAAAAAATGTTCATTTTAAAACAAAAAGTAAAAGGATATAATTTATATTATATCCTTTTTTAATAGTTTTTTACTAATCTATATTAGTCTTTAACGCCATCGTTATTGGCGTTTAATATTTTCATAAAGTTTGTACCACGAGTACCAGCAGGAGTAGCGCCAGTTAAGATAATTGGCTCACCAGTTTGGATGCCCAAATCGTGGGCTTTAACAAGAGCTAAAACTTCCATCTCTTCAATTAAGTTAGGAACTTTTGGAACCCATATACCATATATACCCCAAAATAAACTCAATTTAGATAATACACGGCGATTAGAAGAAATGCAAACAATTGGGCAACATGGACGTGTTTTAGAGATTCTTCGTGGTGTTGTTCCCATACCAGATATGGCTACGATTAATTTTGCACCAATTAATAAAGCAGTATTAGCAACAGAATTTGATATAGCATCAGAATTATTTTTTTCTGAAGTATTATATGCTTGTTCTGCAAGTTTTTCATAGTCTAGATATTGTTCCATGGTTTTAGATATTTTAGATTGCATTTCTGTAGCTAAAACAGGATAATCGCCAGAAGCGGATTCACCAGAAAGCATAACAGCATCTGTACCTTCTAATATCGCATTAGCGACATCGCTCACCTCAGCACGTGTTGGTACTGGTCTAGTTTGCATTGAGTCTAACATTTGAGTTGCGGTAATAACTGGTTTACCTTTGATACGGCATTTTTCAATAATTTGTTTTTGAATAACAGGCACCATTTCTGAAGGAACCTCAACGCCTAAATCGCCACGGGCAACCATTACACCATCGCTTACATCAATAATAGCATCAATTTTATCAACACCTTCTTGATTTTCGATTTTAGCAATAACACCAATATCAGGTTTTCCGTATTTTGCAAGAATCGCCTTAATTTCTAAAATATCTTCTGGACGACGAGTGAAGGAAGCCGCTACATAATCAACATTATGTTCACAGCCAAATTTTAAATCTGCTTCGTCTTTTTCTGAAACATAAGCCATTGATAATCTTGCAAAAGGAGCAATAACACCTTTACGATTTTTAATTACATATGTATTTCTAGCTTTAGTAACTAATTCATGATGATCATAATCTTTTTCAATAATATCGAGTTCAAGATTGCCATCATCAATTTTAATTTTGTTACCAACTTCAACATCATCAAATAATTTATCATAAGTGACAGAAAACTTTGTTTCATCCCCTAATATTTCAGTCATAGAAATACGCACAATTGAATCACGTAAAATTTTAGCTTGTCCATCTTTGAATAAGTGGCAACGAATTTCTGGACCTTTTGTATCTAATATAATAGGAATAATTACTCCCTTATCTTGCTCGAGTTTACGAATCAATTCAATTTTTTTTAAATGATCAGGATGTTCACCATGTGAAAAATTTAAACGCATAACGTTCATTCCGGCATCAATTAATTGTGATAAAACTTCGTAACTTTCGCTTGCTGGTCCAATAGTGCAAACAACTTTTGTATTTTTATGAATGATCATAGAAAAACTCCCTAATAAATAAATTTAAGTTAGCAAATTGAGTGAATAACATTAACTAATTCGGTGTGAGTATCACGTTTCATTTTTAAGGCATCATCAATGTCATAATCAACTAATTTGCTACCTCTTAAGCCAACGCAACGTCCGCCTTTTCCTTCAAGTAAAAGTTCAATTGCTCTTACACCCATTTGTCCTGCTAAGAAACGATCACGAGCAGTTGGACTACCACCGCGTTGAATACGGCCTAAAACTTCAGCACGACATTCAAATCCTGATTCTTTTTCGATGTCATGAGCTAATTCATTAACATCACATAATTTTTCAGTGATGATCACCATAGCGTGTCTTTTACCATTTTTGTGCATTTCTGCTAATTTCTCAATAATTTCATTTCTTGTTAATTGATAATCAGAAGTAACAATTAAATCTGCACCACAAGCAATACCAGAGAAAAGAGCTAAGTCACCACAATATCTTCCCATTACTTCAACGATAGAACAACGTTGATGAGAAGTGGAAGTATCACGTAATTTATCGACAGCTTCAACAATAGTATTTAAAGCTGTATCAAAGCCGATTGTAAAATCAGTAGAAGCAATATCATTATCAATTGTTCCTGGTAAGGCAATACAATTGATTCCCATATTAGATAATGCTTTTGCGCCTTGATATGTTCCATCGCCACCAATACACACTAATGCATCAATGCCAAATTTCTTTAATTGCTCAATACCTTTTTGACGAATTTCAACTTCCTTAAATTCTGGAAGACGAGCGGAACGAATAATAGTACCGCCGCGATTAACAATATCAGATACAAAGTCACGATCAACTTGTTGAATGTTACCTTCTACTAATCCTTTATATCCATCATAAATTACGAACATTTCTAAATCATGATATAATCCTGCACGTACAACTGCTCTAACAGCAGCATTCATGCCAGGTGCATCTCCACCACTTGTTAAAATTCCTACACGTTTCATTTTTAACTACCTCCTAAAACAAAACTCCGCAATGATTATATCATTGTGTGAATAAAAATCAAAGATATTTTAAGACACTTTGTGTAGCCAAATGTTGTTTCACTATAAGTAAGCCCTTACAAATTTCATTTAGTGTATTAAAAATTAAAAAATATGAAAAAAACAAAAAAAATCAAAAATATATGCTTATAAAAAGTTGTTCAGAAACTATGTTAAAATATGAAAAATACATGTTATAATATTTTAACTATGAAAGCAGGTGTGACACTATGGAATATATGAGTAATTGTGATTTTTACGAAATACGTTTTGCAAGTACTATCTCTGATTCGGATCGAAAGGTTTTAATAGACTT
>URQK01000023.1 GCA_900549975.1 uncultured Mollicutes bacterium
TACTATAATGATGTTGGTATTTTATCAAATTTGTTATATAAAAATAATATTAATGCAATTTTAAAAAACGATGTTAATGTAAATCTTGGAAGTGTTTATGAAACAGCATGTGCTATGGAATTATCAGCGCATGGACACGAATTATATTATTTTGATAGTAAGAAAGTCGGAGAAGTTGACTTTTTAATTAATGATTATGATAATTTGACTATTCTTCCAATCGAAATTAAATCTGGTGATGATCAATATAATTTTAAAGCTATCCCAAAGTTGGTTAAAGAGCCTTATAATCTAAAAAAAGGATTAATATTTGGAAATGAAAATATAATAGTAGAAAAGGATAATTTAATAACATTTCCAATATATATGATTATGTTTTTGTAAAGATTTTAGAAAGGAAAATGCATGAAAAAAGTTCGATATATTACTGATGCGGCAATGGTTACCGCAATTATGGGTGTATTATTATTAATTAGTAATCTAACTGGTGGGACTATTGTTAGTGGATTAACTTTTATTTTACCAGTGCCAATTACTATTTATGGACTTAAATACGATTGGAAAAAAGCAATAATTCCCGCAGTTGCAACTATTCTAATAGGAATACTAATTAATATGCTTGTGGGTTTATTATATGTACTACCATCTGCCCTTGTTGCAGTAATTTATTCTTTTGTTTTAAAATGGCAAACTCCTAAGTTGAGCTTAAAAATTGGTGTTATGTTTTTAGGCTCTCTGATAGTAAATGTCCTAACAACTATTATTTTTTCTAAAGCGTTATTTGGCTATACAATCATTGAAGACACAACAGCTTTAGCTAATGAAATGGTTACAATGTTATCAAAAATCATAGCAATTAGTGATTGGATGTCTAAAGCCTTAACAATGTTATTAGTGAGTGTTATACCCGCAACTATCGTAGTAACAAGTATAATTGAAGCAATTTTAACATATTTTGTTATTTCTTTAGTTTCAGAAAAATTATTAAAAATTCAATTGGGTGCATTTGTATTATCTTTAAATATTGCTGTTCCTAAATTAGCAACATATATTATTTTTCCTTTATCACTTATTAGTCTATTCTTTATCAATTCAATTGTGGAATATGAAACTTTTGGCTTTGTACAAGTTATAGTTACAATTGGACTAAATATATTTGTTATTTTAATGCTAGCTTATTTAATTGAAGCATTAGTGCTTTGTAGTCTTTATTTTTCTAAAATTAATAAAAGATATTTATTGTTTTTACCTCTTATTGGTATGTTTGTTTTTCCAATTGCTTTAATAGTACTTGGATTTTTAGATTCGATATTTAACTATAGGTATCGTTTATTAAGATAAAATTTAGAAATGATTTATTTTATGATATTCGATAAAAAATGTAAAAACGGACTGGTTTTGTCCGTTTTTTTCAAATGCTTTTATATTTTATATTGCTTATCCATATAGTAAATATGAAAGTTTTTCTTATGCTTTAAAAACTTATCTAACAATTTATCATTTATTTATTGTATAATAAATGATATTGAGGTGGTTATATGTTAAAAACTATTAAATCCTTAAAGTTTAGATGTCTTGTATCTTTACTTATACAACTACTCCTAGTAGTGGCGTTTTTTGTACTTTGGAAATATAATGTTTGGCAATTACAAAATTATATTACAATAACTATAATGTGTATTGCTTTGCTTGTGATTATTCTAGTAAATGCAATTACATTTTTAGTGGTTTTCTTTATTGTCACAAGAAGAAGATATTCTACAGATTTGAAAGCTGCGAGTATTATAGGATCTGATGTTCAAGAAGCATATAATTTTGGTATGATTGGTTTGCTGGTCATTGATGAAGCAGACACAATCATTTGGACAAATGAATTATTCTCTGAGCGTCAAATTAATATTATGGACAATAATATTTACGATTGGCAGCCTGCTTTAAAAGCTTTAAAAGATAATAAAAATGATGAAGTAACAGTAAAAATAGAGATTAATGGTCGTTTCTATGAAGTAAAGAATCTTCATGATGCGGGATTATTTATTTTTAAAGATATTACCGCTGCTGAATCTTTCTATACATATTCTCAAGAACAAGCACCAGTTATTGGTATTATCATGCTTGATAACTATTCTGATGTTTCTATCAATATTGATGAAAACTCTGATCAAGTTGCTAATGTTCGTAAAGCCATTAATGATTTTGCGACAAAACATAATATCTTATTAAGAAAATATCGTACTGATGCTTATATGGCATTTATGGCTTATAAAGATTTTGAAATTGTTCGTGATGTCGATCAATTCTCTGTTTTAGATAAAGTTCGTGAATTAAATGCTAAAGAAGAAACACCATTAACTTTATCAATGGGTTTTGCCCATGGATATTTTGATGTTGTGAAAATTAACGAAATGGCAGTATCCGCAATTGATATTGCTATGTCTCGTGGTGGAGACCAAGTTGTTGTTTCTAAATATGGTGAAGAATTAGCTTTCTTTGGTGGAAAATCTGAAGCTCAAGAAAGACATAATAAAGTCAAAGCTCGTGTTATGGCTGACTCATTAGTGGGCTTAATTAAAGCTGCATCTAATGTTATTATCATGGGTCATAAGGAAAGTGACTTAGACTCCATGGGAAGTAGTTTAGGATTAAAAGCAATTTGTGATAACTTAAATAAACCAGCGTCAGTTGTATTTGATACTAAATCCGTAGAATCAAAAACTAAGAATGCTATTACAACTTTATTCTCGCGTGATGATATTAACCGAATTATGATATCACCACATGATGTTATGGATAAACTTAAATCAAATACGTTAGTAATTGTTACTGATGTTCATAGACCATCAATGACTCTATGTCCAAAGTTATTAGAAGAAGCTACTAAAGTTGCAGTTGTGGATCATCACCGCCGCGCAGAAGAATTTATTGAATCACCAATATTTACATATATTGAGCCATCAGCATCATCAGCTAGTGAATTAGTATCCGAATTAATTCGATTTGCTAGTGTTAATCCAAAGATGGAATTACCTTCTGCTTATGCAACATTTATGCTTGCGGGTATTTACTTAGATACTAATTTCTTTAGAGCTAAAACAGCGGGTATGCGTACATTTGAAGCATGTATGATACTAAAAGAATATGGTGCTGACAATACTCAAGCAGATGACTTCTTAAAAGATGAATTTGAAGAATATGCTTTGAAAACAAAGATTATGTCAAACTCTTCTACTCCTTATTTAGGTGTTGTAGTTTCTTTAGCAGATCAAAAAGATATCATTGAAGGTGCAACATTAGCTAAAGTTGCAAATCAAACATTACAAATTAAAGGTGTTAATGCTTGTTTTGTCATTGGTAGAACAGGTGAAAAAGAAGTTAAAGTGTCTGCTCGAAGTGATGGTACAATTAACGTTCAATCATTAATGGAAAAAATTGGTGGCGGTGGACACTTTACAATGGCGGCTGCTAAGTTTGATAATAGCACTATTGATGAGGTTAACACTAAATTATTAGAAACATTAGATCAATATATTAATTATGTAAGAACAGTAAAATAGGAGGACTTAATATGAAAGTTATTTTGTTACAAGATGTTAAAAACGTTGGTAAAAAAGGACAAACTATTGAAGTAAGTGATGGCTACGCTAATAACTTTTTGTTACCTAAACGTTTAGGAGTTA
The DNA here is from genome assembly GCA_900549975.1 of uncultured Mollicutes bacterium. Lineage (GTDB taxonomy): Bacteria > Bacillota_I > Bacilli_A > RFN20 > CAG-826 > RUG131. The sequence goes on from URQK01000023.1 coordinate 3,678, forward strand.
ATGCGACAAAACGTAGTGTTGAAATATTAGATAAACAAAAGGAAGATGCGCGTATTTTAGATGAAAAAAATCGCAAAGAAGCTGAAGAATTAAAAGAGAAACTTAAAACAATTACTCTTGAATTTACTTGCAAAACAGGAAAAGATGGAAAATTGTTTGGCTCAGTATCTTCTAAACAAGTTGTGGAAAAACTTAAAACCAGTTATGGAATAACTATTGATAAAAGAAAATTTGTCGATAAAGAAACAGTAAATACTTTAGGAGTAACTATTTTAAAAAACGAATTATATAAAGGCGTTGTTGCGGAAATTAAAGTACATGTTAGCGAAGCAAAGTAGGTGATTATTGTGGATTATAAATTACCTAATGATGAATTTGTTGAGAAATCTTTGCTTGGAGCAATGTTAATTTCAGAAGAGGCACTTACTACTTGTATGGGCTCTTTAATTGAAGATGATTTTTATGAAAAAAATGTCGCTAATCGACTTGTTTTTAACGCTATTAAAAGATTAAATAATACAAGACAAAAAGTCGATGTTGTCACTGTTTATAATGAATTAGAAAACATGAAAAAACAAGACTTAATTGGTGGCGTTGACTTTTTAAAAGATTTATGTGAAAACGCTGTTGGCTTAACTAGCTTAGAACATTATATTAAAATTGTTAAGGATTGCACGGTTTTACGTACTCTTTTAGTTACAATGGATAATATTAAAGAAACTTATAATAAGGGAATTGATGGAACTGTTTCTGATTTCGTTGCTCATGCAGGTGATGATATTGCTCGTATTGTTGAACAACGTCGCGTTGCAGAATTCGTAGGATTAAGTGAGTATATTGAAAGAGTTAATCAAGACTTAGATACTTATAAAGAAACTTCTGATGATCATTTAATTGGTATTACAACAGGATTTAAATTATTAAATAAATGGAGTAATGGTTTCCAAAGAGAAAATATGATTGTTTTAGCTGCTCGACCATCTGTTGGTAAAACAGCGTTAGCCCTTAATTTTGCTTTAACTGCAGCAAAAAGTACTAAAAAAACTGTAGCGTTCTTTTCTCTTGAAATGTCTGGAGAACTTTTAGCAAGAAGATTACTTGCTATTGAATCTGGTGTAGAATTGAATAAAATTACAACATCTTATGTAAATAAAGATGAAAAAATTAGGATTAAAGATGCATCTCGCCGATTAGCGTCTTTAAAAATGTTTATTGATGATACCCCATCTATTAAGATGTCAGACTTGTTAGCAAAGGCTAAAAAACTACAAAATAGTCATAACGATTTAGCCATGGTTTTAATTGACTATATTGGTTTAATTACCTCAGGAGACAAACCTAAAGGCGACTTTAATCGACAATTAGAAGTATCTGATTTCTCTCGTAAAATCAAAGATTTGGCGCGTTCTTTAAAAGTACCTGTTATTGTATTATGTCAATTATCACGTGATGTTGAAAAACGTGATAATAAAGAACCTGTAATGTCCGATTTACGTGAAAGTGGCGCTATCGAGCAAGATGCGGATATGATTATGTTATTAAGTCCTGAAGGCATTAAAAAGAAAAAAACACAACAAAGTGAAGCAAAATCTGAAGAACAAGAAGAAAAAGAAAAAGTGTCATCTCCTACTGTCAATACATTAGTTAAATTAAATTTAGCTAAAAATAGAAACGGACAAACTGGTGAAATGATTTTATTATTCCAAAAATCTTATTCACAATTCTCAGATTTAAGCCAAGAACAACTTGAAAGAATTCGTGCTATGCAAGAAGGTCATATTGAAGGCGACTTAAATGATATTAAGCCAGAAGGTAAGTAGTTTATGAAATTTTATGTCGTTGCAAGTGGATCAAAAGGTAATGCTACAATTATTGAATCTAATTCTGGTCATTTAATACAAATAGATATGGGCGTTACTAATAAATATTTAAAAGAAAAACTTAAAGATACGCACATTAATACGGAAAATATTGAAGCACTTTTAATAACTCATGAACATTGTGATCATATAAAGTGTGCTTCTTCATTTCCTAATGAAAAAGTTTATAGTGCTTTAGGAACGTATGAAGTACCAGATACAAATATCTTAGAACTTTATAAAAAGTACAATATTGCTGGCTTTGATATAACAATTTTAGCAACATCACATGATGCAAAAAATCCAATTGGTTTTGTTATTGAAGCGGATAATCAAAAACTAATTTATATGACTGATACCGGATATATTTCAGAAAGAAACTTAAAATACATGCAAAATCCCGATTATATTTGTATTGAGAGTAATCATAATGTCAAAAAATTATTTGAAACAAGTAGACCAGCATATTTAATTATGCGTATTTTAGGCGATGAAGGTCACTTATCTAATGAAGATTCCGCGATGTATATGTCAGAAATTATTGGAGAAAACACTAAAGAAATCGTGCTTATGCACTTATCGGAAGAAGCTAATACTCCTGAACTCGCTTTAAGTACTTATAATGAAATATTAACTAAGAAATTAGGAGATATTTCTAAAATCCATATTATTGCCGCCAAACAAAGAGAAATGGTTACTGGCGGAGAAAAAGTATCGTTATGAAGATTAAAATCATTGCAGTTGGTAAAATAAAAGAACAATATTTTAAATCAGCAATAAGTGAATATGAAAAAAGATTATCTGCTTATACTAATGTCGAAATTATTGAAGTTCCTGATGAACCAATTGCTAAAAATAGTAACGCCACTTTAGATCAACAAATAAAAGAAAAAGAAGGAAGTAAGATATTATCTACAATTAAAGATAATGAATATGTTATTCTTCTAGATTTACATAAGGCAAATGAATATGATTCTATATCTTTTGCCAATCATTTAGATAAACTATTTACTAATGGAAAAAGCACTATTACATTTGTTATTGGTGGATCATTAGGACTTGGCGAGAATATTAGACAAAGAGCAAATGAAAGAATTATATTATCTAAATTTACCTTTACGCATCAAATGGTAAGAATACTAGTTTTAGAACAAATTTATCGAGCGTTTAAAATTAATAATCATGAAACATATCATAAATAGAAGAATTAAAAAAGTGAGGTTTTGCCTCACTTTTTAACTACTTAACTTCTTTTTCTTCTTTCTTTTTTTGTTTCATTTCTTTTTTAATGATTCGACCTTCTTTATTGAATTTATGTAATCCTTTAAAGAAGTGACCATTAAACATCATAATTAAGCCATCTAATTGTTTCCAGTGTATTGCTCCACCAGTCATACGAGATAAGCCACGCATTGGTTGATGTACAACACCCATAATTAATGTATTAGCGGTTGTTTTATTACCGAAGAATCTTAAGAAGTTTACTGCGAAATTAATTGCACCTGCAAAGAATCTTCCTGTCCATCCTTTAGCGTATTTTAACTCTTTAACAGTGGTATTATAATCCACAATTAAACGGTTTTTGCGTTTGTTTATGAATGGTAATTCGGTAGAAGGAATATCTCTTCCAAGTAATAAAGCAAATTCTTTATCTGGAACATTTCTTACTTTGCCACTAGCGTATGTTGGTAAATCTTTTAAGTCATATGGATATTTAGTAGTGGTACCTTTAACTTCAATAGAACCAGTTAAACGAATATCCTCACTAGATGCACCAACTAGAACATCGTATTTTCCGCCTTCAATTTCCCATTTATTTGTGAGTGTATTGAAGTATCTAAATGTTTTATCATCAAAATCAATAGAGACAGTTTTCTTTTCGTGAGCTTTTAAAGGAACTTTGATAAATCCTTTTAATTCTTTTTTAACACGAATTATTTTTGATTCTGGTAAAGAAATATATAATTGAGCAATTTCTTTTCCATCAATATCGCCAGTATTTTCAATATCGAAAGTAACACCTTTTTCGGTTACTTTTAAATTTGAATATTCAAATGTGGTATAAGACAAACCATAACCAAATGGGTAACGTACTTTAACACCAGCAGTATCAAAATAACGATAACCGATTTCTAATCCTTCACGATATTCAATTGTTCTTGTATGGCTTGGGAAATTATCGCTAGAAGCAACATCTTCAAAGTGATATGGATAAGTTTCACTTAATTTACCAGATGGATTAACTTTACCAGTAATAATATTCCATGTAGCGGTAACGCCACCTTGACCTGCTAAATACATATGTAAGATAGCGTCAACGTCATCAGCGATATCTAATTCAAGAGAAGAACCACAAGTTAATACAACAACAATCTTTTTACCAAGTTTCTTTAATTCTTTAATTAAGCGAACTTGATTTTCAGGAAGTTTCATATTTTTACGATCTAAACCTTCTGCTTCAGTAACTTCATCTAAACCTAAGTGACAAATAACTACATCAGCTTTTTTAGCAATTTCAATCGCGCGTTTTAAGTGGCCGTTATGCTTTTTACCAAAACGATTAAAGCCTTTGCAATGTCCAACGATTTCTAAATCAATATCTTTTAAATGCTCTAAGTGTTTTTCTAACTTTGTTGGATTAACAACAGAAGAACCAGCGCCTTGATAACGAGGTTGATATAAGAAGTCGCCAATTAAAGCAACTTTTGTTTTTGGAGTTAATGGTAATAAGTGATTATCATTTTTAAGAAGAACTGCACTTTCAGATGCCGCTAATTGGGCAAACTTATGATGTTCTTCCACATCAAATGGTTTATGTTCTACTTTAAATACTTCTTCAGTATCAAAAATTAAAGTTAATAAACGATCAATATTTTCATCTAATACTTTTTCATCTAATGTACCATTTTTAACAGCTTCGATAATATCTTTAGCGGTATCACCACATGCACCAGGCATTTCTAGTTCGTTACCGGCTTTAAGGCCTAATACACGATCATTATCTCCGCCCCAGTCGGTTACGATAACACCATTAAATCCCCATTCATCACGAAGAATTTCTTTTAATAAGTGCGGGTTTTCATTAGCAAAAGTACCATTAATTAAGTTATAAGCAGACATGATAGTCTTAGCTTTACCTTCTTTAATAGCAATTTCAAAAGCGGTTAAATAAATTTCACGTAATGTTCTTTCATCAAGCACAGAATCAAGAGTCATACGATTTTCTTCTTGGTTGTTACAAGCAAAGTGTTTAACACAACTTGCAATGCCATTGCTTTGAATACCACGAATATAACTAGCGGCCATTTTACCTGCTAAATAAGGATCCTCAGAGAAATATTCAAAGTTTCTTCCACAAAGTGGACTTCTTTTCATATTTGTACCTGGGCCTAAAACAACATTTACTTTTTGTGATACAGCTTCTTCACCAAGAAGTGTACCTAGTTTTTCTCCTAATGCAACATCCCATGAGTTTGCCATTGTCGCTGCAGTTGGAAAGCATGTGGCTGGAATAGATGCGTTAAGTCCTAAATGGTCCGCTGCTGCGGCTTGTTTACGCATTCCATGAGGACCATCAGATAAGAATATTGATGGAATTCCTAATCTCTTATAGTCCATTGTTTGCCAGAAGTCTTTTCCTGATGTTAATAACGCTTTTTCTTCGAGCGTCATTTTACTTATTAAATCTTTATATTTCATTTACGTTCTCCTTAATTCCAACCAGTTTTTTTAATGATTTTTTTATAACCAATCTTAACTGCTAAAACACGAAGTGGTTTTATGAGTAAGAATGGGAAAATGAACAATGTGCGATAACGAATCTTATGATAGAGTTTTGAATTTTTCTCTTTAAATTCTTTAAAGTATTCTTTGTATTCTTTGTAACGAGTTTTACTATTACCAATTGTTACATAGAATAAAGTTAAAAAAGATTTCGATGTTAAGTCATGAATTAAATAATTACGATGTGCTTTAGAGAGCTTATTTAAATCATCTAAACTGTATTCTAATGACATTGCACGCATTACACGTAGTTGGTGTTGGTAATTTTTAGACATATTAGCAAATGTAACAGATTGATTAGGACGTCCAACATAATAACGATAGAAGTCACAATCAATACAGAACATACTAGTAACATGATATAAAGGTACATAGCAAAATTGATTATCAACATAGAAGGTGTGTTCTAATAAGCGTACTTTGCTCTTCTTTAAGATATCAAGTCTAAAGATAAGCATGTGCATCATAATAAAGTCACTTTGTTTAATATTTTTGATATCTTCCCAAGTAAAGAATCTGCCTAATGGAAATTCTTTTTGAATATCAGTTTTTCTTTGGAGTCCTTCATCTAATCTTTCATAAACAAAGTTTGTTAGATAAAGGTCAGGACTTTCCTTGCTTTCATAATGCTTTTTAATAGTGTCTAGCACCATTTTATATGCGTCAGCGTCAACCCAGTCATCAGAATCAACGCACTTAAAATATAATCCAGTCGCGTTATCAATTCCGGCATTAACTCCAGATCCATGTCCTCCATTAGGTTTATCTACCACTTTAACAATAGTGGGATATTTTTCTTCATATTCTCTAGCAATTTTTAATGTGTTATCTTTAGAATCATCACTAGAACCATCATTAACAATTATGATTTCTACATCTTCTCCGCCAACAAGTAGAGAGTCAACACATTTGTTTAAATATTTTTCGGCGTTGTAGCTAGGTACAACAATAGATAGATACTTCATAAATTCATCCTTTTCTTTTAAAGTTATATTTATTATAAAATATAAAATCAATTTTGGAAGAGAAAATTCGTAAATGGGCATTAAAAAAGCGTATGTTGTGTGTTTTTTTATATAAATTAATTTAAAATACCTAAAAAATTAAAAAAGCGGTATTGTAACCGCTTAGTTATTAATTGTATCCGCTTACTTAAATTTGCTTTAAATTGAGTTGAGCAATAAATTTTTGAAGGTGTTTTTGACCCTTTTCATCGTCCTTGAAAGTAGCGGTGTTTTTAAGAATATTGACACATGTTTCATTAATGGCAAGGCGCACAATTTCACTAGCTTTTTCAAACGATAAATCGCGACCAAATTGAGTGATTAAACGAATTATGAAGTTACGATGAATTTCAAAGTCAGGGTTAATATTAATGAATTCTTCCACATCAATAGTTTTATCAGATAATATTTTAGCAATACTTTCAGATTGACGTTTTAATCTTGCTGGTAAAATATATAATCCTGCAGCTTCAATTAAGCCAATGCCTTCCGATTTAATATTATGATATTCTTTATGAGCATGGAAGATACCATCAGGATATTTTTCTGATGTACGATTATTTCTTAAAATAGCAAAAGCAATATATTTATTTCCTTCTTTTCTTGCAATTGGAGTAACAGTGCTATGTTGTGTGTTTCCCTCATGAGAAATAATATCAACATCTTTATCATCATATACACGCCAAGAAGTGTATATTTCATTTAATAAGTTAATAGCTTCTTCTTTATCTTCTGATTCAATTTTAAATGTTGAGTTATAGAAGTTAAGATAAGACAATTTACAATGTGGATATTTTGGTGTATCAATTACAAATTTATCTTTAGCAAACATTAATGGAAGTAAGTGCTTTCCACCTTGAAAATGTTCATGATTTAATATAGAGCCACCCACGATAGGGAGTTCTGAGTTTGATCCAATAAAGAAACAAGGGAATTGTTCAACGAAAGAAAACAAACGACGGAATTTAGTTAATCCCATAGTCATTTTTTGATGCGTTTCATCAAAAACAATGCAGTGTTGATAATAATAAACATAAGGAGAATATTGTAAATACCATCTTGATCCATCTAAATTAAGAGGAATAATACGAATATTTCCGCGAGCGGGGTGCGAAGAAGTACCAACAAATCCTAGGTTTTCTTTACATAACAAACAGCTTGGATATTTATTAGATGGGATACTACTAGAAGCCACTAATTTAGCAATATCGGAGTTTTTCTTTTCTGGTTTAGATAAGTTAATGGATATTTCTAAATAGTTATCGCCAAAGTCTGCTTTCCAAAGCAAATTCTTATCAACTGCGGTCTTTTGAATATAGTTGTTTTTAATTTGTAAATCATATAAATAGTCAAAACCATCTTGAGGATTTTTAAAACTATAAAATTTATCTTTAACCATGCTTGGAAGAGGTGTTAAGTCACCCATTATATTAGTAATAAAACGATCAACTTCGCTTGAATCAACAATTTTATTTTCTAATATGTCATTTTTTAATTCGTTAATTAAAATATCAGGCACAGTTAAATTATCAATTTCGCTAAAATCAATATCATTTTGTGTGTAAGGATAAGCAATATGTAACTTACCAAATAAAACATTACGCACATAAATAGCATCTAATTCATCTAAAAATAAATGCTTTTTGCTATAATATATGAGTTTTTCTACAGTTTTTTCTATCATTTTTGTGTCCACCTTTTTTTATTTTCATACACATTTAATATACAATTATCTAAATAAAATTCAAATAAAATTTTAATGTTTGTTATTTATTATTTTAAAATGTACAATATTATTGTATATTTTATATATTCGGATTATAGGAGGTAACTAAATGAACAAAAACATTTATAAATTATCTGTGCTTGCTGCTATTGTTTGTGTGTTAGCAAGTTGTGAAATTCATTTTGGACCAATTAGCGCTAGCAATGATTATAGCATTAGCAGAAATTCTGTTTCTAAAAGTGAAGGCGAAGGATTTGAGGTTGTTAATCCTAAATATACTATGCGCCAAAATTCTGAAAATCAAGGATGGAATACTTTAAATTCTACTGGTACACAAAAAATGTTAATTGTACCTGTTCATTTAAGCGGTGAAAGCGAAACTTGGACTAGTAAAAAATTAAGTAATATAGAAAAAGCGTTTTTTGGTAAGGCAAGTGAAACATCTTGGCATTCAGTAAGTTCATATTTTGATGAATCAAGTTATGGTAATTTGCATTTAATTGGAGAAGTTGCTCCAGTGTTTGAAAGTGTATGTTCAGAAAGTGATTTACTTTCCTATGCGTCAAATCCCAATAATCCGCCTTGTTCAGATTTAATCGCTAGAGAATATAGTTCTTCATCTTCTTTATCTAACGAAAAAAGAAAAGAATATGATCAAGATGGGGATGGATATATCGATGCTACGGTATTTATATATTTACCCAAGCCAACTAATTCTAATAATAATGCTTTTTGGGCTTGGTGCTACGCTAACTCAAATACAGCAGATCAATCAAAACCAGCAGTTAATAACTATATGTGGGCTAGTTATGATTTTATTAATGATAGCTACGTTAAAACTGAATTATTTGAAACTCTTCCTTCAGGCATTGAAGCACATACATACATTCATGAAACAGGACACTTATTAGGACTTGATGACTATTATTGTTATGATAGTGCAACTCCATGGAACTGCGCTGGTGACCGCGATATGCAAGCTTTTAATATTGGAGATCACAATATTTATTCAAAAATGTCTTTAGGATGGGTTAGCCCATATTATGTAACTGGAGATTGTGAGATTCAACTTCATTCTTCTAGTTTATATGGTGAAGCAATCGTAATTAGAGATGATTGGAATAAAACAATATTTGATGAATATTTAATTATTGAGTATTACACACCGGAAGGACTTAATTATCAAGATTCTAAACATAGTTATGATTCTCGTAACAAGATGTATCAAGGCTCAGGCTTAAGAATATATCATGCCGATGCTCGATTAATTGATTTTTCAAAAAGAACATATAATGGATATAATTATTCACCAGATTCAAAATATACTAGTAATACCATTATTGGGGCATCAAACTCAGTTATTCATAGCAATCTAACGACAACTCAATCCAAAAATAACAAAGTCCGTTATCTACATTTATTAGATTCTGGTAAGAGAAATACTATTAATCATGGAATTCATGGAACTGGAGATTATGATTCCTCTAGCAGCGGAAATGAAGGAGTAAAGATTGATCCTAATAAAACATTGTGGACTAAAGGACAAACATTTACCGCTGATTCGGATTTCTTTGTTAATGGAACTAAATTTAATAATGGATATTCCGTTAATTATTCCATTACTGTTGGTGAGACCAATGGCGATGCAATAACTGTTAAAATTACAAAAACTAATTAATATCAAATTAAGCAAAGATTTATAGACGTCTTTGCTTTTTTGTTGAATTAATGAATTTAATATTTCAATCGCCATTTTTGTGATAAACTAATTAGTGGTGGTGAAACAATGAAAAAGAGAACTAAAATTATTTTTTTGTCTTTATCTTTAGTTGTCGCCGCGACTTTTCCTTTTGCTTTGTTAGCTCAATTTGGAATTGATAATACTAATTATCAAAAAGAATATATTGATTCCGTTAAGCCAATTAAAACGCGCGATTTATTAATAAATAAAGATGGCCCTAATGTTCAAATCACCAATGAGCCAGATAGTGATTTTGTAATTTTACAATTATCAGATACGCATTTTACTGGAGATAAAACATATCGTAATTTAGATTTAAAATGCTTAAAAGCAATTTATGAGATGGTTAATTATGTCAAACCAGATTTGGTAATTTATACAGGCGATAATATTTATCCTTCTTTAGTATTTGGATCAAATAATAATATAAAATCCGCAACAATATTAAGCGAGTTTTTAGAAAAATTAGAAGTACCATTCTTATATGAATACGGAAATCATGATACCGAGTACTATGCTCGTGGAACATATTTAGATATTAATGAAATATTTCAAGCAAATCCATATTGTCTTGCGTTAGATGATAAAGAAGTTGGGGATAAAAAAGGAAGATTATCACAAGTTGTAGAAATTAGAAATAGTGATTCATCTTTAAACCAAGCTCTTGTTTTATTAGATTCTGGTGCTTATAAAAGTTCATCATTTTTATCAGGATATGATAAATTTAATGAAAAATACGCTAGTTGGTATGAAAATAAGTTAAAAAAGATTCAAAAAAGAGAAAATTTAGAAAGTGTTAGTGAGATACCTTCTTTAGCATTTTTCCACATTCCTCCTTTTGAATATAAAAAAGCTACTGAATTATATAAAAATGGTAGCGAAGAAGTTACTTATTTATTTGGTGAAAATAAAGAAGGAATATCTTCACCAAATGAGCCAAGTGAAGTATTTGATAAAATGGTGGAATTAAAATCAACAAAAGCGATGTTTTTTGGACATGATCATACAAATTATATGGCTTTAAGATATAAAGGTATTGAAATGTATTATGGGCATTCTATTGATTATAGAGCCTATCCTACGATAAAATATAAGACGCAGTATCGTGGTGGAAATATTATCACGTTGCATCAAGATTCTTCTTATGAAGTTAAATCTTGTTTATTGAAAGACATTGTGAGGTAAAAAAATGAAGTATTTTTTAGTTATTGCTTTCTTATTTATTATAGGCTCAACAATTGGTTGGGTGATTGAATTATTGTTCCGTAGATTTTTCTCAGCTCATAAATGGATTAATCCAGGATTTTTAGTTGGACCTTATTTACCATTATATGGTTTTGGATTATGTGCTCTCTTTGGACTAGCGTATATTAATATTGATTTTATAACAACAACTTATTGGTTACAAGTTGTTATTAAAGTAGCGGTTATGACATTTGCTATGACTTTAGTGGAATATATTGCAGGTTTAATATTTATTAAAGGAATGAATATTAAATTATGGGATTATTCAGATCGCCCTGGTAATATTCAAGGTATTATTTGCCCTTTATTTACTTTCTTTTGGGCAATAATTGCTTTAATATATGTTTTATTTATTCATAATGTAGTCATGGGATGGGTTAACTGGTTTGATAATAATATTGTCTTCTCATTCTTTGTTGGTATTGTATTAGGCGCGATGATTGTTGACTTTGCTTATTCAATTAATCTTGCTACCAAAATTAAAAGATACGCAAAAGAAATGCAAATTGTGGTTCATTATGAACGCTTTAAGGATTACATAACTACTAAAGTTCATTCATCAAAAGTTAAAAATATTTTTGTTCCTTTAATGAAACCTTTGAATGTTTTAAAAGAAAATATTGAAAGTTACAAAGAAGCAATGAAAACTAATAAAACAAATAAAGAAAAGAAGGAATAAGTATGCCAAATAGAAACACGCATAAAAAAAGGAATTCTTTAAAAGAAATTTCCTACAAAAAACGTACAAATTATCCAGAATATAAAGTACATGAACCAACACCATTATTAGAATTTTTACTTAAACGTATTACTAATCAATCAAGAAACAATATTAAATCATTATTAAGTCATCGCCAAGTTTTAGTGGATGGTGCGCCAATTACCCAATTTGATTTTATGTTAGCTAAAGATGATATTGTGATGATTGCGCCAGCACCAGTAAGAAAAATTACTAAGAACAGTAAAAATGACTTACAAAAACTAGATATTATTTTTGAAAATGATGAATTAATTGCTATTAATAAACCATCGGGATTATTATCCATTGCTAGTGATCGTGAAAAAGAAATAACTGCTTATCGTTTATTAATGGATTATGTTCGCACTAAGGATCCACATAATCGAATTTATGTTGTACATCGTATTGATAAAGATACATCTGGTGTATTAATTGTTGCTAAAAATGAACGTATCCGAGATGCTTTACAAGATCATTGGAACGATATTGTTAAATTCCGTGGATATTACGCTATTGTGGAAGGCAATATGGAAGAAAAAAAGAAAACTATTAAATCTTGGTTAAGAGAAGCATCCACAAACTTAATGTATTCTTCAAGAAAGCCAGGAGATGGCAAAGAATCTATTACACATTATCAAGTAATTAAAGAAATTGATGGATATTCTTTATTAGATGTTAATATTGATACAGGTAGAAAAAATCAAATTCGTGTTCACATGAAAGATATTGGACATAATATTATTGGCGATGAGCGTTATGGTTCAACAAAAAATCCGCTTAACCGTTTAGGGCTTCATGCTTATGCATTAGAGTTTGTTCATCCAATAACAAAAAAAGTAATGCGCTTTGAAACACCAATGCCAAATGAATTTGTATCGATGTTTGGAGTTAAACAAAAACAATTAAAGAAAATTAAGGCATAGCAATATGTCTTTTTTTTTGACTTCTTTCATACATTTAACTAAGAGGGGTACTATGGAAGAAGTTATAAAAATTAAAGGCGGAAAGAAGTTATCGGGTGTAGTAAATATTTCAGGAAGTAAAAACAATTGTGTTTCTTTAATTCCTGCTGCTTTATTATCGAGAGGATTAGTGATAATTCACAATATACCGCCAATAAGCGACGTATATCGTTTGGTGGATATTTTAGAACAATGCGGTGTTTGTATTACTTATACTGATAATACACTTATAATCGATTCAAGTAATTTGGTTTATAAAGATTTAATAATGCGAGAAATGGGAAAGTTAAGAGCATCGTATTATTTCTATTCGGTATTTTTAGGCTTGTTTAAATATGTTAAGGCAAATACTATTGGTGGATGTAGATTAGGAGATCGACCAATAGATTTACATTTATATGCTTTTAAGCAATTGGGCACTAATATAATTGAGGAAAATGGCACTTATATATTTGATGGTACGAATTTAAAACCAGGACATATTATATTTGAAAAAAGTTCAGTTGGCGCAACAGTAAACGCTATTATATTAGCCACACAAATAAAAGGTAAAACAATTATTGAAAATGTGGCTATGGAACCAGAAATAACCGAGTTAATTAATTTCTTATGCGAGATGGGCGCTAAAATAAAAGGCAAAGGCACTAATACTTTAATAATTTATGGTGGACAAGAAATGCATGGAGTGGAATTTTCCAATATTCCTGATCGTATCGAAGTAGGTACTTACGCTCTTATTGGTGCCTCTTTAGGAAATAATTTAAAAATCAAACCCGTAATCCCTGAACATATCCAAAGCTTATTAGAACTTTTTAATGTGCTTAATATTAATTATCAAATTAAGAATGATACTATGATTATAAGTGCTTCACCAATTAAACAAGGAATAGTTATATTAACTTCACCATTTCCGGGATTTCCCACAGATTTACAACAACCTTTAACTACTTTTTTAAGTATATCAAATGGAACATCGGTAATTATTGAAAGTATTTATCATAATCGTTTTGCGCACGTGAAAGAACTAAATAAAATGGGTGCGAATATTAATATCAATAATATGAATATTATTATTCATGGAGTGGATACACTTAATGGAACGATTGTAAGTGGAAAAGATCTTCGTGGTGCGGCCTCTCTTGTTTTAGCGGGACTTATGGCTAAAGGAGAAACGATCGTACGAGGTTTAGATTACATTAATCGTGGCTATGAAAATATGATTGTGAAACTTAAAAAAATTCACGCAAATGTGGAAATAGTTTCAATGGACTTGGAGGAACAATAATGAAAAAAGCATATTTTGGTTTATTTATTTTATTATTACCAATTTTAGTATCTTGTAATAAACAAAAAAACTTTTTGGCGTTAGGTAATTTTAATGATGAAACAATAAATAGTTTAAAAACACTTTTAAAAATGGATGGTAATAATTATTTTATAAGCGAAAATATGCAATCAGGAGAACTATTTAAAATAGTGGATTCTAATGCCTCTTATTATGAAAATGGCAAAAAACATCCCTTTTATGTAGAGGCGACAAAAGCTAAATTAATACTAATTAATGTGGGATTATATGATGTTATTCCTTCAATGGAAATTAATGAAAACGAAAATATTTTGAATTATGATGATAACCTTGTAAATAAACAATTAGAAGTATTCTCATATCATATGTATCATATTATTGAAGAAGTGCGTTCAATTAATAATAAGGCAGATATATTTGTATTATCTGCCTATAATATTTTCAATTTTGAAAAGCCGGAAGAAAAACTATTTAATAATATCGTTAAAGAAGTTAATGATTCTATTAACGATAGTGTTAAAGACTTTGATAACATAAAATACATTTCTTTAGTTGATATGAAAAATCAATTAAAAGAAGATGCATCCTTAACTCCTAATCTCCTTCTAGCGAATATAATAAGGAGTCATTACAATGAATGATGTAGAAATAAATAAACTTATTATTAATAGTTCTTGGCTTTTTGAAGCTATTATTAATCAATATCGTAGTTTGATGAATGATATAAAAAAGTGTTTAATGTTTTCTACATATAAATTATCACCATTATTTGGTAATTATACCAAAAACGTGCGATTATCTTTTACACTTATTTCTCAAGGTAAACAAAATTTTTCCAATATGTTAAAACGTAGTTCTTTTAATATGCAAATTACACAAAATATCTACAAAATGTATGTAAAAAGAGCAATTTATCAAGAAAAAATCGCCTCTGAGTATTTGAATAATTTAAAATATGACCGAAATATTGCTATGGACAATTTATTTAAAAATATTGTGGCAAAAATGTATAATTTGCACTCTTTATTAATGGATTTAGAACACAAATTTTATTTACTATGTACGTAAGTGTTAATTATCAAATAAATGTAAATAACTAAAGTCGTAATAACAGGCCAGTTAACATAAATAAAACTAGGAATATTTGTAAAAAGAGTAATATTCATAAGTAGAGTCATTATTAATGGAACAATTAAACTTGCTAATAGAGCAATAAAAGCAATTACAAAAATTGTGGTTGTTATTTTCTTATATTTCATCATTTTTTCTTTTTTAGTTATAAAAATGATGAAACAAATAAAGCCAATAATAGCAATGATTCCACATATTACATAAGGAGTAAAGATAGTATAGAATTGTCTAATTTCTACTTCAGTATATTCAACATCTTGTAAACCAAATATCACAAGTGATAGAAATAAAGGCATCCAAAAAGTATTTACAAATATTTCTAATAAAATGCCGATAATAGAAGTGATTACTTTATATAAATTATTTTTCATTTTTAGTTTCCTTTTCTTGAATTATTATATATCCCATAATAATGTAATACAAGGTTTACAGTTGTTATTAACTTTGCTAAAATTAATGCGTTAGAGAGGCGTAAAACAATGAAATTAAAAAAAATATTATTATTACTTCCATTTTTATTGGTAGGATGCAAAGAAAACACATCAACATCAACATCGACAAGTGTACAAGAAACTATTTTATTAGAAAAACATTTTTCTAAAGCAAATGATGATAGCTTTGAAAACTTTTTTGCTAAAGGATGGAGCACCGCTAATTCGAAGTTTGGCACTAATAGCGTTATTCTTTTAGAAGATGCTAATCATAAATATGGTTCTGGTTATGTACGTACGCCTGAATTTGAAAAAACAAATGAGATTAAAATATCATTAACTATCCAAGTAACAGGATTCAATAACTCCACAAACATCAATAAGTTTGTTGATCAATCTTTTAAGTTTGGTATTTCTTTATTAAATAAAGATAATGAAGTTATTAATGACACGGATTTAATATTCGAACATAAAATAACACAAAGCGATTGTGATAATAAATATTTTTCTTCTTTAAATAATTATACCACTAATCCTAGTGAAGCAAAAACTTTAGATTTTACTTATAGTTCCGATACACCAATATCAAAAATTAGCGTTAATTATTTAAGTAAACCCCATTATGTGGAAAATTCTAAAGATAATGGTATTAATTTAGAAATATTTT
>URQK01000024.1 GCA_900549975.1 uncultured Mollicutes bacterium
AAAAAGACTATTTAACCCATTATTGCTTATAATAGTCTTATTTGCATTAATTTAAATGTTTTGATCCGTCGTTTCTAATCGAGATTTGATGGACATTTTCTTTACCAAATACTTCTGCCATTTCTTCAACATAATATTCTAATTCATCTTCATGAACAAACGCTAAGATTGTTCCTTCAAATCCACCACCATGAATTCTACAAGCACCATCATGGATTAAGTGTTTAGATAACGCTAAGGCAAGATTAATATTTTGAGTTACACTTCCAGGAACACAAGTATTTTGTAAATATTCCATAGAACTATTTCCAGATTCATTAACCATTTCTAAGAATTTTTTAATTTTACCATTCTTTAAACTTCTAAATCCTTTTTTAACTCTTTCATTTTCATCATAGAAATGAATTGCTCTTAATATTGCACGATCAGAAACAACTTTTCTTAATTCAGGTAAAGCAGCATAAAATTCTTCTTTTTTAACTTTAGCGAGTACTTTTTTATGGAAATATTTAGCAACACTTTTCATTTCTTCTGGTATTGCGGCATAATGACTTGTCAAATTAGAATGATCGCCACCAGTATTAGTAATAACAATATGATATGGTTCAATATTGATACTTAAATGTTCAATAACTGGCTTATTAAGATTTTTAAAATTAATAAGGTTAACACCGCCAAAAGCAACACCACATTGATCTAATAATCCACATGGTTTTCCAAAATATTCTTTTTCCGCAAATTGGCCGATTTTTGCCATATCATAACGATCCATAGAATCATTGTTATAATAGAAATTCTCAATTTCTGCAATTAAGCATTCAAAAGCAGCAGAGGAAGATATACCTGATCCCGCTGGAAGAATAGAATCAGCATAAGCTTTAAATCCGCCAATATGATAACCTAATTCTTTTAGTTCAAACAATACACCTTTAATAAGTGCGGCATTTGTTCCTTCTTCTTCTTTTACTTTTTGAAGATTATTTAAATCAATTTTAGTTTCACCATAATTTTCTGAAATCAAAATCACTTCATTTTCGCATTTTTCTGTAGCGGCCATAATATCCAAATCAACAGCGCCTACTAAAACTAAACCATTATTATGATCCGTATGATTTCCTAAAATTTCCATTCTTCCTGAAGAAGAAAATAAATCAGTAGAATCACTATTAAAGTTTTCTTTAAATGCTTTTTTTAATTTGTTTTTTCTATTTTCTAAATCCATAAATAATGCACCTCGCACGCATTAATATGATAGTAAAAAAAACGACAAATTTCAATGAAAATAAACATTTAAAAATATCATTTTTGACTAGTTATAAAAGTTATTTTTGTAAATATTAATTTATAACTTATTTAACAGGGAACATTATTGATAATGAAAATACATTGTTAGCTACATTAACATTTAAATCCCCATCATATTTATTAACTACAAGTTGAATAGATTTCATACCAAAGCCATGATAATCTTTATCTTTTTTAGTTGTTAAAGGTAGTCCATTGTCACCTAACACAATATTTCCCTCATAATAATTATCTACGCTAATAGATATGAAAGAATTAATATTTTTAACAATTAAACTAATATGTCTTTTATCAACATCTTTGATTTTAGACACTGCTTCAATTGCGTTATCAATAATATTACCAAATAATGAATAAAGGTCAGCTTTATCAACAAAATAAAGTTTAGAACAATCCGCTAAACAAGTTAATTTAATACTCTTTTTTTGACAAATTAAGCTTTTTTCTGAAAGAATTAAGTCAAGTGCTTCATTACCTGTTTTAATAGTGGAATCATAAATATTAATAACATTTTCTAATTCTTTTACTAATTTAGAATCCATTTGTCCGTTTTTAGCATATTCCATTAATTGATGCTTTAAATCATGACATTTTACATTAATTATATCTACATTCTCTTTACTTTCTTTATATTGATCTTCCGCTTGTTTTAATAAATGCATAGTCGTTTGTAATTCGGATTTTAAATGTTTATTAATCGCTAAAGAAAATTGCATATATAAAACCATAGAGCAACAAAGTAAATTGTAAATACAACTTACAATTGAATAGGTTTTGCTATATCCATCTCTTATATAAATAATAACGGCATTTAAAACAATATCCACTAATAAGACAATACCCGCAATAATAACCATGGAATAGTTTTCGATAATCAGTTCTCTTTTATTGATACGTTTGCCTAATATTGCATAAACGACCCAATAAATAGCAAGGTAAATATCTAAATAAATAAACCCATAAAATAAAGACTGTAATGAGATTTTCGAAAAATCAATAACGTTATTACCATATAATCCTAATGTTGGGGAAATCACCATATTAAAACTATTAACAATTAAAGAATACACTTCATGAGCAAAATGTTGCATTGTGTAAGCAGTAATACCAACAAAGAAAACAATGCGGAAAGATATTTCATAAACAAAAAATAAAGAAACTAAACAGTATAGAAATAAAACTAAAAACATCATTGATGTATAAATAGAATTAGTTAAATCAGGTGGAATAGGAAAACCAACAGCTAAAATAAGACAAGCTAATGAAGACAAAATTAGTCTTAAAACAAAATGATTCTTATGAACTTGCTTAAATGAAAATAAATGCATAGCGACAAGAATTTCCATAACAAATATTAATTTATAGAAAAATAATTCTGATAAAACGTACATTAATGTTCACCTCTTGCCATACTACTTCTTAAATAATTATTTAATGCATGTAAAAACGCTTTGTGACGTGGATGGGATATTTGTAACTTCGTACCATCAACATAAACAGTAAAGTCTTCTATTTTTTCTACATATTTTAAATTAACCAAATAACATTGATTACAAAATTCAAATGGTAAATCAGTTAATTCGTCTTTTACCTTTTTAAGACTTCCTGTCGCAGCTAAATCACCATTAAGAGTATGATAGATTAATGAGTGGTTGATAACTTCAATATATTTAATATCAGAAGTTTTAATTTTTGTTGCAGTCACTTTATTTTTAATAAGCAAATAAGTATCATTATTTTTTTTAAAATAATCAATAACACGACGTAGTTTTAAAGAAAAACTATTATAAGAAATTGGTTTTAAAATAAAATCAAAAGCATTTACTTCATATCCCTTAATAGCATATTGCGCTAAACTTGTGACAAATACAATCATTACTTTATCATCTTTTTTTCTTATTTCTCTTGCCGCGGTCATTCCGTCCATAATTGGCATATTTATATCCATAAAAATTAAATCATAACTAGAAGAAAATTGATCAATAAAAGACTTTGCATTCTCAAAGCAAGAAATGCAAATATCAAAGTTATTTTTCTCAAAAATTTCTTTTACAAAGTTTTCTAGTTCTTGGGATATATTTTTTTCGTCTTCTACGATAGCAATATTTATCATACTTTTATTATAACTTTCTTTTTTTTAATTTAAAACAAATTCATTAAAATGCGTGAAAGAGGAAGTGTTTGTTACCACTTCCTCTTAATTAAAGCAACTTGCCTAAGCAATAGTTTTAGGAGATAAAACTTTAATGCAATCAAAGTTACCACATCCACCAGTAATTGTGAATACTAAGGTATTTTCTCCTTTGTTTAAATCAATAGTAGCTAATTCGAATTCTTTATAATGTGCCCAGTTAGCTTCTGTATCCTCATAGTGAGTAGGAACTTCAACTTCTTTACCATTTAGTGTAATAGTAAATGGATTATCAGTATTAGATCCTAAAGCCATAACTATAGACAATTTTACTTTTGTAGCCTCACTAGCGTTTAATGTAAAGGCAATGGTCGCATTATAATTATTACATACATTACCAAGAGCTTTACCATTAGTAGCAGTTGGCTCATTATTAACCGCAATAGCGCCACTGCTACCATTAGTTAAAGTTGCGTTTTCTCCTTCAAATGTGTATGTTTCACCAGTTATTTCATAATATGATTCAACAGCACTTGCGGCACTAATTTCAATATAATCAAAGTTAGTCATCGCTCCATCAGCAGTTTTAAGAACTATTTCATTTATTCCAGTTTTTAAATAAACACCCTTAATCACAAAGTCTGTCCAGGCGCCATAACCATATGATGGAGGTACATTAAATTTTGCATCGCCATTATAGAATAACGGATTGCCATTAACTGTAACTTCTTTATAGTTAACTTTCATTGCTAAACGGTCACTTCCTACAATTGCAGAAACAATTTTCAAATCCACAAATTGGCTTTGGCTTGAGGTGATTTGATATTTAATTTCAGAACCAGTCCCAATTTGTCCAACATGTGAACCGCCACTTGCATTAAGGTCTGCTTCACTTACAATGCTGCAATTAGTTAATGTGGCTTCTGTTCCTTCAAAGCGATAATCAGTTTTTTCACTAGCTGTAGTGAAATATACATCTTTATCAGCATAAATCGAGATATAATCGACATTAGTCATAGCATTACTAGTTGCCACTAATTTAATAACATTAGCGCCTTCATTAAGAGTAACATTTTTAATAATTAATTCGCCCCAGTTGTTCCAAGTGCCAAATAATCCTTCTGTAGTAAATTCATCATCACTTGTAACACTAGTTCCATTAACTTCGAGAATAAAATTAGACTCAAGTTTTAATCTATCGTTTCCAACAATAATCATACGTAGTTTTAAGCTTACCGTTTGATTAGCATCTGATGTTACATTAAATGTTAATTTAGAACTACCATTAATTCCACCAACATGATTATTTCCGCTAGCGCCATTATTATCAGTACCCACAGAGCATTTTTCTAATTGAGCGTATTCGGCTTCTAAACGATACTCTGTGCCACTAACTGCTGGTACTGCTTTTTTAACTTCTACTTTTGTTTCAGATACAATTTTAATGTAATCAAAGTTGCCACATCCACCAGTAATGGTGATGACAATTTCATTTTCACCTTGAATTAAATTTAACAATGCTACTTTAAACTCCACAAAGTGATTCCAGTTTGCGCCACTATCTTTATAAGTAGTTGGGATTTCTAATTCTTCACCATTTAAGCTTACTTTAAATGGATTTTCAGTATTAGCGCTACCTAAAGCCATACATACATATAATGTAGCCTCTTTTGCTTCTTCAGCAGTAACTTTATATGAAATAGTAGCTCCATTGTTATTAAAGCAATTTCCTAAAGCATTGCCACTTCTAGCTCCGCTTGCTTCACTAACATTAAAGTAACCACTAGAACCTCCGCCTAAAACAGCATCATCATGCTCAAAGTAATAGCTTTCTCCAGTGCCATCAGGTATATCTAGCGTATACCATTTGACTTCTTTATCAGCTTTAATAACTATTTTATCAAAGTTAGTGTGAACATCTTTAACACCTTTAAAAACGATTGTATTCTTGCCTTTGACAAGATCAACATTATTGAATATTACTTTACCAAAATTGAAATATCCATAATTTTCGGATGCTTCAATAGAATCATCTTTTAAGTTATCTAATGTTACTCCATTGACATCAATAGAGAAATATTTAGCAAAGTTAAGACGATCAGCGCCTACTACTGCAGCAACAACTTTTAAATCAACTGTTTGGTTATCTTCAGAAGTTAAGACAAATTTAATTTCTGAACCTTCACCAATTTGACCGACTAATTGTCCGTTACTTGCTTGATTACTACTTGAAGTAGCACAAGCACTTAAACTTGCATCTTCTGCTTCTAAATTGTATTCATTTTGATATTTGCTAACAAAGACATTAACTTGAGCAGTTTTATTTCCGTCTTCAGAAGTTACGCTAACAGTTGCTTTTCCTTCTTTAAGAGCTTTAACTAGACCACTATCAGAAACACTAACAACATCATTATTAACACTATACTTAACTTTCTTATTAGTGGCATTGTTTGGTAAAACATTAACATTTAATTGTTTTTCTTCACCAACTTTTAATTCATTATTTGCTAACTCTGCACTAATAGAAGCAACATCAACTTTAGTACTTGTTGGTGTTGATGTACTTGGCTTACTAGTTGAAGTACCAGTAGATATAGAAGTACTTGGCTTGTTTGTAGAAGTTGAATTGTTATTTTGGCAACTACTTAAGCAAGTAACTGCTCCTAATAACATAGCAATAGATAAAACGGCTGTTTTCATTTTTGAGTTTTTCATTTTTTATTTACCTTTCTGCTTGCGCAATTTCAATATTTCCTGATGCATAATAAATATCTAAAGATCTTAGGTTATAACCTTGAGTGGAAGCGTGAACCATCTTAAATGTGTTTTTACCTGGTTTTGCTTTTAAATATGCAATAGTGGAGAATGTGTAATCTGCATATCCACCCATTTGTGTTGAGGTCGCTCCTTCAGTAAAGAATACTTCACCATCAAATGTCATATCCCAAACATCATCAAATCTTAATCCTGGTTTATTTAAGCTATGTTCAATAGCTAAACGAACATAAGTTTCTTCAGTTGATGTAAATGACCAAATTATTGTTTGTCCGTTATTAACTGAATCAATATAACCAATGCACTGTTCATTAGGTGCATCGTTCTAAATATTATCATCTGAATTATGGAATTTTAAAACCTTATCATCTTTACCATAAAGATTAGTCTTTTTCCAACCATCTTCTCTTTTATGAAGACATTCTTCATAGTTACTTGTATAATCCGTACAATAACCATCTGCATCTTTATGTGTACAAGGATGTTCTTCATATCCACTAGCATTACCTAATTCAATTTTTGTGCTGCTAATGATAGATAATGATTTAAAGTTAAATTGTTGACTATCATCACGTGGATTTACGATTTTGATTTCGTTTTCACCTTTCTTAAGGCTAATACATCCAACATAATAATCAGTCCAGTCAAACCATTGAGAGAATGCTGTATTACCTGGTACATAGGCACGAGAAATTACTTGTTCATTATTTACATATAATTCAACTGTGTTAGTAATACTAACTGGATCAAACATACGAGAAATTGTTGCGCCTAAACAAGCTGTTACATCTTCACTTGAAACAATTGAATAAATAATCTCAGAACCCTTATTAGTGTTGAAGTTATCAACATATCCGCCATCAGTATCATTTGGAACACGAACAATATCTCCTCGAGTTCCTGGCACTAATTTAACTTTTCTATTTGCGGCGGAATATGTATACTTTTTGCGTCCTGTTAAATCATAACATTTTTCTTTACAAGCTTCTTCTTCACAAGACATATCTAAGCATTTTCCACATGTAAAGCATTTCATGGTACATTCATGTTTAATAACTGGGTCATCATCTGGATTCCAGTCTGGTTTGGTCCAGTTACCAGACCATTCTTCGTTATCGCCAATAACTGAGCCACTTGTTTCTGATTTGTTACAACCAGTTACCATGCCAAGCATTGTTAATGAGACTAAAAGAAATTTGACATGTTTATTTTTCATAATTTACATCGCTCTCTTTCTTTTTACTAACTAAAATGAATGATGCAATTGTTAATCCTAAGCAAGCAGCAGTAATAGTTCCGGTAGCAACAGTTGCACCAGTAATTACTTTCTTCCACCAAGGAGTAATTTCGATAATTTTTACACCAGATTTTAATCCATTCATAGTATTAGAATGAACTTGAGCATAAAGATTATGTTTAGCGGCTTGTCTAATTGCTTGAGCAACAACTGGATTATTTTTATATTCTCCAAATTCGTTACCTTCTTTACCCATCATCCATAAATCTTGTCCAGCAACTACTCCATTAACAAGAGCCATTTTATGTGTCATGAAGTCAGCTGCACCAGCATCAGTTTCAATAACACCTTTATAGCCCCATTCATTTCTAAGTACATTAGTTAATAATCCTTTATGGGCACCAGACCACTTACAACCAATTCTATTAAATGATGACATTAATCCTATTGTTGAATCGTTGGTAACTGCGTATTCGAATGCACGTAAGTAATTTTCACGAATTGTTTGTTCATTAGCCCAAGTAGCAACACCATATCTATTTCTTTCTTGATCATTTAATAAGAAGTGTTTAGCAAATGTAATAATACCTTTAGAAGATAATCCTTTAAGTTCAGCATCAAGCATTAATCCACTTAATACACCATCTTCACTATAATATTCAAAGTTTCTTCCTGAGAAATTACTACGATGGATATTAGCGCCTGGTCCATAAATACCTGTATATCCTTCAGACATCATTTCCATACCAAATGCTTCACCCATTGTTTCAATTAAAGATACATTGAATGTGCAAGCCATTAACGTTTGGCCTGGATAAGCAATAGTGTTTTCCGCTAAACGCATACCAGCTGGACCATCCATTGATTTAGCGCCAGGAGCATTAATTGAGGCTGCACCTGCAATTGCGTTAGCGCCATATAAAACAAGTTTACATTGTTCTTCGAATGTAGTTTGGTCCATTAAATCTTCCCACTTTTTATCATCTATGTCATCATACATAACATCAATAAGTGATAAGCCATTATCTTTTCCATACGTTGGCATTTTAACGCCTTCTGTATTTTTAACATCAGCGCTTTCTAATGTATATTGCATATCTTCAATCATATTAGCATTTGTACATTTAATAACTGGAGCACTTGTTGGATAAGTATCTTTCCAATTCTTTCTTGATAAATATGTAATATGTTGATCACTAGTGTTTTCGTAAAGATTTAAATCAGCATTATCAAATTGGTTAGTAATCTTTTCATTAGTCTTTTCACTCACAGAATAAGTTTCAAAATCATCTTCTTCTTTGTTTACTAAATGAGTGAAACTTGCATTACCTTCGTTATCATAATAACTTCCGCTAGCGCCTTTTGCTTTTAAAATATTATTTAAAGCATCGTGCGAATTTAAGCCGGTTGCGAAATAATAATTACCTTTTTCTAAAATATAAGTCTTTTTATTATAAGAATCATAAGATGCTAATTCTTTTTCTTTAATACTTACATTAAGAGTAACTTCTTCATTAGGTGCTAAACGTTTTGTTTTAGCAAATCCTACTAATTCAACCGCGGATTTTTCAATTCCATAAGTCTTATCATATTCGGTATATGGCTTTTGTAAATAAACTTGGAATGTATCTTGGCCATATTTATCTTCAGAAATATTTTTAATTTTTAAGCTACAATTATAAATTCCATTATTATATGTAACTTTAAAATCTTTTCTTTCAAACTTAGCGTAACTTGAACCATATCCAAATGGGAACGCTACTTCTTGATTATATGTCCAAGAATCAGTAGAATTCTTAACACCAAAGTTTCCAACGGCATTACCTTGATTTAAAACTTGGTCTTCATATCTAGTCTCGTAATATTTATAACCGACATAAATTCCTTCTTGGTAAACAATATATTTAGTGTTATGAGTATAAGTTGTTGTAGCAGGTAATGAATTATATTCACTATAAGTAAAGTCACCTTGGTTTACAGTACTTGGTGCACTATAATTATCAAACAAATAAGTATCCGCTAAATGGCCTGATGGATCCAACTTGCCTGATAAAACATCTGCAAGTGCTCTAAACGATGATGTACCACCATTTCCTGACCATAAACAAGCATCAATATCAAACTTAGAAATATTTTTAAATTGCATTGGATTTGCGGTATTAAGAATTAAAACAACGTTCTTAACTTTACCTTGATTTTTATATGCAATTAAATTATTTAATATTTCAATTTCATCATTTGTTAAATCAGAATAATTGTTATTAGAACTTTCTGGTGTATTAAAGTTTAAATCACCATTTTCACTACCATTTCTAGATATGATCATAATCGCGGCATCACCATATCTTGCAATAGAACTATCTGAGGCATCTTTAACATCAGCAAATTTTACTTCATTAATGCTAAATTCTACAA
This sequence comes from uncultured Mollicutes bacterium, assembly GCA_900549975.1. GTDB lineage: Bacteria > Bacillota_I > Bacilli_A > RFN20 > CAG-826 > RUG131. The sequence continues at coordinate 9,864 of URQK01000024.1, forward strand.
CGTTTAAGTCCCCGTTAGGAAAACTATTAAACATTTTCCATTTTTTGCCCATTCCAGCGATTTCATAACGGCTATATAAATCACCATTGACATTAATTCCATCTGATTCTAAGCATTGCTTTAAACTGTCATTAGTATTTGAAGCATGCGAACCACTGCCTTCACCACTAGTAATATAATTGCTTGGTAATTGACTTGTACCAAATAAAGAAATATTAGAATTTTCTTTTAAAGGTAAAGCATCATTATTATTCCATAATAAGACTGTACCTTCAGCGTCGACTCTCTTATTAACATCTCTAATATAAGAATTTAATCCTTCTTTATTCCATTTTTGTTGAAATTCATATTTACCAGTTTGTTCATTTTTATGCCAACGATATTGCATAAAGTCTGATTTATGATACATAACATCTGGTGTATCATTCGATGAATCATCAACTCTTATAAATGGTTCAATGTTTAAAAATGAATTAATTTGACCACTATATTGGTTAGCGATTTGTCCACCAACGACTACGGCACCAAGCATCAAGCCCCAGAATGTTGTGGATAATCCCCAAAATGATCTTTTAAATATGTTCATTTTCATTCTTCTTTTCTCCTTTTTTTCTTAATATAAATAACACTAAGAATCCAATAAATCCTACAATCATTAAAATATCGAAAACAAATAGTGTTGTTTGCCACCAACTATCAAATAAAGTGGCTACTTGTCCTGTTGTTGCAGCAATTTGTGAAAAAATGATATAGCATATTACTACAACTGCAGTTGAGTAAAATGCAAAAATTCCACATAAGCTTGCAAAAACACCCCATGGTATCTTTTTCTTCATGGTTTCCTCCTTTTAAGGCTTTTCTTAAAGAAAGGCCTACCAAAAATATATAAGAAATCGCTTTCATGATAAATATGTAATGCGTAAACTTGCTTTGAAATTCGTAAGCTTATTAAAAAAGTACAAGGTAGGTAACAACACTTGTACTAATCTAACAATGTTTTATATACTTCTTTTATTTGTTTTCCAACACGAGATATCTCTCTTTCTTTTGCTACTTTATATCCTTCTTCAACTATCGCACTTAAATCATTATTTAAGGCATAATTAATTTTTTTAATAAATTCTTCATTTGTTTTAGCTTTTAAACAATTTTTATTATCCACTAACCAGGGATCAAATACGCCAATATCACGAACTAAAAGCGGCGTTTTGCTTGCTAAAGCCTCTAAAGCCACAATGCCTTCTGTTTCTTCTAAAGATGGGAATAAAACTAAATTAGATGCTAAATAAGCGCCTTTTATTATGTCTCCATCAATATATCCCGGCATAATTACATTGTTTGGTCTATTTTTAATTGCGCGTAATATTTTTAAAGGCACTAAAATTCTTGCTAAATTACCAAACCAAATAAATTTAACATCAGGCATTTTTCTAGCAATTTCAAAGAAATCTAAGATTCCTTTACGCTCAAAAAATAGTCCCACTCCCATAACAACTTTATCATTTTCTTTAATGTTAAAATATTCTTTAAATTTCTTTACTTTTTCTTCATTATAACTATATTCATTTAAATCAACCCCATTACTTATCGCATATACTGGGCATTTAACAAATGGATAGTTTTCGATTAGTTTTTTAGAATATGGGGTTGGCGTTATAATAACATCGGCTTTAGAGTACATTCTTTTAAGCATATTATCAAATGCTGGCTCCATTAATTTATATAAGCGAAAAGATTTACGAAAATCTTCAAAAGTAGAATGGCCATGAACCACAACTTTTTTGCCTTTTTTATGACATTTCTTTAATAATTTTTGTGAGCGAAGAAAATAAGTATTAATGTGAGCAATATCAAAATCATCTTTTTTATTTAAAGTAAATTCAACATCATTGGTTGATAAAGCTTTCATTTGATGGCGAAGTGCCCGTCCAATACCGCTTTTTTTCAAAGCATTTTCATTTTCAAAATATAATAATGTTTTCATAATTAATCAATATTAATTGTGCTTGATACAATATAGTTAGGACGACCTTTAACTTCATCATAAATTCTTCCAATATAAGCATTAGTTAAGCCGTTAGTAACTAAAATAATTCCGCCAATTAAAGCAATACTTGGAAATATCCACGCTACTAAAGGAAGTGATACTTTAGTGGCAACTAAAACTACAAAAGTTATAAAAGTAATTAATGAAGTTAATATAAAGAATAGTCCTAATTTTAATGCTATTTTTAATGGATACATACTATTAGCAATAATGCCATCTTCGGCAAGACGTACCATTTTTTTAACAGTCCATTTAGTAACTCCTGCACTTCTTTCCGGACGATCAAACTCAATAAAAGTTTGTTTAAAACCAACCCAAGTAGCTAAAGCACGTAAATATCTATTATGTTCTGGCAATGCCAAAATAGCGTCCACTACTTTATGGTCATAAAGTTTAAATTCCCCTGTATCAGTTGGAATATCCATATTAGTGATTTTACGTAAAAAACGATAATAACAATGAGCGGTAACTTTTTTAAATATTGTTTCGCCTTTTCTTTTTTTACGTTTCCCATGAACTACTTCAAATCCCTTTTTCCATTCTTCAATCATTTGAATAGCAACACTTGGTGGATCTTGTAAATCAACATCCATAATAATAACTGCTTCCCCTTTAGCGTAACTTAAAGCCGCTAATTCAGCAGCTTGTTGTCCAAAATTTCTTGAAAAATTAATAACTTTGACTCTTGAATCTTTTTTAGCTAAAGAAGTTAGAATTTCTAAAGATTTATCTTTACTTCCATCATTCACAAACACTATTTCATATTCTTCATTAAGCGGTCTAATAGTTTTAGTCATAGTTTCATAAAATAATTCAACAACTTCTTCTTCATTAAAAACTGGTACTAAAATAGAATATTTTGGTAGCATATATTCTCCTCCTTAAAAATCATAAAAAGTAATAATCGGCCTTTTAATTTGAACATATTCTGAATTACTTTTAAATCCAAATGCATAATAAGCATTAGGAATATTAGGCATATCATAAGTAAATATTTTTCCACTTACTGTAGGCAATAAATTTGAAGCAATAGTAATAAGTTGATAAGTTTCTCCTTTATCGACGCTATACATTAAATACATATTAGTGTATGCCTTAATTGAATCGTATTTAAATGTAACTCGTTTTATATTAGTAAGTTCTCCTTCAAAAATTAAGGTTGCAACTTTAAGAGTGGTAGCTAAGTCTTCTTCTTTAATATCCATTGCTAGTCCTATGCTTTTATAATTATTTAAATTAGCATAAGCAAGAGAGGGACTAGTTTTACTATCTGCAGTTCCTAATGTGATACCATTAGAAGCGCTGGCCACATTAGCTTTTACCAATATTGTTTTATCATTATATGTGATTTCTTTACTCACATCTTTTTTATAAGTGTTTCCAGTAGATAAAGAATCTGCATTATATAAAAATTGTGGCAAATCTTCTACAACTTCTACTTTTATTTTATTTTTAACATTTTCACCACTAATAGTAATTTCTGTTTTTCCGACTTTATTTGCATAAATTATATTATCTGAAATAGTAGCAACGCTTTCATTACTAGAAATAAAAGTTAAATTATGGTTTAAAGTAGGAAAGCACATAGTTTTAATTTCTTGACTAGTATTTTTAGCTAGAGTAATACTCTTTTTATTTATGCCAATATAATTCAATTTAGTTTCATCATAACTATTATTAAAATCAATTAGTGCACCTTCACCATCATAAGAACTATCAAAACACATTCTTGCAAATTCTTGATGATCAATAAATACATTGCGGTTATTTTGTAGTTTTTGTCCTTCTTCATTGCGATTCATTTCTAGATAATTAACGGGATCTAAATCATTCCAAGATAGTAATAAATTCCAAGCATCTTCTTCTAAACCACTTGGTGTAGTAACAATATCCGTAATTCTTAAATTGCCACGTTTATCAATAATTGTGTCATAAGTACTATTTAAAGATGAACTATAGCGAACATATACATACATTAGAATACGAGCAATATCACCCTTAATTTCATCACTTGGTTCAAAAATATTATTTCCAAAATAATTACCAGTATCTCCAATTTGTGTGGCACTACTTTTATCAACCAAGCCGTATGGAACATTAGATCTTGTGGAATTTATTGTCATTAATGCTGGACGCACATGATGAATATCACTACCTGCCCCTTTATTATTCTCTTGAACAGCAGTATATAAACCATTAGAATGATTTTTACACCAAACATGTTCCCTATTCCATAAAGATTCATTCCAAGTGCCATCTATAATATCTCGCGTATATAAAGTGATCATTGAGTTATCATCCATTAAATCACTATCGGTTGTGGATAAACAGGTTTTTAAATCTTTATATGCAATTATTTCAGTTTGGGTATTAGCCATTAATATTGATAAGCCATTTTGAAGCTCTAAACTTTTTTTTCCAAGAACATAATTACTTAATATTTCTTTATTTTCGCCTTCAATATCATAATAAGCATTTCTTACTACTCTTTCTTCATCATCAAAATATACAATTTCCGGCTCAACAACGCTTGCTGAATTATTGCTAGTAGAAGGAATAGATACACTTTCACTAGTTGATGGCAATGTTGACACACTTTCATTATTTGATTGAGAATTTGATGAATTATTTGCACAAGAAAAAAGAAGTAAAGAAAATACAATTAATTTTAGAGACTTTTTTTTCATGCGCTAATCATTCTCCCTTTTTGTATATTATATATATAAATACAAAAAAATGCTATCTTTTGAATAGCATTCTCAAAATTAACGCATAAAATTGCAAGTAAATAAAAAATACAAGCAAGATTATGCGTTTATTCTGTAGCATTCTTTATTATTCTAATATTTTTTTAAGTTCAAGCAATATGCTTTCTACACTTTTAGAAATTTCATGAAGATTAATAACTAAAGGATTACTATTATATAACTTTAAACTCTCTTCATACTTATTCTTATTTTCAAAATATTTATCATCATTATTAACATTTCTAGTCATTTCTTTAGCGTAAGTAATGATATCATTTTGAAGAGTAGATAAAGACTTATTATTTGCAATTTCCGCTTTTATTTGAAAATATTCTTTAATGGTCGGATCATCAAAAAGTTGTTTTTGTAATTTTTCAAGTTCTTCATCAAAATTAGTCATTTACTAATTCTCCAATCACACTATAAAGATGTGATTCTTTGATTTTAACTTTAACAATTTTACCAACTAAATCCGCTGATCCATGAAAGTGAACAAGTTTATTCGTTTCACTATATCCTGATAAAACATCTTTATTTTTCTTTGATGCACCATCCACTAATACCTTTACAGTTTGACCCACTAAAGCATCTGCTTTAATAGTGGCTTCTTTTTCCACTACTTTCACTAATTCATCAAAACGTTTATGTTTTTCTTCTGATGTTACATTATCAACCATTCTTGCAGCAGGTGTTCCAACACGTGGAGAATAAATAAATGTAAATGCGCCATCATATTTAACATATTCCACCATTTTTAAAGTATCCAAAAATTGCTCATATGTTTCATTAGGGAATCCTACAATGATATCGGTTGTTAAAGCAAGATTAGGAATACGGGCTTTCATCTTATCAACAAGTGCTTTATATTGTTCAGAAGTATATCTTCTTCCCATTAAGCGTAAAATCTCATCATTTCCTGATTGAACAGGTAAGTGTATTGCAGGCATGATATTATCATATTTTGCAATAATATCGATCATTTCATCACTAAAATCCCAAGGATGCGAAGTAGTAAAACGCAAACGAGGAATACCTAATTTAGCTACGCTTTCTAATAATAAAGCAAAGCTACTATCATCTTTTAAGTCCTTACCATAGGCATTAACATTTTGTCCTAATAAAGTAATTTCCATATATCCTTTATTAACTAAATCTTGGCATTCACGTAATATGTCTTCCATTTTACGGGATCTTTCTTTACCACGAGTATAAGGAACAATACAATATGTGCAGAACTTATCACAACCATACATAATATTAACAAATGCTTTATAAGTATCTAAACGTGTAGAAGGTAAGTTTTCACGAACTTCACCCATTTTTGATTCAACATCAATAATACGAGTTTTACTTTCATAAACTTCTTCTAATAAATTTAATAAGTTATCAATATTATGAGTGCCAAATAATAAATCTACTTGACGATATTTATCTTGAATAATATCGACAATATGCGTTTGTTGAATCATGCAGCCACATACCGCAATGACACGGTCATCGCCTTTATGTTTTAAACCTTTCAATTGACCAATTTCACCAAATACTTTATCTTCAGCATTTTCTCTTACAGCACATGTATTTAAAATGATAACATTTGCATCTTCAATTTTATCAGCTTTCTTAAATCCTGCAAATTCAAGCATACCAGCCATAGTTTCTTCATCACGAATATTGGCTTGGCAACCATAAGTTCTAATAAAATACTTACGTGTTTTTGCATAATTTTTAAATTTTTCTGAAATAGTTAATTCTTCATAAGATATCTTACTCGCTTCTCTATTCCTTTTTGCTGCTTCTTTCATGTTTGGCTTATTTACTACTTTGCATGCGGCCATTTTAATCCACTCCTACTTTGTATTTTTCTTTTCTAATGTTAATCTAATTGCAGTTTTGTTTGTTTTTTCTATGCTTACTTCTTTAAAAGAAGGATACATATATATTTCAATACCACTTGGTGTTAGATATCCTCTAGCAATAGCAATTGCTTTTACAGCTTGATTTAAAGCACCCGCTCCAACGGTTTGAACATTTAACGATGTTTGATTTCGCATAATATTAGCGATACTTCCTGCTACAGCACTAACGTTTGAGTTTTTTGAAACTTTTATTAATTCAATCATAATATTCTCTCCTTAAGAAAATTTATGATTGATTATTGTTATATATGATTTTCAATCAAATATATTGGTGTAATTTTTTCACATTTTCCACTGTTTTCATCAATAGTTAATACAACAGCATTAAACAATGAATCGTCTTTATCATCAATTTCAAAACGTGATTTTTCATTAAGCCACAATTTTTTGATAACTGTTTCTTTTTTTGTACCAAGAACTCCATTATATGGGCCACACATTCCCACATCACTCATCATTGCTGTACCATTCGGTAAGATTCGATAATCACGAGTTTGAACATGCGTATGTGTTCCAATAATAGCGCTAACCTTGCCGTCCATTGCCCAAGCCAAGCTTTGTTTTTCACCAGTTGCTTCAGCATGAAAATCAACAATATGTATGTCTGCGTGTTCTTCGTTTTTAATAATATTTTCTAACGTTTCATAGGGAGAATTAACTTCTTCACTCATAAATGCACATCCTAATAAATTAGTCACCCTAATTAAATAGCCATTTACTTCATAAATTGATGTTCCTACACCTGGAAAATCAACTTTTAAATTATATGGCCTAATTAAGTACTCTGCACCATTAATATAATCAGCAATTTCGCTTTTAGAATTATAGTGATTACCTAAAGTAATAACATCAATTCCCGAGTTAAGAAGATATTGATAGTGATTTTCAATAAGGCCTTTACCATGAGTAGCATTTTCGCCATTAGCAATAACAAAATCAATATTGTATTTCTTTTTTATTGATGGAAGTAGTTTGTTAACCACTAATCGACCGTTTTTTCCAACAATGTCACCAATCATTAAAATATTCAAATCACTCATCTCCTTTATAGACACAAATAGAACCCAATTACTTGGGTTCCATCACTAGATTATTTTGCAGTTTCAATTGCACGATACTCACGGATTACTGAAACTTTAATTTGACCTGGATAAGTCATTTCGTTTTCAATTTTTTCACGAATTTCACGTGCTAATTTAAATGCTTGTAAATCATCAATCTTTTCTGGTATGACCATAACACGTACTTCACGACCTGATTGCATAGCATAAGAAGTTTGAACTCCTTCAAAGGATTTACAAATAGTTTCAAGTTGTTCAATACGTTTAACATAATTTTCTAATGTTTCGCTACGAGCACCCGGACGAGCGGCAGATAATGTATCAGCGGCTTGTACTAAATTTGAAATAACGAATTTAGCAGCTACATCACCATGGTGAGATTCAATTGCGTTAATTACAACTTCTGGTTCACCATACTTCTTAGCTAAACGAACACCAATTTCTACGTGGCTACCATCTAATTCTGAATCAGCGGCTTTACCAATATCATGTAATAAGCCAGCGCGTTTTGCTAAGTTTTGATCTAAGCCTAATTCCGCAGCCATAATACCAGCAAGATAAGCTGTTTCAATAGAATGGTCATAAACATTTTGACCATAAGATGTACGGAATTTAAGTCTTCCAACATATTTTAATAATTCTTTAGAAATTCTTGGAAGTCCTAATTTGAATGCTGCTTCTTGACCTGCTGTGGTGATAATTTCATCAACTTCAGCTTTAGCTTTTTCAACAACTTCTTCAATTCTTCCTGGTTGAATACGTCCATCTTTAATTAAATATTCAAGTGAACGTCTAGCAATTTCACGACGTACAGGATCAAAGCAAGAAACAGTAATAACTTCTGGTGTATCATCAATAATTAAGTCAACACCTAATAATTGTTCTAATGTACGAATATTACGTCCTTCACGACCAATAATTCGTCCTTTCATTTCATCACTTGGTAAGTTAACAACTGAAACTGTTCTTTCACTTGTAACTTCTTGAGCATACTTACTAATTGCTAAGCCAAGCATATCTTTAGCTTTAGCGTTACATTCTTCACGTGCTTCATCTTCTTTGTTTTTAATGTAAGCAGCGATTTCTTTTGAAATTTTAGATTCTACTCTTTTGAAAATTTCGTCACGAGCTTCATTAACCGACATATTAGAAACCTTTTCTAATTCAACAATAATTGAATCAATTTTTGCTTGTAATAAATCGTCCTTTTTTTGAAGTTCTTTAATACGGCGATTAGCATCTTCGTTCTTTGCTTCCAAATTATTTTCTTTTTCAATTAAAGCCATATCACGACGATCAATAGCTTGCTCTCTTTGAAATAATTTGTTTTCACTCTGTGATAACTCACTCTTTTTTTCTTTAATTTCTTTTTCAGCTTCTAAACGTAATTCATAAGCAGCTTGTTTAGCATCAATTTGAGCATTTTTAATAATATGTTCACTTTTAACTTCAGCATCTTTAATTATTTTATTAGCTGACTTTGATGCATTTTTACCATGTAAATGTTGATATAGCAATATTGCACCTGCTCCAAGCACTAAACATAAAATACCAACAACAATTGGTAAAATAATTGTGACTGCATCCAATAATATTAATGTTATTAATTGCATAACTTTTCCCCTTTCCACAAAATAACAAAAAATAAATTTATCATCTTTTTTGCACAAAAAGACATAAATAAAACATTAGTATGTGAGTACAAATAATGATTAGAATATTTGAATATTAATAGTATGTATGTTAAAAGTAAATATAATTCATTAATTCACTTTTACAATCGACTAACCAACAACATATATAGATAATCTGTATACTCAGATACATAAGTATTATAACAAATTTATATTTCATATAAAAGTT
>URQK01000025.1 GCA_900549975.1 uncultured Mollicutes bacterium
TTTTTTTCAAAAGATTCTTTTATTAATCTTAATTTTTATCAAAAAACTTCATGTGTTCTTTTAAAATATATTTTCATAGTTCTAACTCAAATGGGAATGTATCCATTCTTTTCCTTTCAGTCTTAATTAAATTTTGTTTAAAACTTAGATTATATAAAATAGAATTACTTCTTTTTTGATTTTTTATTAAATATTGCCCATAATATTATACAAATGGCTGCAATCGGTACTATCCATATTCCTAATTCAACTTTTTTATTCAACACATATGATAGATATGGCATTAAAATGGCTAGAGCAATTGGCAATAGCAGAAAAAATCCTGCAATCACATTGTATTTTTTATTTTTATGTTTGTCATTACTTTTAATACATCTATCGTCGGAATCAATACTTTTAATAAATTCATCCACAAATAGTTTGATATCAAATTCATTGTCATAGTTTTTTCTTACAGTTGATTGATCAATTTCATTTACTAAGCAACCACGTTTGTACTTACAGCATTCATAAAAATCTTCATCGAATTTCATAATCGCAGACATATTATAGTAATTAAAGTATACTTGAAGTGACTTTTCATTCGATTTAATTATAGGATGAAATTCTATATTCTCAGAACCATTAAATTTTAAAATCTTATAAAATTCGTTATCATTATAAAACAAAAATATTTTATCAAGATTACTATAATTATTTTTATCTTTAGAATTAAAGTATTTTTCAAGTTCTTTTTTCTTGTTCTCTTTTTTTATGTGTGGATTAGTATCAATATATTGGCCTAATATTTGATCAAACCTTTTTATAAATTCTTTTTCTTCTGCATCAAATGCAAATACTTTTAAATTATTAAAATAAACTTTATTATTATTTGTATTTAATAAGCAATATAAAGAATATGTATCGATTCCATTAAAATAAAATATATCTTCTTTTTTAAATTCTTCATCTGTATAAGCAACAATAATAACCGCTACTGCTTGTGAATATTTTCCTTTTATTGATTCCCCAAACTCATATAACATAAATTCCATATTGACGCTATTAATCGGTTTATCATAAAATATCACAAAACGATGTGCCGTTGCTTCATAACATTCAAATTCACACTCGATTTTCTTTGTTAATGGATATTCATTAATTATTTTTTCTTTTATGTTCATAAGAATCACCTCTAATAATATTGATAAAATGGTGTGCTTGGTACAGGTATTTTTGGGTTCATTTCATGGTTAAAATAGCTTTCCCAATTAAATTTTGATACAAAGTTTGCTACACTAGAAATTCCAGCACCTATAGCAGTTTGCATTAAAACTTTTTGACCATATGGTTTAATAAAAACACTTAATAGTTTTTGGGGCTTATATTGACCAGAATTAATTGGAATGAGTTTTGAGCCAATCCAATTCCCTGCAAATGTTGCTAAGAAATTAAAAGTGAAACTTTCCATAGCATCGCTAAAAGTTATATTCTTTTCCAAAATCAAAGCTTCAATTGAATCAATGCTTGTTTGAACTGCCGCTCCAATTGCCGCTGCAGTAGCCAAAGCCGCATTTCCAAGAAATGATGGCAAGCATAATAGTGCAAGAGCATTTGCACCAGATCCGAGCGCTGCCCCAATAACACCTTCCCACATGTCCTTACCAGTTTTGCCAGCTAAGGCATTGGAAATCAGTTGAGCTGTGCCGCCTAAAACAACTGCGCTTGAAACAATTCCTACTATCGCCCAAATCCCCCATGAAGCTAGTGCAGCCGTTATAGCAGCCGTTATAAATAAATTTCCACATGGATCATAATAATTAACTAGATCATTACCACAACTCGCATAAAGGTTTAATCCATTAAAACTAGTTGGCTCTAAATAGTCAATATTATCAGGGCTTATAAATCTTCTTATTCTTGGATCATAATATCTTGACTCTAAATAATATAATCCCATTGAATGCTCATAATAATATCCTTTATATAGAAATGGATTTTTTGTAGCATACGCTCCTTCTTTAGTCAAAACATTCCCAAATGCATCATAGGAGTATTTAGCCACTAGTTGGTTATTAGAATCAACCAATCCAATGATGTTATTAGCAATGTCTCTTATATAATATAACATTACTCCATCTATTTCTATACTAATTAATGTACCTGTGCTATCATAATAAAATTTATTTGTCCTATTTATTAACTTATCAAAGCATGCACTTTAGTAGCATATTAAAGTACTTAACTGTTAATAGTAATATCAATAACTATGTCAGGGAAATCATAAGCAAAATCCTCTTTCATAGCTAAAATACTTTTATAAAGGGTCTCTGCTACAGCATTCGAATTAATATTTATAATGCTATAACCTTCTATATTATCTTCAGAACCATCAACAGAAATTAACAAACTCATTCTTTTTAATCTAAAATCATTTAATAAAATCGCAAATATGTCATCAAAAATTGCAAATTGTTTAAGAAATAATTTTTTGCCATGATTAGAATCAATATCTTCAATATTCGAAGTTGTTAAAAATTCACTATTCAATTGAATAAAATCATCCGATAGCGAAAAATAGAATTTAGGATTAAGACTATTAATCAATTCTTGAGAATATCCAAGAAAATTAAACAAAACACCGAATTTTTTGTTCAAACAATATTTGATTATCTTTCTTGACAATGCATCCATTGTTTTATAGTTTAAATCATCTTTTATTATAAAAACAACTAGATTACTCATAATGTATATGGCAATACCTCCTCAATAAATCTCCAGATTCCATCAACTAATTTCTAAGTGAATTTATGTATATGCGGCAAGCAATATTCTTGAATAGCCTTAATAAAATGTGCCTTACCAGTTGTATCCACTCTATAGATCAAATTTCCATTTGAATCATATTCACCAAATGATCCACCGTTTTTAATACTTGTATTAGGAGTGCCATGCATAGGTATCTTATACATCATAATACCTAAGCCAAGCAAAAATCCTGCGCCTTTAAGAATTTGTGCACCGGTAATAGTAAATCCCGCAGACAAAATTCCTGCTCCTCCACTAATTGATAATCCACCGCCTATTGTAAAAGAAGTTGACGCAAATGTACTTAATGCTGGTAACGCATAACTTAAACCAAATCCAATTAGCCCCCAATAATAGCACCACCTAATATATAACTTATATAATTATCAATATTTCCATTAAATAAAATGCCATCTTCTTTATAGTCTTTATAAGCTGCTAAACCAAATCCAGCAATAGCACCAATAATAGCGGTAATAACAAAAAGTGCAAAATGTCCTGTAGGATCATAATAATTCACAGGATCATTACCGCAATACGCATAAAGGTTTAATCCATTAAAACTAGTTGGCTCTAAATAGTCAATATTATCTGGGCTTATAAATCTTCTTATTCTTGGATCATAATATCTTGACTCTAAATAATATAATCCCATTGAATGCTCATAATAATATCCTTTATATAGAAATGGATTTTTTGTAGCATACGCTCCTTCTTTAGTCAAAACATTCCCAAATGCATCATAGGAGTATTTAGCCACTAGTTGGTTATTAGAATCAACCAATCCAATGATGTTATTAGCAATGTCTCTTATATAATATAACATTACTCCATCTATTTCTATACTAACTAATGTTCCTGTACTATCAAAGTTATTCTTTTCAAAATATTAGGCAACTATTATTCTCTATATGATTTACCTAGTTTATATTGTCCCTCCTTACACTTTCAGTATATAGGCCTATCGTTTTAATTCAAGTTATTTTTTAACTTTTTGCTACTTTTTATTAGTTGCTCACTATTTGTTAATTTATTGTCGAAAAAAAAGCCACTACAACGTAGCAGCCTTATTTTACATTACTTTCATTACTTCTTATTTCAGTTAATTTATCACACATTAACTTGTAAACATCATCACGTAATTCGACGGTGTTTTTATATTTGCCATTATTTTTATCAAAATTAATAAAAGCAACATTGACAATGTATTTTTTATGTTTAATTTTTCTAGATAATATCGCATATGATTTATCAATAACAACAGGGACTAAATCAATATCATTATTTAAAATAATTTTAAATGTTCCTGGATGAAGTTCACCTATTAAAACATTATCTAAATCTTTATTTCTTGTTCCTTCTGGGAAAATCCCCCAACTAATTTGGTTATTAGCTAAAGATTTACTAACTTTCTTTAAAACACCTAATTGTTGACGTAGATCACTTCTATCCACTAATTCGCCATCTAGAATACGCATTACGCGACCTACAAAAGGTTGTTTTTTTACTTCGATTTTAGCGACAAATGTAATTGGTTTTTCGGATAGAGCAATAAGAAATAACGGATCTAATAAAGATTGATGATTAGGAGTAAACATTTTGATTTTGTTATCTTGAATTAAATATTCATTTTCTCCTTTAATTACAACATTTAAACGTTTTAATAATTTCAAAACAAGTTTACGAACACGATTATATCTAACTTCAATAGAATACTTTTCTGGATGTCTAGAATAACGGATTATCCAACTTAAATAATTCCAAATAATTAATGGCCCTGCTTTTAAAGCGAATATAAATATTTTAAACATTACTAAGCACCTTCCAATAATGAATTAATTGTACGCTTTTTTTTAATCATTTACAACCACAACCATATTTAATGGTGCAACAATGATAGAGTCAACAAGTACTGGAAGATGGACTAATCCAACTTCATTAAAAATGACTTTATGCGTTTTATTAAATGTAAAATATAAGTTTTCTTTGCTATTTGTATTAATTAAAAGAGATAATTTTTTATTATTTTCTAATTTATAAATAATTCTTAATCCTAAATCACCAATACGTTCAAAATGAATGATTTCATCAATTTTTTGATAATCATTAAGACGGAAAACATTATATTTTTTTCTTAATGCAATAACATCACACATATAATTAAATTGTTCTTTGCGATTAATTAGAATCTCAAAATTGTATTGGTTATCTAAATCATTGGTATTATAAGTATTAGTTAAATATCTTTTTGATAATCCTACTTCTTGTCCCATATGAATAAAAGGAACACCACACGCTAATACGTTAATAGCGTTACATAATTTAAGTGCTTTTAATATTTCTTTTTGATTTTTCTTTCCAAATACGATACTAATTTTATCATATAAAGTGGCATTATCATGGCATTCAACATAATTAATACTTTGTAATGGAGAAACAAATTTATAAATATCACGATATTTTCCTTTAAAACTATTGATAAAATCTTCATAACGATAGCCATTACCTAATAAATATCCCCGGTCATCATTCAAAGAATAACTTGAACCTTTTAAAGTATCACGGAAAAAGTCATTGAAAAATGCAAAATGCGGTAGTAATCTTGCATTATCTAGCATAGATTTTTCATTATCAGGTAAGAAAGTTGGCATATTCCATCCTTCGCCATAAAGCATAATATCGCTTTTTATTTTGCGCAACTCTTCATCAATAATTTTTGAAGTTTCAATATCAATAATTCCTAACAAATCAAATCTAAAGCCATCAATATCATAAAAATCAACAAAAAATTTCAAACAATTAATAATTAAATGACGCACCATTGGACGCTTTGTATCTAAATCATTGCCGCAATAAGAACCATTAGATAATCCTTCTTTATTATGGCGAAAGTAATAATTTGGTACAATTTTTTGTAAAACCGAATCTTCATATTTATAAATATGATTAAAAACCACATCAAGATTAACGCGAATATTATTTTCGTGACACACTTTTACTAAATTTTTAAATTCATTAATTCGTGTAATTGGTGAATTAGGATTAAGTGATAAACTACCCTCTAAAGCAAAATATAAATATGGATTATATCCCCAGTTATATTCTGATTTAATTTTCGTTTCATTTACACCAACAAAGGCATTGACTGGTAATAGTTGTACATGGGTTACACCTAATTTTTTTAATAAATCAATACCAACTGCTTGGCCTTTATATTTACGATTTTTCTCAACAAATCCATAATAAGTACCTTTATAATTTATTTCACTTTTTGGATAACTCGTAAAATCACGGACACTTGTTTCATATATTATCGCATCCGTATAACTATGCATTTTTTCTAGTTCTACTTTTTTAGTTTTAAATTTAGTTTTATCAATAATAACCGATTTTCCTTTATTTAACGTACAAGCAATAGAGTAGGGATCTAGAGTTACTATCTTTTCTCCATTTTGATGAATCTCATATAAATATGATTTTTTATCAAAAAAGCCATGAAATTCACCATAAAATACGCCATTATCTATTCTTTTTAAAGCAAAAGTTTTTTGAGTATTATCATAATCAATAATAACATTAATAGCATACGCTAAAGGAGCAAAAATTTTAAAAATAACATATTCATCATGACAAGTTGCGCCTAAATCATTTTCTTGATAGTTGAATTTTATGTCAAAACTAGGATCATCCACTAAATCAGTCATATTGATTTCATAGATTAATCCATCTAATTCTAATTGGTAATGATTGCCTAAAATAATTTCTTCATCTAAATCAATATATAATTTGCTTTCATAGTTACTAATTTTCCTTATTTTTATATTCTCGTTATTACACTTTACACTAAAAGAAGCAATGGGACTATTTAATCCCATTACTTCGATGGTATAAAAATTTATAAATTTTACACTAATCATAATTTAACTATTCTCTCCAGTTTCACCATTATTATTTCTTTCTTCTTCAGTTTCCACTCTTCGAATTACTTTTGCACCTTTAGAACTAGTAGATCCTGGCATGGTTTTTTCAATAATTCCTTCTTCTTGAAGTCGGTTATAAAATCCACGAGCGGTTGAGAAATTAGCGTGACATAAGTCCATAATTGCACTAATAGAAACAGATTCACGCGCCATTACTAAGGATTTAAGATTTTGATAACGTTCTTCATCGGAATTATATTCGCCACCACTATCATCAGAAGAAATAAATGTTGGCCCCATAGCGGAACGATCTCTTAAATCTAAGAAATCTGGATTATAATTAACCGGATAATGTTCTTTTAAGAAAGCAACAACTTTCATAATTTCTTTGCGATCAACATAAGGAGTTTGAACACGTAAGAATCCTTGACCGCGAGTAACGGAAACGCAGTCTAATAAGCAGTCACCATTACCTTGCAAACGCTCGGCACCACTTTGACCTAAGATAGTTGTAGAGTTTGCTAATGATGATACCATTAACGCTACTTTAACCGCTAAGTTAGCTTTTAAAGTACCAGTAACAACATCCGCCGAAGGACGCTGGGTGGCAATACAAATATGAATACCAGCTGAACGAGCTTTTTGTGCTAAACGAATAATTGGTTTTTCAATATCCGCTAAAGCAGAAACTAAATCATTATATTCATCAATAATAATAACAATATAAGGAAGAATATCTTTTCCTTCTTCTTTCATTGACTCATTATATTGTTTTAAGTCAGTGAAGCAACCTTCCGCTAATAAAGTATAACGATCTTCCATTTCTTTAATCATTTTATTTAAAGCTACACGTGCTTCTAATGGTTCAGTAATAATCGGGCAATATAAATGCGGACAATCACGATAATAATTAAATTCTACTTGCTTTGGATCAACAATTAAGAATTTTACTTCATCAGGTGTTTGACGCATCATCAGTGACAAAATAAATGAATGTAAGAATACGGATTTACCAGATCCAGAAGTACCAGCCACTAGCATATGTGGGAACTTAGTCATAGTTTCATAAACTACTTTGCCCGAAATATCTTTACCAAATGGTATTAAAAGAGGTTTGTCATTTTTATCTTTAATATCGTATAAAACTTCTTTTAATGTAACCATATCAATCTTTTCATTAGGAACTTCTAAGCCAGATGTTGTATGACCTAAAACAACTTTTGTAAAACGTGGGAATACACCGCCTAAACGAATAGCAACGTTATCAATAACTTTTTGAATTGAGTTAACTGATGTTGTAGCATCTAATTTAATATCAAATCTTGTAACAGATGGTCCTACTGTATATGTATCAACATAAGCACCAATATTAAAGTCTTTAAATGTTTGGTTAATAGCTTCTTTTCTTTCTTCCGCCACAGTAGCGTTATATGATTTCATAGATCGACCATTTGCATCCGCTAGTAAATCAAGACTTGGATAGATATATTCTTTATGTGGAGTATTAACACGAGCCAATGTTTTTTGTGGCTCTGGTTCTGATTTTCTTTCAAAAGAAATAGAAGCCGCCGGTGTTGGTTTATTAAATGCCATACTTGTATCTAAGTTTTGTTTTGGTGCATCATTCACCGGTTCTTCATTAATAATTTTTTCTTTCGGTTCAATATCATCAGCAAATAACTGATTGATCGGAGTAGGAGTAATTGGCGCCTCTTTTTTTAGTACAGGGTTTGATTCATTCCTATCGGTCAAGTCACTAATAGAAACTTTTCTTGGACGATTTGGTGAATTATTAATAACTTGATAATTATCTTCATTTTTATTAGTAAATGATGCATTAACTTCATTACCATGTACACGGGAAGATAATGAAGATATTTCTTGATCTAATTTAGCATTTTCTTCTTGCTCTACTTTTAATTTTAATTCGCGTTCTTCTTTTTCTTGCTCCTCTTTCTTTAAACGTTCTAGAACTTTTTCTTTATGTTTTTTCTTTGCTTCTTTAGATTTATCAATAATCTTTAAAACTAATTTAGCAAATGTTAAGTATAAACCAACAAGCATAAGAACAATAACAACAATGTATGTACCAATTGATGTAATTGTAGAACATAATAAAGTAGCTAAAAACGCTCCTACAATTCCTCCACCTAATCCGCCAATATCACTTAATCTTAATTTAAATATTGTATCATTAACTACAGCGTTGGAGATTTTGGTATGAAAATTCGTAAATACTGTCGAAAAACTATCTGGCGTTGAAGATAAAGATGAGCCAATTAAGCAAGATAAAGCAATTAAAATAATTCCTAATAAAACAAGATTAATTTTTACCATATAAGATTTTTTCATTAAGATAAGATAAAATCCCATAGCAATGCCAAGTAAGAAAGGTACAAAATAAAACACACCAAAAGCATAGGCGGAAATATATGTTAAAAAATTACCAACAAAGCCATTATTTAAAATACCAATTACAGATATTAAAAATAACATTAATCCATAGAGAGTATTTTCCGCATCTCTTGATAATAATTTTGCTTCTGATATTGATTTTGGTAAATGCTTTTCTTTTGCCATACGATCACCTTCATATTTATAGATTTAACTAAATCTATAATTATTATGACACATAGAAGAAATTATAAAAAGCATTTTTAAAAAAAACACCTAGATTTTCTCTAGGTGTTAACAATTATTCGATTACTTCCACAATTGGGACAATAAGTGGAAAACGAGCAGTCTCTTTTTTAATAAATTTAGTAGCTTTATCAACAAAAATATTTTTAGCTTCTTCGATAGATTTGTTATGACTTAAACTATTATTAATGGTGTCAACAAATAATCTAGTGATTTCTCTTAATATAGCTTCAGATTCTTTTAAGAATACGAAGCCACGCATTTGAATATCTGGTCCCGCAATAATTTGATTATTTTCTTTAGAGATTGCTAAAGCGGCAATAATTACGCCATCTTCTGAAAGTTTTTGGCGGTCATCAATAACTTCTTGTTTGACATCACCAACACCAATACCATCAACCATCAAATCACCATTTTTAATAATTGTGTTGGTGATTTTTGCTTCTCCATCAATAATATCAACAGGAACACCATTATCTAAAATAAAGACATTACGGTGGTTATAAGTTGTAAAACTATGTACAGCAATCATCGCATTAGCTAATAAATGACGATATTCACCACTCACTGGTAAATAATACTTTGGCTTTAATAAAGAAATCATCGATTTTAAATCGTCTTCACGAGCGGTCATTGATATATAAGTCTTTTTGTTTAAATTAGTAATATGGGCGCCTGTTCTAAATAAATCATCAATAGCGTCAGTGGCAATAATTTCCAATCCACCTTGTGGAGGACAAGCCGCTAAGAAGGAATCATTTGGACTAATGATAAAGCGTTTGTCTTCAATTTCTCCACGCGCAAGTCCAGACATTAATTCGTATAAATGTTCTCCTTCTTCCATCATAACTATAATAGTATCAGTATCTTTGATTCTTAGTAATTCATCATCACTAGTAATAACATTTTTACCTGGAACAAATATGCCACATGGTTGAAGCTTTTCATATAATTTCTTAGCAAATTCGTTATAAAAAATAACTCTTTTATTATTAAATGTGGCAAATTTTAAGATTTCTTCTAAGCCATAAATATTTTTATCGAATAAAGCAATATAAGTACGACCTTTACTTTCAAATAAAACACGATTTAAGTATGGCGTTAATTTATGATTTGGTGAAGCATATCCTAATGAAGTAGCACCACTAGATTCAGTCATAAGTAATAAAACATTATTTTCGGCAATTTTAGCTAATTTATTTAAATCATGGTTATGACCAATATCACTATTATATTCAACAATAAAGTCACCGGAATATATAATTGCACCTTCAGTGGTATCAATTGCAATACCACTTGAACAAATCATTGAGTGACAAGTTTGGAAAAAATGGATTTTATGTCCAGCTATTTCTACATCATCACTAGGATTAACAATTTTAAAATTAAAAGCAACTGGTTTTTTTAAATAATTAATACCATAATCACTAATCATTGCCGCTGTGGCTTTAGAACAATATATTGGTGCTTTAATGCTTTTATACATAAATGGGATAGCGCCCATTTGTTCATTATGACCATGTGAAACTAAATAAGCTTTAACACGATCTTTATTCTCTTCTAGATAACGATAATCTGGAATAATTAAGTCAACACCAGGTAAGGATCTATCTGGATGTTTAATACCAGCATCGATAATAAATATATCTTGATTTATTTCAACTACAATAAGATTTTTTCCGCGCTCATCTAAACCTCCAAGCGCAAAAATTCGAATTTTATCACGCATAAAAAATTTTTCCTTTCGTCCATAATAAAACGCCTTCAGTCATAATCATTATTCCATTTATAACTTAAACAGCAAATGTATTATAGCATGTAAAAATCAAACAAACAACTATTTTAAGACTTCTCTAGTAGCAATTATATCAGCACCGGTATTTAAAATATTTTTAATTAACACTTGGTGCATTTTGATAGGTGCTTGTACTTTTATTTTATTAATTTCTTTCATAACATCAAATAGTAAATCTTTACTTATTTCTTTGCTTGTAATAACTGGTAATCTTTTTAAAGTTTTTGATTTAATAAATACTGTAGAAGTTAACATACGCATGGGATTAGTTACTTCATTAATTGCGTATTGAACACCACGCGGGCAACTATTGCCAGTAACATTTTTATTTTCATCAATCGTCAAATGACATCCACGCGGACAAACAATACATATTAGTTCTTTCATTATAATTCCTCCACTTCTACAGTTATTATGTTATTATCATTATTAATTAAATCTTTACTTAATTTAATGTTTTCCATTTCCGAAGGAATTACATTAAGTTTTTTAATACGTTTAATTACTACATTATCGCATTTAATAACAATATCAACATTTTTCATTGGTTTACTAACACGGAATTTAATTGTAAAGTAATCATCAATATTAAGATAATTAATGCGTTGCGGTAAAACATAACCAATGCCACTTTTTGCTTCTACTAAAATATTTTTATTTTCGTAATGAAGAAGATTATTTAAATAACAATATGCTCCTGTCGCGGCATCACGTGCTTCTAAAGTTACGTAATCCACTAAATCATGAACATGTAAACCATTACCCGCAACAAAAATTCCAGGAATCAATGTCTCATTATGCTCATTAACATATGGTCCTTTAGTGCGTGGATGGATTTTTAAGCCAAGACTCGTTAATAAATCTGTTGCAGGCGTTAATCCTACTGATAACAACAAAGTGTCTACATCAAAATAAAGTTGTGTGTTCGGAATAACTTTTAAATTTTCATCTACCTTAGATAATTCAATTCTTTCTAATTTTTCTTTTCCAATTACTTTAGTGACCGTACTAGATAAATATAAAGGAATATTAAAATCATTTAAGCATTGGACAATATTACGATTTAGGCCATTAGAATAAGGCATAATTTCCGCAACACCAAGAACTTTAGCTCCTTCTAAAGTCATACGTCTAGCCATAATTAAGCCGATATCTCCTGATCCTAAAATAAACACTCTTTTACCAACTAAATAGCCATCAATATTTAAATATTTTTGGGCTGTGCCAGCGGAATAAACGCCGCTTGGTCGATCACCTGGAAGCTGAATAGATCCAGCATTTCTTTCATAGCACCCCACTGTAAAAATAATTGTTTTTGCTTCAATTATTTGATAACCTTCTATTTCATTTACATAAGTTATTTTTTTATCTTTAGAAATATTAGTAACCATGGTGTTATTTTTAATAACTACATTGGTATCTTTTAGCATTTCAATAAATCTACTTGCATATTCAGGTCCTGACAATTGTTCTTTAAATTCATGAAGTCCAAAACCATTATGAATGCATTGATTTAAAATGCCGCCTAAAGTATTATCTCTTTCAATTATAACGATATCTTTTATTCCTAAATCATAACATTTTTTAGCAGCCGCTAAACCGGCAGCGCCCCCACCAATAATGACAACATCATAATTATGCATTGTCATCACCCGCCTTTGTTATTTCTTTAATTATATTAGTATTTAAATCATCATAATTAACATCTAAGGCATTGATGTGATAATAATTAGCTAATATATCTAAAACATTTGGTTGACACATACCACCTTGACACTTACCAAATCCAGCACGAACTCTTTTCTTAAGTGCTTTTATGGAATGAGGCGGACAACTTCTTGATAGTGTATCTAGTATTTCTTGCTCAGATATATATTCGCATTTACAAATGATATGTCCATATTTAGGATTTTCTTTTATTAACTTATTTCTTTCTTCTAAACTTAATTCTTTCATGTGTACATATTTTTTTACATTCGGATTATAGTTTTCTTTTGCTTTTAAATTAATTAATATTGATAACAATTCTTCAACAACATATTTTCCAATTGCGGGCGCACTTGCTAAACCTGGTGATTCAATACCTACCACATTAATAAAATGATTATTTTCAATTTTAATAATAAAATCATGCGTAGATGGTGTTGGGCGATTACCCGCAAAAGTTCTAATTGTCATATTAAAAGGAATATCTTTCATAATTAAAGATGCCTGTTTTTTAACTTCGCTTAATGTTAATGCGTCCGTTGCTAAATCATCTTTATCATCAACAAATTCTGATGATGGTCCTACTAAATAATTATGACTACTTGTTGGTGTCATTAATATACCTTTTCCTTTTTGAGAAGGAAGAGGAAAAATTGGCATATTTAAAAACGAATCATCAAAGTGATCTAAAACATAATATTCGCCTTTTCTTGCTTTAATATTAAAGTCATGATTACTAATTAAATGTGAAATAGTATCTCCATTTACTCCTGTCGCGTTAATCACAATTTTTCCTTCATAAACACTATTTTTAGTAATTACTTTTATGCCATTAGGAATTTCTTTTAAATCAATTACTTCTTCATTTAGTTTTAATTTCACACCATTATCAATAGCGTTTTCCATCGCATGAACAACTAAATTAAATGGATCAATGATTCCCGCAGTTGGGCAATATAAAGCGCCTAAAATAGAATCATTTAAATGCGGCTCTTTTTCTAGTGCTTCTTCTTTTGTTAATAAGTAAACTTCCACGCCATTTTCATGAGCTCTTTTCTTTAAATCTTCTAACATTTCTAAATGTTCTTTAGTCGTAGCTACAGTCATTGAACCAGTACGAATAAATTTTACATCTAGTTCTTTAGCAACTTGATCATACATTTTATTGCCTAAAACATTAAATTTTGCTTTTAAAGTATGTGGCAAAGGATCATATCCAGAATGGATAATTGCGGAATTAGCCATTGATGTGACATTACCAACATCATTTTCTTTATCTATCACTAAAACATCAAGATCATATTTTGCTATTTCTCGAGCAATAAATGCTCCTATAACTCCAGCGCCTAAAATAATTACATCAACCATTATCTAAACTCCTTATAAGTTTTTCTTTTGTTAATATTAGTATAACATTTTTTACCTTTTTATAAAACTATTGAAGTATAAAAAAAATAACGGCTTATTAGGTCGTTATCAACGTAAGACACAATGCTTACTTTCCGCTATGGGAAGCGGATAAGTGTCAATTCACTATTTATAGTTTATGCTTTGATTTTAAAATGTCAAACAAAACCACTAAAATATTACTTTGTTTTAAGTAAATCTAAGTTTCTTTTGCCGTCTAAAGATAAATTAACTAAAGGAAGTCTTAAATTCATACTTTTATAGCCGTTGATACTTAATAAATATTTAATAGGTATTGGATTAGTTTCAAAAGTTATTAAATTGCCAATAAAATTTAAATAATCAATTAATATGGGATTCGTAAAATTATCTTCGTAATCCTCAATTAGTAATTTATAGTCTTGAGCGTATAAAATAGATGAAACAGAAATAATTCCATCTGCACCTGCAGCAAGTGCTTTATCAAAATTAGTGTCATTTCCGTGATATACTAAAAAATCTGGAAAATTTTTCTTTAATAAAGTCATGAGATTAAAATCATTACTACATTCTTTTATTCCAATTAATTTATTGGATATATGTAGTAATTTTCTAATTGTTTGGTAATCAATTGACATACCTACTCTTGACGGAACATTATAAATTAAAACCGGATGTCTACTAGTTTGTAATATTTTTTTAAAATGTAAAAATACGCCTCGCAGTGGTGGCTTATTATAAAATGGCAATGTCACAAGTAACGCATCAATATTTAACGTATTAAGAACTTCAATTTGTTCGATTATTTTATTCGTGTTATTTTCTGCCACACCAACAATAATTTTTAATTTAGTATTCATTATAACAAATTTAATTAAATCAATTTTTTCTTTTGATGTGAGTGCGGATTCTTCTCCGGTTGTCCCCGCTACGACAACTGCGCTATGTCCGCTTTTTTCATATGATTCAAGCATTTTTTTAACTTCTACATAATCAATTTCATCTTGATTATTAAAAGGTGTAACCATCGCCCCAATTATTTCTTTTTTCATATACTCACCTCTCTATAGTCTATGACAATAGCCTAAATAAAGTGAATTATTTAGAAGTTTTTTTATAATACTTAAAACATTACAATAATGTAAGCGATTTTTTTATAGTTTTCACTTATTTTTAAGCATAAAATATTTGCTAAAAGTAAAAATAAATGTATAATTTAAACGTATTTGAAAGGAGTTTTTTTATGAGTAAACAAAAAGCTTATACGTTAGTTGAATCTATTTTATTTATTATTATTGGTATTTTAATTGCATGTTCAATTATCCAACCAAGTATTGTTAACATCATTATTGGTATTGCAGTACTTATCATGGGAATCTTCTCATTCACTAAAAGTTTGTCCGAGTCATCAAAAAGCACTTTATTAGTGCCTGGTGCATTATGGGGAACAGTATTAATTGGTGTTTCAATTGCAATGCTTGCAAACAAGTTGGATATTCAAACACCATTAACAATGATTATTAAAGTTGCTATTATTTCTGTTGGCACATTAACTTTAATAGATGCAGTTATTAAATTAATCAAAAAGCATCAAACTGCTGGCATTAGTGAACTTGTTGTTGCACTTATTTTAATTGCTTTAGGATTAATGTTATTATTATGGGCTGAATTCGGTAATTACTTATGGGTAATCTTCGGTGCATTACTTGCTATATTAGGCGTATATATGTTAATTACTACTATTATCAAATTATCTAAAAAACAATAATCAAATAGAAAAAACTTAAACTAAAAAATCACAGTCATTATTAATTAAACTTGGCTGTGATTTTTATTTATTCTAATTAATCTTCATTACAATAAACAGTAACAGAACTTGGAATACCACTATCACGAAGATTGATTTTATTAAACTGAGCTTCTGTGCCATTATAATGAATTGATTCCAAATTTGAACATAATTCAAAGGCATGATAGCCAACTTCTTTTAAAGATACTGGGAAAGTAATATCAATAATACTTTCGCAAGAATAGAATGTTTCTTTACCTATTGTTTCTAGATTTTTAGGTAAATTAACTTCAGATAAGTTTGTGCAATATGCAAATAGATTATTTGCTAAAACGGTTATACTATCTGGAATAGTAATCGAACTTAATTGTTCCATAGTGTCAAAAGCTGATGCCTCAATTGTGGTTACGGAACTTGGAATATTTAATTTAGTCACTTGGTTCATAAAATAAAAAGCATGTGATTCAATAGTTTCTAATTTATTTGGTAATTGCAATTGTGTTATTTCTTGGCACTTATAAAAAGCCCCTGAGCCAATTGTTGTCACAAAATTAGGAATCATTATAGCTTTTTTTGTTTGAGGAACACGTATTAAAGTAGTCGAATCATAGTTATAAAGTGAACCTTCAATTACTCGATATTGTGTATTTCGAGGAGAAACAACAAATTCTTCTAGTTCAGTCATTTCATCTAGAGCGCCATATCCAATGAATTCTAAATTTGAAGAAATGTTAAATTGCTTTAAAGCAAAGCAATAAGCAAATGAGAACTCACCGATTTCAGTAAGCGAATCCGGGAAAGTAATCGAAGTCAAATTTTCACAACGATAAAACCCATAGTCTCCAATCATAGTTAATGAACTTGGTAAAGTTACTTCTTTTAATTTTCGACAAAATTTAAATGTATTAAATGGTATTTTCTCGATATTAGCGTTAAGGTTGACTTTAGAGAACTGGGCTTCAAAGAACACTCCTTCTTCCATATTTGTTATGCTAGAAGGAATAGTTACCTCTAAAACATTATTTAATCTAGATAAAGATTCAATTCCTAAAGTATTACATTTTTCATGTAGATTTACTTTGCTAACGTTTTCACTCATTTTTATTAACTTACTATAATCAAAAGTGTATAACCCACCTTCATATGTTGAATAAAAATTATTTTCAGTATTGATTGATAAATTACGAAGGCTTTCACATAATTCAAAATTATCTTCACCAATAAATTGAGTGTTTTTTAAATCTAGTTCTTTTAAGTTAATAGTCAAATAAAATGCTGCATGATTAATAATTCTTAAAGAGGAAGGTAATGTAACACTTGATAAGACATTACAACTATTAAAAGCATAAGCGTCAATTATTTCAATTCCTTCGGGAATGGTAATAGATTTTA
Source organism: uncultured Mollicutes bacterium (assembly GCA_900549975.1). Classification (GTDB taxonomy): domain Bacteria; phylum Bacillota_I; class Bacilli_A; order RFN20; family CAG-826; genus RUG131. The sequence goes on from URQK01000025.1 coordinate 17,417, forward strand.
TAGGTGTTTCCATAAAACATGCTTTCCCAATTTGAATAACTGGTTTATTTAAATAATTACTAGGAATCACTAAATCAATTTCATTTTCAAAATTGTTATATTTATAAATTTCATATGCTTCTGTTTCATTATTTTCAGTAATAAAACGACGATATGTATAATCCCCAACTTCTATTTCTTCTGTTGAAAGTTTTTTAAATATTGGATGAACTTCTAAATCACTTTTTATATTAGTAAGATCTTTATCCCAACCAAAAAACGAATATTCATAATTGCCATATTGTGATTTTTTTGTTGGTTCATCGCCGTTATATAAAGATGAAGCGCCTTTTTTTACTTGGTCTTGATATAGTAGTGAATTATCTTCTGAATAATAAGAAACTATATAATTATCCTTATCTTCTACTGATGAAGATGGATTTTTATTGCATCCGCTAATAAGGGCAAGACTTAAAAACATAATTGGATAAATTGTTTTTTTCACTATTTCCAACTCCTTTTATTTTATTATAAATAAAATACCATTATATTTTTAGTTATACAATGGTATTTACTAATTAAATTTTTATTTCTGGAGAAATGTTACTTAAATATCTCTTCGCCAGTTAATCCACCCGCTAAATAGGTAACGGATAAAGATCCTGGAAAACTTACTCCATCGATAGTCATTTGATTACCTTCGCCATCAACAAAATAAGCAACTTTGCTCTCATCAAATTTTACAAATGTAAGAGTTTTATTTAAATATGCTTCACTGGAACTACTTGATAAAGTAAGTGAACCATCACTAGTTATAACAACACGAACATAGTCTAAAGAATTATTATTTAAATCATAAGAATCATTTGACTCCCATGTACCAACTAAGCTAGATAAGTCATCTTTTGCTACCTCTTTTACTTCTACAAATTCTCCAGAATCACTACCAATTATTCCCGCAGTTTCATAATAAACAACAATACTTCTACCATAATCAAGAATCTTAATATTACCATAAATGTCATTGCTAAATACATAACATTTATCTCCATCTAATTCACTTACTTCAACAAAATTAAATACTTGATTTTGTAAGCATGCGTCTTTTTTATTTTCACTATTAATTGTTAAATTAGTTGCAGTAATTTTAATTGTTACGGTATAAATATCTTCATAATTATCACCAAATGTAGTTTTTTCATTTTTCCAAGTGGCAATTAAAGATGTTGGAATTTCATTGCTAGTAGATGAACCTTTACGTGTAAATT
>URQK01000026.1 GCA_900549975.1 uncultured Mollicutes bacterium
GACCATTATTTTTCATTATGTAATCGTTGCTATTTAGTTAATTTATATTATGTTACTAAAATAGAAGAAGGCGCAGCTTATATAGGTGATGTAGTATTAAATATATCACGCGCTAAAAAGAAACAATTTGTTAATGATTTAAATAATTATTTATCACTAGGTGGTGGTGTTTAATATGGAATTATCTCAATTAGCCCTCTATAAAATGGTTTTTGCTATTGAAATTATTGTGGCAATGCTAATGTTTTCATATAGATTAAAGAAGCGTAATCATTTTGTTGTTAGATTACTATTTTCTATTATTGTAATTTTAGTTATTTCTTTTTTCTTCCCATTATTTAAAAACATATCTTATACTTGGTGGTATACATCTTTAATGTTTTTAATATTATTTTTTATATGTGTAGGAATGTTATTTTTTATTTATGACGCTTCATGGCAAAGAATATTTTTTATAGCGATTTCTTCTTATACTTTACAAACTCTTGCTCATAATGTTTTTGCTTTCATCTGTCATATTTCTGGATTGTATACTTCAAATTCAGTGGGTATATATGGTGAAACACTAGTGGATTTTTATAATAATGCCATTAATTTTATTTTATTTGCTTCGGTTTATTTAACGTGTTATTCTTTTATTTACGCTTTTGGCTATCATTTTTTACGTAAGAAAATGTATGCTACGGATATCAAATTTAGTATTATTGTGATATTTGCTATGTCGGGTTTGATTTTATTTTCCGACATTTTGTTAAATGCAATATTTGTTTATTCTAATGGTGATTATAATCGTATTCATTCAATAGTTGTATCTTTATGTAATGTGATTTTATGTATTATGATTTTTTGTATTCAAACTTCATTTATTGATATTAGACATTTAAGAAAAGAATTACTAATTACGCAACAATTACTTCATAAAGCTGATGAACAATACACTATTACGAAACAAAATATTGATTTGATTAATATTAAATGTCATGATTTAAGACATCAAATTCGCGAATTTGGTTCAAAAGAAAATGTTGATAAGAACACATTAAATGAATTAGAAAATATTGTATCTATTTATGATTCAACATTAAAAACAGGTAATGAAGCACTTGATTTAATTTTAACGGAAAAAAGTTTACTTTGTACCAAGAATCATATTCAAATGAAATATTTTGGCGATTGCTCTAGTTTAAACTTTATTGATAAATCAGATTTATTTTCTTTATTTGGAAATGCTATTGATAACGCAATTGAAGCAGTTAATAAAACGGATAACAAAGATTTAAGAACAATTAATCTAATTGTTCGTCCTATTCATAGTTTAGTTTCCATTCGTGTGGAAAACTATTTTAGTGGAGAAATTAAACTTGATAATGCGGGATTACCGATAACTACGAAAAAAGACAAAGATTATCATGGCTATGGTATAAAATCAATTATGTACATTGCTAAAAAATATAATGGCGATGTGAGAATAAATGTTGATAATGATAACCATATCTTTTCTTTATCGATATTACTTCCTTTAAGCTAACTACTGAATACGGCAATCAAATTACGGAATACGGCTATAAACCTCTAATGTAAGCGTTTTAATATATAATTAAACTGCTAAAAGGAGGTTTCTTTTATTATGGAAACAAAGAAAAAGTACATAACTCCAAATTGTTTGGAAGTCGATGTTGTTTTAGAAGATATTACATGTGCCTCAGGAGATTTTGATGTTAAAGATAATAACGATCTCTTAGATGATGGTTATGTAGAACTATAAGGAGGTAAGCTTATATGAAAAAGAATGTAATTTTAGTATTTGTTTTACCATTATTAATGTCAATGATGATGGGAGAATCTAACAAAGATATTAATAAAAATAGTTTTGATTCTCTTACTTGCAAGGCAGAAGACTATCAAAGTAATGAAAAAACATTCTTAAAAAATCTTAAAATAGGGGATGTAGATAACTATAAATATTCTAAAGTTTATACTCAACTTGGTTATGATGGTTCAAATTATTTTTTAAGATTTGCGATGGCTGTGTCTGGAAATATTAATAGCATTTCTTATTCGTTAGATGTTAATAATGAAAACTACAAATTAGGAAATAAAAATGTGTCAACGTTATATCGTTCGATAAGTGCGAATGGAAAGAATTATTATTATTCAGAAAATTTAAATTCTATTACAGAAGATAAAAATGAAGCATCAAGTGATTATTTATGGTCTTGTTACACCATCAAATTTAAAGATGAACATCATCTATATTCATCTTTATCACTTACTCCATCAATTAATGGAGAAATACTAGATAATAAAGCCATCAGTTTACAAGATGAAATAAATGGCGGCTATACTTATTCTTTTGGAAATCTAGACTTAGCTAATGTAGGCTTAGAAAGTGACAATTATTCTTATAATCAAACTATGAATATTGTCAGCTCATTAGATAACACGAATACAAATTATGAATCAGTTTATGCGCATAATTTTATATTAAGTGATAGTGAAGGATATTTAAACGCTAATCCATTTAATGAAAGAAAAAATGCGACTGAATTTAATGCCAAAAATGCCGGGGGACAAAATCTTCCCAAGGCAGTCGCTAAATCTATAGGCAGCAATTATTTACATTACTTATATAATGGTGCAGGTGCAACATCCACATTTACTAGCGATGCTACTTTTGCTGGTAAATTAGTTATTCGTGCAGCGACTGGTTATTTAACAAATAACTCTAATGGCTTTACTACTGGAGATATGCAATTTAATAAAGTATTTGATGTATTAGTTAACGGATATAAAGTAGAAGTTAAGGATGATGTTATATTACCAGGCAAAGCAGGCAATTATGGTGATGCAATGGGAAACTTTGTTAACATACCATTAGATGCTTTCTTTATTAAAGGTAATAATAAAATTGAAATTATTTCTAAAAAGCCTTTAAAAGAAGATGGCACCCTTCTTTATAAAGATCCAGGCGATAACGGAACACAATCAAGTCCTTCTTTAGATAGTGTGGAAGTTTATAAATATAAAGTTTGTGCAAATGATGTTGAAACTAAATTGGTCGCACAAAAATGTTTAGAAAATGGTAGTGAAACACTTATTTTTAATGATTATGGCAAAGTAATGAGCAAAGTGTTACCAATGTATGGAAGTCACATTATTACTGGAACAAAAGTAAGTGAAAGTTCAGGCTCATTAGAGTTAAGCAATGTACATTGTGAAAGATGTAATGAAGTATTAAACAAACATATAACTACATCTAACTATATTGATATTACTAGTGATAATTTAGGTGGAACAAATGGCACTTATAATGGAAAAGACATTCGACCAGTAACAATGGTTGATAATACTGTTTCTAGTCCTAATGTCAAAGCACTTGCTAATACCGCTCTTAACGGGAACCTAGCTAGACAATTCTATGGCGGAACATATGCAGAAGTTAAAGTAAATGTTGAAACTTCTTTTGTAGGAAGTGTTGTTATTAAAGCCGCAAGCGGATATAACTATCTTGTAGAAGATAATTTTGCAACTTGGGGTACTGATGATATGCAATTTAATCAAGTGTTTGCTTTAACAGTTAATAACAATGCGATTAGTATTGATGATGGAGCAACATTAAAAGGTAATGATAATGATGGCAAAGGATTCACTAATAAAAGTAGCGGAGAAGGCTATGCCTTAGCAATGGGCAACTGGATGTACATTATTATTGATAATGTTTCATTTATAAGTGGAGAAAACGTTATTAGATTAACTTCATTAAGACATAGTTATAAAGATAAAGGCGGAGATATGTCTACTGCAGCTTTAGATACTATTGGTATTTTTAATGAAACGTTTACAAAATAGGAGTAGTTTATGAAATTAAAAACAAAGAAAAAAATATGTGTGGGCATTGATGTATTTGTCGCCTTGCTTTTAGTGGGCGCAAATACAACATGCGGGGTTTTAAATGAGTTAATTACAGGATATTTATGCGGATCAAAAGTAGATTATTCTAGTGATGAAACTCAAGAAGCTTTACAAGTATCCGATGCTTTGTGTCGAGAAATAACGGAAGAAGGTATTGTATTATTACAAAATAAAGACGACCTATTACCTTTATCTAAATCCGAATTAGCTACCGTTAATGTATTTGGTTGGGGCGCTACTGATGCTGGTTGGGTTATTGGCGGAAGTGGTTCAGCAGCTGGCAATAATGGCGCAATTCAAAGAAATGCTACTTTCTTTTTATCAGCACTAGAGTCAGCGGGTATGGAATACAACAAAGAAATAATTGATATGTATACTAAATTCTCTACTAAAGGATATGGAAAATCACTTAACTTATCTTCTAGTGAATTCTTTACTATTCGTGAACCAGATATGAGTTATTATTCAAGTGAAATGATTAATAATGCTAAAGACTTTTCTGATGTTGCTTTAGTGGTATTCTCTCGTCAAGGTGGAGAAGGACAAGATGTTCCAACAGTTCAATACAAATCAAAAGATAGTAAAAGTTTATTTAATCCGGTGCGTGATGATTCAAGAACTTACTTAGAAATAACTAAAGAAGAAGATGAATTACTCAATATGGTGACAACTAATTTTGATAAAGTTATTGTCATTGTTAACTGCGCTAACGCGATGAAATTAGACTTTTTAGATCGTTATGAAAATATTGATGCTTGTTTATATATGGCTGGTACTGGTCAATCTGGTACTCATGCTATTCCTCGCGTTTTAAGAGGAAAGGTTACTCCAAGTGGAAAATTAACTAATACATCACCATATGATTTTGCCTTAGATCCAACATACGCTAATTATACTGGCAGCAATAAAAGTATTACCTATGCTGAAAATATCTATTTAGGATATAAATGGTTTGAAACTGCCGATAAAGAAAACTATTTTAAAGACTTATCAGTTACTTATGACGTTTTAGAAGGAAATGGTAAGACACATCAAGAAACTAAAAAAGGCTACGATGCTGCGGTTAAATTTCCTTTTGGCTTTGGTTTATCTTACACGGAATTTGAATGGGAAATTGAATCTTTTACTTCAACAAGTGAATATATAACTAAAGATACGGAATTTACTTATGAAGTAATAGTTACCAATGTTGGTAATCGTAAAGGTAAAGACGTTGTGGAATTATATGTCACGCCGCCATATACCAAAGGCGGAATTGAAAAATCTGAAGTAAACTTAGTTGATTTTGCCAAAACTAGTTTATTAAGACCAGGCGACAGTGAAACTTTAACATTATCATTTAAACCATACGATTTTGCATCTTATGATTGTTATGATATGAATAAAAACGGTTTTAAAGGCTACGAAGTAGAAAAAGGTGAATATGTTGTTACTTTTAGAAGCGATGCGCATACTATTAAAGAAATTCCTAATTCGACTTTAAAATATATCGCTAATGAGACAATTCAATTTGAAAATGATCCAGTTAGTGGCACAAAAGTAGAAAATTTATTTACTGGTGAAAATGCATATGCTGGTTGTGCTATTGATGGAAGTGACTTTGATGGAGAAAAACCCACATATTTAACACGTGCGGATTTTGTTAATACTTTTCCCAAAGTAACAGCTAAAAATGTTAGTAGTGGGGCAAAAGTTAGCGCTGCTAGTAACTATGTAGCGCAAGTTGAAGAAGTTACAACTATGCCTAAAACCGGCGATGGAAAAGCTGGCAAATATTTATTGTATACTCATGCAGACGGCAGCGCTGCAAGTGAAGAAGAACTAAAAATGAATAAAAATATCGTAGTTAATAAAGAATTAGTTATGGAATTAGGTAAAGACTACGATAACGCTAAATGGGATGAATTATTAAATCAATTGAGCGTTTCAGAAATGGAAAACATGATTCAATTAGGTGGATATCGTACATATCATGCCACATCTGTTGGTAAAAAATACATGATTGATAATGATGGATCAAATGGCTTAAATCGTTCGATTCAAGAAAATAATACTAGTGATCCTGCTCATGATATTGACCGTAGTGGATGGACTTATTTCCCATCTGATACGACAAGAGGTTGTACATGGAATAGTATAATCGAATATTCATTTGGTTTAGCACTTGCTGCGGAAGCAAAAAATACTGGTGTTGATGGTTGGTATGCTCCAACTTGTAATATGCCAAGAAACCCATTTGCAGGAAGAAATAGTGAATATATTTCTGAAGATCCATTATTCTCTGGCAAATCAGTTGCGGAAGTAACAAAAGGTTGTATTGCTAATGGCGTTTATCCATATGTAAAACATTTTGCTGTTAATGATTCCGAAGCAGGAAGAAGTGAAAAATACACTTGGTTAACTGAACAATCATTACGTGAAATATATTTAAAACCATTTGAATATGCTGTTAAAGTAGGAAAAGCAACTGGCATTATGACTTCGTTTAATCGTGTTGGTGCAGTTTGGGCTGGTGGAAACTATGCTTTAACTACTCAAATTCTTCGTAATGAATGGGGATTTAGAGGTGCGACTGTTACAGATTATTATGCTGGAAGTGGCTATATGAAAATGAAACAAGGCGTTTATGCTGGACAAGATATATTCTTAACTGGGATGGGAATAAAAGGAGAATATTTTGGCGAAAATAGTTCTAACCCAACATTTATTTTTCAAGCACGAAAAGCGTGTAAAAATATTATGTTTAGTTTCTGTAATACTTATTATCAATCCGCCACTCATGATAGTTCTAATGATATTATTAAAACTAATATTGATAAGATTTCCGTTGTGGAAGCTGTATTCCCATGGTGGATTCCACTTTTAGTAGGTATTGATTTAGTAGTTGTGGGTGGCTTAGGTGTTTGGACTTTCTTCTTAATGAAAAAGAGACAATTAGTGGAAGAAGAAATTGTAGAAGAAAGTCGCGAAAAGAAAAAATTTATTTCTAAAAAGAAATTAAGAGAAGAAATAGATAATTTACTTCAAACTAATCAAGAATTAGAATTACAAATAAAATTATTGCAAGATAAATTAACTAAGTATGAAAGTAAATCTTCTAAATCTAAGGGGGAAAAATAATGAAAAAAGTATCAAAAGCCTTAGTGGCGGTCTTTATATCATTCTTATCTCTAGGATTAATATCTTGTAATAAATCTAATAATCAAAAAGTTACAAGATTACAAGTGTTAGAAAATCCGACCAAACTAGAATATTATACTGGTGAACTATTTGATCCAACCGGATTAGTATTAGGTGTTAAATACGAAAATGGAAGCACCGCTAAAGTAACAAGTGGCTATACATATTCACCAACGGATGAACTAACAGAAGATGATGAAGAAATTGTTATTCGTTATATGAATAAATCAGTAGTATTAGATATTGATATTAATGTTAAAATACCAACAAGTTTAGAAATATCTAAAATGCCTGATAAATTAAATTATGTTGTTGGTGAAAAATTTGATCCAAAAGGATTAGAATTAAAGGCAACGTTTGAAGATGGTGAAGAAAAAACGATAACAAAAGGATTTAGATGTTCACCTAGTTCATCATTACGTGAATCACACAAGCAAATTAAGGTAACATATAATCGTAAATTTGTTTATGTTCCGATTTCTGTAACAAAAGTATATGCTTCAATAGAAATCGCGCAAAATCCAACTAAAATATCATATTTAGAGCATGAATATTTTGATCCAACTGGTATTGTGTTAAAAGGTAACTTTGTTGATGGCACCTCGGAAATAATTGAAAACTTCGATTATTCACCAAAAGAAAGATTATCATTAGATGATAAAGCCATCACTTTTACTGCCGGAACAAAAATTTGTACATTAGCAATTGAAGTTAGTAAAGGTGAAACTCATAATATGTCAAAACATGTTGAACGTGTTGAGCCGACATGCGAGTCAGATGGTAATGTCGAATATTATTATTGTTCAATTTGTAATAAGTATTTTGCTGATGAGTTTGGTTTAGAAGAATTAAAAGATATTACTTTGCCAAAACATCACATATTTGCTTATGAAGATATAAAAGAGACTACGCCTGGTGTGCAAGTAGCGCAGAAAAAATGTATTCGCTGTGATTATAATGAGGAAGTTGCACCAAATTATTATTATGATTTTGTGAGTAATGACTTAATTGGTACTAATGATAATCCACCACAAAATCGTTACAAAAATATTATGAGTGGTAAAACTGGTAGTGCAAATGTAACTAAATTAGGTGCAAATTCTGCTGGTGGAGAATATGTTAATTATAACTATGGTGGAGCAGGAGTTATTAATTCTTTTGAATCAAAAGAAGAATTAACAGTTAAACTTGTTATAAAAGCGGCAACAGGATATATTACGCAACTAGGTTCTGGGCAAAATTGGATCACTGGCGATATGCAATTCAATAAAGTATTTGATGTATTTATTAATGATGAAAACATTAATATTGATGACACTAAAGTATTGTTGGGAAAAGAAAGCAAAGAGTACTATCTTGCTATGGGTAATTGGACTTATATTTTGTTAGATAATATTAAACTCCAAAAAGGTGTTAACGAAATAAGAATTATGTCTAAATGTCCTTATGTTGAAAATACTACAACACCTTTATATCATGATGCTGGCGTGAATGGAACACAATCCACACCAATTCTTGATACAATCAGTTTATATGATGCTGATAATGTAAGTGAACATGTTCATGTTATTGATGAAACAAAAGATTCAATGTATGCCATGATTGGTATATGTTCATGTGGAGAAGAAATTACTAAATCAGTTACCACTTATAATGTTAGTAAAAAAGATTTACATGGCAATTTAAGTGATTATCCTAACGATTATACTGGTGGCGCTAAAAATGTAGAAAAATTAGCAAAAGTTTCTACTGATGGAAATTATGTAACAGGATTTAAAAATGAATCTGATTATGTAGAAGTAAAAGTAAATTCTAGTGTTAGTAGCAATGGACTTGTTTCTTTAAAAGTGGCAACAGGTTGTTCGAAAACTGATTCGTCATACACACAATTTATTACTGATGATATGATTTTTAATAAAACTGCAAAAGTATTTATTAATGGTAATGAAATTGAAATTAATGATAATCAAGTTATGATTGCGCCAAGCGGATATGGAGATTATGGTTACGCAATGGGAAACTGGGTATATGTTAAATTACGTAATGTTCAACTTAATGAAGGAGAGAATATCATTCGTATTCAAGGTTTAGCATTACCTCATGATGGAAAAAATTATTATTATGAGAATGATTATGCTGGTGCGAAATCACAATCAACATTTCAATTAGATACTATTAATTTTGATTTTGAATCCACATTATCATTTTAAAATTTTAGAACATAGGCTTATTAAATTAGGTCTATGTTTTTCTTTACTTTATTTGTGTACAAATAACAATATATTGTTATATAATTATTTCGAAATTAGGTGATAATATGCAAAGTTTACCAAGTAATGCTTATGTTTTATTGAGTGTAATTAATACTAAACTAAGAGATTTTTATAGTTCTTTAGATGAATTATGTGATGATTTAGGTGAAGACAAAGAAGAAATCATAAATATTCTTAGCACAATTAATTATTATTATGATGAAAAACTAAATCAATTTAAAAACTAAAAAGCTAAAGTTTTGTTTAAAATTATTGCTATATTAACTATTAATAAGTTAATATATAAGCGAGTATTGCATAATTATTTATGTGTGCGCATACTTATTAAGGGGAGAAATGCATGAAGTATTTTTTAAAGAAAAATCTTATTGGAATAATAGCAATGTTAGTGTGTATTATTATTCCTATTGCCTATTTTTTATTTGTTTCTAATAGTTACGAAATATCACCAAGTGATTGTAAAACAACACAAAATGATGTTGAAGTATGGATCAGTGAAGATGGTTCTATGAAAATCACTGAAAAAATGCAACTTACTACTAAGTGGCATGAAATAAATAAAGATATTGTTTATGCCGCGGACGCTAATAATCCAGTTGCGGATAATGTAAGCGAGTCAGGAAGTTCTCAACATCAAAAACCAAAATTTGATGAAAGTGTTGTAAGTGTTAGAGTGTTAGATCATAGTGGCAAAGAAGTTATGAGCACGGATAATAACAACTATGGCAATGATTATAGACGTGGTGATTTAATTTCTTATTCATTTAAAGATGGTAAAACTCATACTTGGGAAGATGATCCTTCGCATATTGTAGCAAGTGATTATCAAAATGCGGAAAGAATATACATATATCGCGCAAGTGGTTTAGGACCTAATTGCACTATCGAATATACATATGGTTATAAGGGCGCTGTAATGTATTATAGTGATATTGCTGAAATTAATGCTAAATTTGTTTCTAGTAATGAAATGTCCACTAAAAATGTTACTTGTGTAATCCATTTGCCTTCAACTTTAAAAAGCGATTTAAAGAGTGAAGAAGTTTATGTTTATGGACATGGCACAGCTGGTAAAGTTACATATCCTCTTGTTAATCCAGAAACTAACAAAACTGATCCTTATACAATAACATTAACTAGCAAACAATTAAAAAAGAATGAAGAAATTGAAGCTAGAATCATGATGCCTAATACAATGTTTGATAAGTCTTTGTTTACTAATGAATATTGTAATGTTTCTAAGTTAGCGCATTTAGAGAATGCTATTAAATATGAAGAAGTAACAATTCCTAATGAAACAAGAATGGCAAATATTGTTAATGTTGTGTCAATTATCATATTTGTGTCATCAATAGGTTTTGCTATTTTTACATTTATTCATTTGTATAATAAGTATGACAAAGAGTATACCCCAGAGTTCTTTAATGAATATTATCGTGAGTTACCAAATGATTATGGTCCAGCAGTTATGGGATATTTGTATCGCTTTAAAGATCCAGACAAAAATGATGTCACAGCCACATTGCTAGACTTAATTAGAAGAAAATATATTATTCTTGATAATAATGGTGCATCTTTGTTAGATGATAAACCAAATTATAAAATGACATTAAATAGTGAAATGTCAACTTCAGATTTAATGCCACACGAACAAGAATTAATTAATTGGTTCTTCAATATTGTTGGTAATGGTCAAGAATTGAGTTTAGATGAGTTGGATAACTTCAATAAAAAAGAAAAGAACGCAATTGAATATCAAAATTGTAACAAGAGATTTAACGAATCTATTAAAAGAAGTGCAGAAAGTTATGATTTCTTTGAAGTAAATGTTGCAACTAAGAAAACAGGCTTATTTAATATTGTAATGGTAGTAGTTATTTTAATTCAATTCTTTATAAAAGCATCATTTGATTTGGTTGTTCCAAACTTTAGCATATGGTTTACAATTGGCTTTATAATATTTATCAATGTCTATGCTAGAAGTATTATTAGACGTACTAAAAAAGCAAATGAAGAATTTACTAAATGGAAGGCATTTAAAAAGTTCTTAGAAGAATTCTCAAATATGAAAGATTATCCAATGCCAGGTATTATCGTTTGGGAACATTATATGGTTTATGCAACGGAATTTGGCATTGCTGATAAAGTAGAAAAACAAGTAAGATTTAAATATTCTTCGCTTGGAATGGAAAATGAATTAACTAGTAGTAATGCCACATTCTTCTACTATCCAAGTTTCTATAACTATTATTCTTATCGTATGGCAAATTCATTTGCGGTTGCTAGTACAACTATTGCTAAAGCACAAGCTGCTCGAGCTGGAGGCTCTGGCGGTGGTCGCGGCGGATTTGGTGGAGGATCATCTCATGGTATGGGTGGTACTCATATGAGTGGCCGTTAAACGATTTATTGACATATTTATAGAATAAAATTATAATTTTATTAGGAGGAAAAAATTATGAAAAAGACGAAGATTTTATTGCCTATTATGTTATTTGCATTATGCTCTTGCGGAGAGACAACTGATAGTAAAGGTAAAGCTATGGAGTATAGTGAAGGTGTCAAATTATTACAAAATTGTGCTAGTAATGTTGATACATATGATGCGATAGGATTTAATGCGAATCTTGAAAAATATGATTTACATGTATTTACCGATTCATATCAAGTTAATGCTGATACTCATGAAAAGTCTAGTGAATCTACTATTACTGATGTTGTTCAAGCAAGTGTAAACGGTGAATTTGATGTTGCTGTTAGTGGATTAACAAGTGCTACAGCGTTTAATGAACTTAAGGCTTCTGTTAAAGCAAATTTAAATGCTGATGTTAAATCGGAAGGCCAAAGTGTGTTTGGAGACAATAAAGAACCTGTTGCCATTTCCGCTCAATTCGTGCTAGATGAAGGTAATGGTTATGTTGATGTTAATAAACAATTACAAGACCTTATTAGCGCTAACGCGGGAGTTGAAATTCCTGAAAAGTTCTATGCACCTGTTGTTTTTGATGAATCAAATATTACTTTCCCTTTATTCAATAATGATTTGATTGAAAATGGCATTGAAACTACTAAAGCACAAATCGAAGCACTTATTAAAAAAAATGCCGATGGTTTAACTGATGAACAAGTTAGTAAATTAATCGAAACTGTTAAAAATACACTTTCATCATTTGTTTCATTTAAAGTATATCAAGGTGGCAAATATGAAGTGTCAGTTGAAATAAATAAAACTAATTTAACTCTTGCTGTAAATACTATTGCAACTAGTGTTGCTAAAGCTGCTATGGGTGATCAAGCATCTAATTTAACAGATGAGCAATTAGCAGAAATGGTTAAAGGCATGACTGAATCAATTACATCTAATTTTGATGGTATTGATCATATTAATTTATCAGCAATGTTCTCTGAAAAAGCATTCCTTAGCGCTAAGGCTGATGTAGATGTCAAAGTTAAAACATTATCAGAACAATCTACCTCGCCAGATGACACGACTTCAATTAGTATAATTGATACATATCTTGATATGAAATTAAAATCAAGCACCACATTATCATTTGGTGAAGATGTTAAAGTACTTACTATCGCTAATAAAGAAGAATATACTTTAGTTAATTTAGATGATAGTGGAGATAACAAATAAAGGAAAGGAGATTGGAAAGATGTTATTAATAAGCATTGGTGCAATTGTTGGTATTGCTATTGCTGTCCTTGTCGTAATCATTATTATTGCTATTGTTGCTTGGGCTATTAAAATGTATAACAAATTAGTAGATGGACGTAACAAAGTAAAAAATTCTTGGTCACAAGTAGATGTTCAATTAAAAAGAAGATTTGATTTAATTCCTAATTTAGTTGAAACTGTCAAAGGATATGCAAATCACGAATCTGAAATTTTTACAAAATTTGCTGAAGCTAGAAAATTATATAATGATGCTTCTAGCGAAGGATCTGTTCAAAAAGCAGCAGAAGCTTCTAATCAATTAAACAAATTAGTGACATTCACTATTGAAAAATATCCAGAATTAAAAGCTGATACTCATTTTAGTGAATTACTATCAACATTAAAAGATACAGAAGACAAGATTGCTTATACACGTCAATTCTATAATGATGTAGTTCTAAGTTATAACAATTTACGTGAAAAATTCCCAGGAAATATCATTGCTAATTCATTTAGTTTTAAAGAAGCAGAATTATTTAAAGTTGATGAAGCGAGCCGTGAAGCACCATCTGTAAAATTCTAATTAGTTTTATTAGTTAGACCACTTCGGTGGTCTTTTTTTCATACTTAAAAAGTGCTATCATATTATGCAGGTGATGATTATGGCTAATAAAATTTTTAAAAATGAAAAATCTATATTTGGTAAACTAGAAAATTTATTTTGGACTTTATATAAAAAAGAATCGTTTCGCTTTTTAATTGCCGGCGGTCTTAATACACTTATGGGCATGGTTGGCGCAATTTTGCTCCGATTAGTTTTTGATGCTTGCGGTTGGAATTCTAAAATTTCTTTTGATTTTTTAACATCTTTAGGACTTGTAGATCCTAATATGGATATTCCTTATTTAATTGTGTTTGTTTGTTTATTACCAGTTGCCTATACTTTACAAGCCAAAATATCATTTCAAACTAAGTGGGAATGGCGCCGTTTAGCGGTTTATCCTTTAAGTTCAATTCCTAATTTTATTTGCCAAGAGTTATTTATTTGGTTGTTTGAAGTAGTGCTTCATGTTAATTCTAGTGTTTCTTACATTTTGTCTCCTATATGTTCATTACCTATTATGTTCTTTATAATTAGATTTTTAGTAAAACCATTTAAAAAGAAAGCAAATTTATCGAAAGTAACAACAATATTTTGTGATATTGATGGAACATTAATTGATAGTAATTCCAAACTAAATAAAGACACTATAAGCGCAGTTAAGCGTATTAAGGATAAATACCCATTCTACCTCATTAGCGGTCGTCATTTTGCTTGTATGTGCGAAATATATGATACTTTAGAACTTAACACACCAATAATATGTTGTAATGGCGCTTTAATTGCAACTAGAAACCAAAAAATAATAAATATTCAAGCAATGCCTACTTATATTGCAAAAGAAATTTTTAATGAATATAAAAATCAAAATTTATCTTTAAGCATTTTTGCAGGATTTGAATGGTATGTAAATAATCGTAATGAATTAACACTTATTGAAGAAGGCCTTGTAAACTTTAAATCAACAATTATTAAAGATGACTCTTTAATCGATAATGTTATTAAAGTGATGCTTATTTCTTCAAAAGAAAATATTGATAGATTATATCCAATATTAAAAAGTAAATATAAAGAAGTGTTAGTAATGCGTAGTAAACCAACATTTATTGAAATATCCGCTAAAAAGGTGGATAAAGGAAACGCCATTAAATTTCTTAAAAAACAATATAATTTAAAATCACAAAACCTAATTGCGTTTGGTGATGGCATCATGGATGAAAGTATGTATAAAGAATGCGCAAATAATGTCGCTATGGGCAATGCAAGAGAAGAAACTAAAAAGAAAGCAAATATTGTAACAAAAAGTAATGATGAATTAGGAGTAAAATACATCTTAGATGAATTAAAATAAACGCTAAATAATAATTATGATACTATATTATTAATAAGGAGGATAGTTTACATGAATATTGGTATATTTACAGATACATTTCCTCCAGAGATAAATGGAGTAGCAACATCTTCTTATAATCTTGCTAATGCCCTAAATAGTCATGGGCATAATGTTTTTGTTATTTGCACAAATCCTTATTCTAAAAAATTAAGTTATAGTAATAGAACATTACGTATACCAGGATTAGAGCTAAAAAAATTATATTCTTATCGTATTGCTAATATTTATAATTCTCAAGCAATGAAAATAATAAGTAATATGAATTTAGATTTAATTCATGTTCAGACAGAAGCAAGTATTGGCTTATTAGGCCGTATAGCGGCTAAAAGAAGCAAAATACCATTAGTGTACACGTATCATACGATGTATGAAGACTATACTTACTATGTTACTAAAGGTAATAGTATTTTTGATCATTTTGCCAAAAAAATAGTACGTTCATTTTCTCGTAATCTTGCAGAAAACACCACGGAATTTATATCGCCAAGTACAAAAACTAAAGATATAATGCGTGATTATGGCGTTGATTCATATATAAATATCGTTCCAACAGGAATTGATTTTTCCAAATATAAAAAAGAAAATATTGATAATGAAAAACTAATTTCTTTATGTAAGCAATATAATTTAGAAAATAGTTATGTAATTTTATCACTTGGTCGAGTTGCTAAAGAAAAATCTATTGATATATGCATTAAAGGATTTAAACACCTTATTGATGAAGGAAATGTTAATGCTAAATTTTTAATCGTTGGCGATGGACCTGAATTAAATGAACTCAAGCAATTAGTGAATAACCTAGCATTAGATAAGTATGTGGTATTTGTTGGTTCGGTTATTGCTAATGAAGTTCCTTTTTATTATCATCTTGCTGATTTATTTGTATCAGCTTCAATAACGGAAACACAAGGTTTAACGTTTATGGAAGCAATGGCTTCAAATGTTCCAATACTTGCACGCTTTGATGAAAATTTAGTGGATGTAGTTATTGATAATGAGACAGGCTTCTACTTTATCGACGAATTTGGTTTTGCTGATAAAGTAAAAAACATAATGCAAATAGATAATAAACAAAAGGAAAGAATTTTAACTAATGCAATAGCGATTTGTAGTCGTTATTCCATAGATAAGTTTTATGATAATATTATGGAGGTATATACTCGTGCCCTTAGAAAATACTGGTAATGTAACAATTAAAGAAGTGAAAAGAACAAAAAAAGGTACATTTTTAATATTATCAAACGATCAAGAAATTGAGATTAATGATGATATCATTTTAGATTTTTATTTGTTTAAAGATAAAGAATTAAGTGAATCGGTAATAAAAGAAATTAAAAAAAGTGCTAATATGCAAAATACCTTAAAGAAAGCATATGCCATGTTAGGACGTGGAACTTATACCAAAAATGAAATTAAACGCAAATTGCTTCAAAAAAAATGTCCACCTACAGTGGTGGATCAAGTTATTGCTAAGTTATTATCTCTTCATTATATTGATGATGATCTATATGTAGAAGAATATGTTAGTAACGCTAAAGAAAAGGGATTTGGACCAAATAAAATTAAATCTAATTTAATTGCAAAAGGTATTAGTGAGCAAAGACTAGCTAATATATCTTATAATGAAAAAGAAGAACTAGATGTTATAAAAAGAGAAATTCCTAAGTTAGAAAAAAAATATGCTAATTATAATTACCAAAGTAAATTACAACATATTTATGATAAATTATTGTCTTTAGGTTTTAATAAAGAAATTATCCAAACTGCTTTATCTAATATTGAAGAAAAAAATGACGATAAAGAACTCTTAAAAAGAGATTTATTAAAAGCTAAAAATAAATATGCTAAAATAATAGATAAATACGAACGAAATAAAAGAATAATATCTTATCTATATAAAAAAGGCTATAGTTATTATATAATAAGTGATGAGTTAAAGGATGATGAAAATGAAAATTAAAAATTTAGTAGAAAACAAAGAAATAGATGGTATTTATTTAATAAGTAATGTTACTCAAGGTATTACTGGTACTGGAGCGGCATATTTAAATATTACTTTACAAGACGCTTCAGGAAGCATTGAAGCAAAAAAATGGTCTGCCACCGCAGCAGATATCGAATTTTATAAAATTCGTAAAATTGCGCATATCAAGGGGATGGTAATTTCTCATAATGGAAAATTACAAGTTAAAATTTTAAGTGAAGAAAATATTGATAACGAAACAATTGATATACAAGATTATGTGACTTCTTCTCCAATCCCTCAAGATGTCTTGATTAATGAATTTAAAACATATCAAAATATGATTAAAAATAAAGATATTCGTGGATTAGTAGATGCTTTAATTAATAAATATTATAAAAGTTTTTTAGAACATCCTGCCGCTACGAAAAATCATCATGAATATTGTTCGGGCTTATTACAACATTCAGTGTATTGTGCCAAATTAAGTTTAGCTATTGCTAATACTTATGATAATATACCAGGAAGTTTACCAATTGATAAAGACATTTTAGTCGCAGGAGCATTACTTCATGATTTAGGAAAAATCAAAGAACTATCTGGGCCAATTATTGCTGAATACACAACTGAAGGCCGTTTACTAGGACATATTTCCATTATGAATGCTGAAATAAAAGAAATGGCGGACAAATTGAATATTGAAGGAGAAATACCGCTTTTATTAGAACATATGATTCTTTCCCATCATGGACAACATGAATTTGGTTCACCAGTATTACCAATGACAAAAGAAGCACTTATTTTAAGTATTGCTGATAACATTGATGCAAAAATCAATATGTTAGATAAAGAATTAAGTAATGTAAGCGCAGGATCATTTACTAACAGGATATTCCCACTTGAAAATAGAAGTTTTTATCGACCAAAAGCAAGTAAGCAATAATTTTGCGCATAAAAAAAGTCTCGACATTGAGCCGAGATTTTTTTTGTTCGTTATTTTAAGTCTTCTTTAATTGTATTAGCAATGCTTGGTAATGACATTTGTTCAAGAAGTTTATTTTCTTTAAATTCAATAACAAGTCCATCACTATTTGCATATCTTGGTATAACATGAACGTGGAAATGCATGACGGTTTGACCCGCAGCGGGATAGCAATTAGTTAGAATGTTTACTCCTTTAGCATGCAAATTTCTAATAATTGATTGACCAATAGTTTGAGCAACATTCATGACCTTGTTCATTATATCTTTTGGTGTCGAAAGAAATGTGTCATAGTGTTCTTTCGGAACTACAAGTGTATGACCTTTAGTAGTTTGTGATATATCAAGAAACGCTAATACATCATCATCTTCATAAACTTTAACACAAGGAATTTCACCTTTGATTATTTTACAAAAAATACATTCGTCCATATTTAATTCCTCCTAGAAGAAAAGGAGACCAAATTAAGTCTCCTTTAATTTTTTTATTTTTTAGC
>URQK01000027.1 GCA_900549975.1 uncultured Mollicutes bacterium
CAGCATGAAGTAATTGACCTTTATCAAATAATAAATGCGATTTAGGGCCATATACTGGGTCTCCTTCAATTGGATAACCAATATAATTC
Organism: uncultured Mollicutes bacterium; assembly: GCA_900549975.1. Lineage (GTDB taxonomy): Bacteria > Bacillota_I > Bacilli_A > RFN20 > CAG-826 > RUG131. The sequence continues at coordinate 90 of URQK01000027.1, forward strand.
ATATGCACACGAATTTGATGCGTACGTCCTGTTTCTAAGACACAACTGATTAAAGTATATTGATTAAATCTTTTTAAGACATGGAAATGAGTAACCGCAGGTTTTCCATTTTTAACATCCACAGCCATTTTTTGACGGTTATATTTATCTCTTCCTATTGGAGCAATAATTTTGCCGTCTTCTTCTTTTATCACACCTTTTACTAATGCGATATATTCACGGTGTAAAGTATGATCTTCTAGTTGTTTAGCAAGAAATTCATGAGCATAATCATTTTTAGCAACAACTAATAAGCCGGTTGTATCTTTATCAATTCGATGGACTATTCCTGGTCTTTTTATGCCATTAATGCCACTTAAATTTGTACAATGCGCTAATAAGGCATTAACTAATGTTCCATCTTCATGACCATTAGAGGGATGAACAACTAAATCTCTTGGTTTATTAATTACAATAATATCATCATCTTCATAAACAATATCAAGGGGAATATCTTGAGGTGTAGCATCAAGATTTTTAGCTTCTGGAATATTAATAGTTATTTCATCATTTTCTTTAACGCGGTAACTATTTTTCGCCTTTTTATTATTAACAAGAACTTCGCCTTCATCAATTAAACGCATAATAAATTCGCGGGAGCGATCCTTAAGTTCTAATACAAGAACTTTATCTAATCTTAAGCCAATATAATCACTATTCGTTATTAGTAGTTTTTGATTCATCTTTCTTTTTTCCTTCATTATGTTCATCAATAAACATTTTAATAATAATGATAATAATTCCAATAACTAACATTGAGTCAGCGCCATTAAATATAGGGAATGTCATAAAATCAAACTTTAAGAAATCAATAACGCCATGTGGGTAATAAACAATACGGTCAATCATATTACCCATACATCCACCTAAGACTAAGAAACCTGCGATACGATAAGTAAGTGCAAGTTTCTTGTAATTATAAGCAATATAAGCAATAATACCAATTGAAGCCACGACAGAAATTATAGCAAGAATAATGGGATGATCTTCAAGAAATGACCAGGCTGCCCCTGTATTATAACTTAGTTCTAAAGAAATAAATCCTTTTAAGAACCAATCATTAAATACTCCGCCATTAGATTTTAGAAAGCTTTCTAAACAAATCTTAGAAACTTGATCCACAATTACACATAGTGGAACAATCCAAATATAAGATTTTAAAAACCAAATTAAGCCATTTTTAATATTGTGCCAAACATTTTTAGAGTTATCCATGATTAGTCCTCTTTAATAGCGTCTAAGCAACGATCACATAAATGAACACCATCAACTTCCGTTACATGGTCAACATAATTCCAGCAGCGTTCACATTTGTGTCCATTATTTTTCTTAACATCAATAGATGATAATTCCATATCATTAGGTAATTTTTCATCGACTAATTCTACTTTAGAAACAATAAATAAACGTTCTTGTTCAACTTTAGAGAATTTATTAAATGCTTCTTTTGTTGCTTCATCTTTAATATTAAGCATAACGGAAGCTTCTTGAGCTGAACCAATAACGCCTTCTTGACGTTTGGTTTCAAGTACTTTTAATACTTCGCTACGTAATTTAGAAATTAAAGCATATTCTTTTAATAAGCTTTCATCATATTCATGGCTAGGAGTTGGATAATCTTCAAGTTGAACAGATTCTTTTTCGTGTCCTGGAATATTAATGTAAACTTCATCCATAGTAAATGGAAGAATTGGAGTTAATAAACGATTTAAAGTGTTAACTGCTTGATAAATAACATTTTGAACTTGCAAGCGGCGAAGTGATTTTTGATTTTCGCAGTATAATATATCTTTAGTTAAATCGAGATAGAAACTAGATAAATCACTACTCATAAAGTTTGTTATAGCCATGACCGCACTAGCAAAATCAAATTCATCCATATACTTAATAACATTATTTTTAACTACTTCTAATTTAGTTAAAATATATAAATCCACTCTTTCGAATGTATCCACTTTGTCTTTATTAATATCAAATGGAGCATTTTCTCCATTACTTAAGTTACCTAATAAGAATTTAAATGTATTACGAATCTTACGATATGATTCCGATACTTGTTTGATGATTGGTTCACCAATACGAACATCAGAAGTATAATCAATGCTTGCAGCCCAAAGTCTTAATACATCGGCACCATAAACATTCATTAATTTCATTGGGTCCACACCATTACCTTTAGATTTTGACATCTTTTCGCCTTGTGGGTCTAAGATAAATCCATGAGTAACTACTTGTTTATAAGGAGCAACTCCGTTAACAGCGGTAGAAATAATTAAACTAGAATTAAACCAACCGCGATATTGATCAGAACCTTCTAAATATAAATCAGCAGGGAATTTAAGTCCTCTTCCTTTTAACACTGCAACAGAGCTAGAGCCAGAATCAAACCAAACATCCATAATATCAGTTTCTTTAGTAAATAAACCATTTGGACTATGTGGATTTGTATATCCTTCTGGAAGTAAATCTTTGGCTTCTTTTTCAAACCAAATATTTGAACCATGTTCACGGACTAATTCAATAACGTGATCAAAGACTTTTTCATCAATAATTGGAGTTTCATCTTCGGCATAGAAAATTGGAAGTGGTACGCCCCAAGCACGTTGACGGGAAATACACCAGTCACCACGATCTTTAATCATGTTAGAAATACGAACTTCGCCCCAAGTTGGTTTCCATTTAACACCTTTAATTTCTTCTAAGATTTTTTCTTTAATTGGTTCGATAGAACAGAACCATTGTGGTGTAGCACGGAAAATCAAAGGCTTTTTAGTACGCCAGTCATGTGGATAACTATGGACGATTGGTGAATCTTTTAATAAAGCACCAACATTAGTTAACATTTCAAGAACTTTATCATTTGCATCTTCATAAAACATTCCTTCAAGTTCTTTACCAGCACTTTCCATCATGAATCCCTTTGAATCAACAGGGCATAATGGTTCTAAGCCATATTTCTTTCCGACGATAAAGTCATCTTCACCATGACCAGGTGCAGTATGAACACATCCGGTACCGGCATCATTAGTTACGTGATCTCCTAAAATGATTATAGAATCACGATCATATAAAGGATGTTTACAAGTAATATACTCTAAGTCTTTACCTTTAAATTCTTTGATTTCTCCAAATTCTGTTCGAGAATCTGTAGGATAATTAGCTTCTTTTATGGTTAATGGTTTTGTTTTACCAAATAGATAAAGACCCGCATTATTTAATTTTCCATTAGTAGTTAATAATCCTAGTTTTTGCAATGTTTCTTCACTATTTCGATAAATATAATTTAATCTACCTTTTTCGTTAGCAGTTCTTACAAAATCAATTAATAAATCCTCATCAACATCATCAGAATTAAACTTTGTTTCTTGATTTTCCCATTTGGAATAATTGTCTTCTTTTTGCTCAAAGAAATGTTGTAGCATTAAAGGTTCCATAGATATATCAGCATCATTTACTCTAATATAAAATCTTCCATACGCTGAATATGGCGTATCATCACCTTCAACATGGACTAAAATTACTTTTCTACCATCCATGTCTATATCCTGTATATTCAATTTATTAGGAAGAGGTTTTAAATTATTTTGAATTTCATGAGCAACATCTACTAAAGTTTTTGTTCCAATAGTTAGACCAAATATTTTTCCATCATCGTTAATACCAAAATAAACATCTCCACTATTAGATTTATTTAGCATTGCACTTAATGAAATAACTCCTTCTTTTAATTGTGCAAGAGATTTTTTTAGTTCTATAGTTTCATTTTCTTTAATCATACCCAAGTTCCCGCTTTCATTTTATCTTATCATTTATCTACTCACTTATCTTATCATTTATCTTATCATATGTCAATTTTTTTGATAAGATAAATTCATAAAAAGCATTATAAATATCTAATCATGTTTTCATTATTAAAATAAACATTTAAAGCCAGTTTTATTTATGAATGTCTAAATTTTGGCCTTCACTATTTAATTTTTGACTTTCAATGTCTAAATTTTGACTTTTAGTTGTCTAAATATTAAAAGAAAAAAATAAAAATGTACTTATCAATAATTTGTGAGTGGCAAGTATTTTATCTACTCATTTATCTTATCATTTGTCTTATTACACCTAATTACTTTTGATAAGATAAACTGAACAATTAATCTAATTATTTTTCAATCATTCTAGATTTATGACAACATAAATATAAAACTTGTGTATTACTAGATAATTTAACTAAAACATCTTTAGCTTTTTGCAAGTTATCTTCATCTAAATTAACAAATGGATCATCAAGAATAATAATTGGTTTATCATCTTTATAAATATTATCGATAATTGCAAATCTTAAACATAAGCCCAAACAAGCTTTTTCTCCTAATGATAATTGTAAATAGTTTTTATATTTGCCATTAATATCAAAATTTATTTCAAAATCATAGTTCATGCTTATATTATCCGCTAAAAGGGGATTAATTTGTCTAGCATATTCAATATATTTATTTTGAATTGGCATTATAAATTTATTTTTAAGATTTTCATCTGCGGATTCCATGAACATCTTTGCCTTAGTTATTTGATCCGCTCGAGCCTTAGCTTTTTGTTTTTCTTCCTGGTAAGCTAAAATGTTTTCTTCATATTCACTTAAATACATTAATTTGTCTTCATTATCACTAATAATTGCTTTTAATGAATCACGTTCTGCTACTGTTTTAGATAATAATTCATTTAGTTCATCAACACTCTTTTTGTTACTATCTGGACGTAAAGACAAATTATTATCATTTTTAAATTTTTCGATTTTTTGAACTTTATCTTTAATACTATCTTTTAAAGATTCAATGATAGTAATTGAATTACGAGCATCATTACTATATTTTTTAATATCTATAGTCACTTGATATTTTGATTTAAAATCATCAATATATACCTTCGATTTATCGCATTTCTCTTTATCTTCTTTATTTTTAGTTACTAAAGCAATAAAACTATCATTTAGTTTTACTAAATTATTTATTTCTAAAAGAATGTCATTTAATTCATTAACGTTATTAATATAAATATTATATTTTTGTAATACATTTTTAATGTCTTTTTCATTATTTTCTAATTCAAAAGAAATATTTTTACGGGCGATTTTCAACTCTTTATAATCTTCGTTTAAAGAAACATAATCTTTATAATCATTCTTTAATTGGTCTAACATTGTTTTATAATCTTTTCCAGTATAGTTAAATGTAGAGAATGTTTTAGATAAAGATTCTTTTATATCTTCTACTTTTTTATCATCCATTACTTTATTTTTAATTTCTAAATATTTTTGATACTTATCAATATCATTTTTTAAAACTAACAAATTAGTGGAAAATTCATCACCTGATATCATAAAACTAGCAAAAAACTCACGCAACATATTTGCAATTTCGATATTCTTTTCTTTATATTTCCATTCATTTTTATTTGATTTATTTTTACTAGTTATGAAAACTACTAATAATGATATAAACGATAATACAGTTAACCCTAAAGTAATATAAACGTAAATATGCATTTGAAAAACAAATAGAATAATTGTCGCTATTAAAAATAACATTGATATAGTTGCATTTAATATAATTGGTGTATTATGTTTATTTTGATAAGAAATACCATCTGCTTTTTCTTTATTAAGTTGATAATCTCTTAATAACGATTCTATTTCTAAGATTTTTTCTTTACTTGGTAAATTATCATCAAACATTCGTTTAAGTTTTCTAATCTCATCGTCGTTAAATTGATTAGAAGTGGATTCGTTAATAATTTTATGCTTTTCTAACATGCTAACTTGATCATCAATTTTTAAAATAATTTCATCATTAATTACTTTGCTATCAAATTTTTCTTTTAAGATATTAAGTTTAGTTTCTTTTTCGTTACTAAAAGTTAAAGAATCTAATTTTATTTTTAATTCTTGCTCTTTTCGTTTAGCATTTTCTAGATAATTAATATCTTCCAAACTAGGAACGATTTGATATTTACTTTTTAATGTTTCATGACGAATTTTATCTTCATCATTATAAGACACACTTTCTAAACGATTACTTGTAGCATTATAAATATCTAAATTATCTTCTAACGATTTTAATTCTTCTTTAGTCGGTAATCCATTTTGATATTTATCTAATTCTTTTTGTAAGTCACTTTTTAAATTGTTTACTTCTTCTATTAAAGAATCATAATGTTCCCAATCTTTTTTCGTGATATCTTCTTTTTGCACTAATAAAATGTCTGATTTTAGTTTATCAATAGATTTATCATAATCACTTAACTTCTCATAATTTTGTTCCATTGTTGCTTCAATAGCGGTTAATTGAGCAATTTTTTCTTTTAATTTATCAATCTTATCTTGGCATTTTTCATATTCACCTTTATTAACTTTGCCTTGAGGATAATAATATTTTTTTATCCCATCATCTAACTTTTCAATAATTGTATCAAAGTCATAATCATCTTTAACATTTGATACTAAATTATTTAATTTTTTATTAATTGATAATGTTGATTTAGTTAATAAATCCTCACTACCAATAAATGCTGTACGTTCATAACTTTCTTTATCGATACCAAAGAAATAGTCACCATATTCTTCTTTTAAATACATTCGATGATTGTTTTGATCATATAAACAAGTAATATCTTTACTTGAGGATTTATTATCAAAAAATCTTTCAATACGATAAGTTTGACCTTTGTATTCAAAAATAATACTTCCACCAAAAGAATCTCCATTAAGTGGAGCAAAATGCTTTCTATCCACAAATTTATCTTTTTTTGTGGCGTTTTCTAGTCCATAAAACATTGCTTTTATGAATGCCGCAAGTGTGGATTTACCTTTACCATTATCTGCAAATTTAATAGTTAAATTCTTATCAAATATCATCTTACAATTTGCTAAACAACCAAATTGTTTAATATATAAGGAGATTAGACGCATATTATTCTACCTCCTCGCCATTTATAGCCATTAATCCAATAGCAATAATTTCATTTTTTTCTTCATCTGTTAAACGAGAACTCATTACATTTTTAATAAACTCACTTTTAAGCGAAACATTATTAATATAATCTTCTAACTTATAAGTCTTTTTTAATTGATTTTTTATCTCAAAATAAGCATATTTTCCATTTAATAAGTCTTTTAATCTTTTTATTAAATCATCTATTTCAAATGTCACTTCGCCTTTTAAAACAATTCGAATAGTGTCATTATTACTAGCATCTATTTTATTAATAATCTCATCTAACGCTATACTTTCAGTATCATTATTTTTGATAAATATCTCATAAACTCTTACTTGTCTTTGATTTAATGGAATAAAGCAAATATTTTTAGTATCAGTATCTATTTCAATAAATCCTTTTTCACCAGTTTCATCAAATCCACGTCCTTCTAAGCAACCTGGATAAGCATAAAATCCTCGTTCATCTAGTTTACAAGTTTTTAAAGTATGAACATGTCCTAAAGCTAAATAATCAATATTTAAGCCTTTTAATCTATCTAGATTAATTGAACATACTTTTCCATTGCTTATTCCGCCTAATTGTCCGTGCATTGTGACAATATTATATTTATTTTTATTAAGAGAAAGTGAATTATAAACAAGGCCTTCATTATCCGCATTTAACTCAACACCAGTAATAGTAACATTATCAATATTATAAGTTGTCCAAATATTGGTAAATGTTTTTAAATTACTTAAGTCTGTTCTTGTTAAAGAATTTTCAATATCGTGATTTCCTTTTAAATAATAAAAAGTAATATCGCTATTTTTTTCTATTTCGTTATAAAAGAAAGATTTGATTGCAATCGTTGGACGATTGTTATCAAAAACATCACCTGCAAGTATTATATGCTTGATATTGTTTTGTCGAGCATATCCAATTAATAAACGAAAATTGTTTGATAATTCAATATTTCTTTGTTTTTTTAAATCTTGTGGGAATCCCACAAAAGAAGAAGATAAATGTAAATCTGCAGCATGTATTATTTTCATAAAATCACCCTCTCTAATATCAACACTATTTTAAAACAAATAGTGAAGTTTTACAAAAGAAAAAGGATGATAATCTAATATCATCCTCATCTAATAAAATTATAATTGATTCAATAATTATTTAGTTTCAACGCCAAACACTTTGCTAGCAATTGTTGTTGTAGTCGCAGGAGTATCATCTAAATATTGAATTGCAGGATTTGAAATTACAACTTTTGTCCCATATTTTTGTAAATTACGAATGTTAAATTGCATAAATTCACTATCATTTTTAGTTTCTACTACAGCAGCAAATCTATATGTCTTACCAACTTCAAATTCAGTTACATGATCATCGGCAGTAGCAATATTACCACTTACGCCTACACCTTGCACACAGAATCCCACTGTTAAGTTTGCTTTTGCAATATTTTTATCTGTTGCAGATTCAACGGTAAAATCAAATGAAATTAAATATTTACCAACATATGCAACTCCATCAACCGCAGGAATAAATCTCATGAATGCTTGTCTTTTTGCAGTGCTTTTAACAGCTTTTGAATCAGCAATCAAAGTATTATTTGTTTCATCTTTTGAACAAGTTAAGTTTGTTGCGGATTGTAAAGCCCATGTTCCGGGATTTTCTTTTAATACAGGGTTCATATCCGCTCCCTTTGTTCCAAATGATTGTTCATTCGTATTAAATGTTAATTGAGTTAATCCGCAATCTGCACATACGCCATCAATGAAGTTATGCTTCTTAGTGCTAAATATACTATTACTTGCAAGTTCTGTTGTAGCCTCTGCACTTGTAAAATATTTATCACATGTAGAACAATATGCATAAGCAACATTACCAACTTCTAAACATGTTGGAACAACTTCTTCGTGGAATTCAATGGTATGGCCTTTTTTAGTAATTAAATATGTGTCAGTAATATCTTTAGTTCCTTCTTTATCTTCAAAGAATTTATTACATCTTTCGCAGTGATAATAAGCTAAATTACCATCATTTGTACATGTAGCGTCTTTTGCCGCTACTAAATCAGACATAATGTGTCCTCCAGGAATAATGATATCTGCGATTTCATTTTCACAAGCAGCATCAGAGAAATAATGATGACATGTTGTGCATTCATAATATGCAACATGTCCATTTTCGCCACATGTAGCATCTTTAGCAGGTACTAAAGCACTTGCCACATGAGTATGACCAATTGCTTCTTTAATGACATAGCCACATTCTGTACAAGTTTGTGGAGTATCTTCTGTAGCAGCAGGTCCAGGAATGTGAGCGCCTTTTAAGATTTGCTCATGGCAAACGCTACATTCTTTATAGTGTTCTTCACTATTAGTAATCCATTCCCCTGGTGTGTGTGATAATAAAGGAAGTTCAGGAAGTGCTTCTAAAGGCTCTTTATTTGCATCAAAATATTGGTTACATCTTGCACATTGATAATAAGCTTCGTGTCCATGAGTAGAACATGTTGATGCTGTTGCACTAACTAATTCACCATAATCATGACCTAAATGTGAAGCAATAATAGAATTTGTTAATTCACCATTAATGTAGTTGTTACCACAAACAGGACAGTGATCATGAGCAAGTAATCCATCTGTTTCACAGCTAGATTCTTTAGCTGATACACTATATTTATAATTATGCGCACAATCTTCTTTTTTAATTAAAGCATTGCTTGCTTCGCCAAAATATAACATCTTACCTTCAACAACATTATTTTTTCCTTCTAAAGGAATAACATGAATGTTAGATAATTCAACATCTGTTTTTGCTCCAGTAACAGTAAATATTTGAAGCAATTGATCAACAGCGGTTGTTTCAAATACATAAGTGAAACGATAATTTGTATTAGGAGTGAATTGTCTATTTGGATTATTTTCTTCACCGCTATTAGTGCCAATTAATTTTGGTTGGTTTTGAGCAAATAATGCTCCGCCAGTACTATTCACAATCTTAACACCAAAACGCTGTATTTCTACTTCATTAGTTACTTTCATATCAATGCTTAAGATAAATTTACCAACATATGTTTCACCATTAACGCCAACGTTAAATCTAGTAAATGTACCACCCGTGTTATCTTTAATTTTCCAAACTTTACCATTGTTTTCAATAGTAGTAGCCGCTCCAGCTTGAGTAGCAAAAGTGTTTGGATTTGTTAATATACTCGTTAAATGAGCATTTTTAGTTGAAGCCGTTGAATCATGGCTATTACTAATAGCACCGTCAACCATACAGTTTCCAAATGGAACAGTACTTGTATAATCAATAATATAATATTGTCCTTCATATAGGGTCTTATAAGCATCACAATCTTGACATTTGATTTCACCATCAATCCAAGTATGGCTTCCAGTAGCAGGAATTAATAAATCTTTTTCTTCCACTTCATTGCCATTCACAAACAATTTTCCACAATAATCACATTTTGTATGTGCTTTTAGTCCTGTTTCTAAACATTTAGCTGGGACTTCTTCACAATCAACTAAATGATGGTTATTTGGATTAATAGCTAATGTTAGTTTAGCTTCTTCAATTACTTTATCATCTACAAATAGTTGATCACAAATATCACATTTAGCGTGAGCGGCTACACCTTGTGCTATACAAGTTGCGGGAACTTCTGGAATTTCCTCTTTATGATGCTTTTTATCACTTTTAGGAATAATAACTTCTTTTTCTTCTACTTGTTTACCATCGATAAATGCCGCACCACAATAAATACATTCTTTGTGGGCTTTTACACCATCAGATATACATGTTTCTTCAACTGCTTCAATATTTTCAAATACGTGCTCATGTTTAGGCCTAGAATTGTTATTACAACTAGTTAATATTCCTAAACACATCATTGATAATGAAGCAAAACTTAGAATAGATAACTTTTTGTTTTTCATTTTTTTATCCTCTAATCTTGTTTATTTTGACTTTCATCTTTATTTTTGTTTAATAATGTATCTTTAACTGTTTCATAAATAAATGTAGCAACAAAGAAAACTGTAAACCAAATAAAGATTGTTAACGATACACGTGTTACAACAGGCACAGCAATTTGCCATGCTGGAGTAATATTTCTAAATGAAGAACCTGCATCAATACCATTCATTGCATTACTATTAACAATAGTATAAAGAATGTTTTTAGCAGCTTTTCTCATAGCCCACGCTAATTCACCATATCCTTCTTCATAATTAGTGAATCTAATATCATTACCATCATAGTCATATCCACCTTTTGATCCTGCTGGGTTTCCATCTGGTAAATCATTGCCATATAAGACACCTTGAATAGGGCTCATATAAGGGCGAGATGAGTTAAAGTCAGAAATAACATAACCTCGCATACCATATTCAGCACGTAAGACAGTATTACAAAAACCTTGTCCTCCTGTCCATTTAGCACCAATTCTATTCATACCGGTCATTACACCTAATACAGTATTTGGTGTGAATTCACGGTCAATAGAAATAGACACTTCTAATGCACGAGAATAGATTTCACGAATTGATTGTTCATTAGCCCAGACATTTAAGCCCGCTCTATGGGTTTCTTGGTCATTTAATACGGCGTGTTTCATTAAAACGAATACGCCTAATTTATGTAATCCAACAGCTTCATAACCAGCAGCAACACCAGTTAAGAAACCATCTTCACTATAATATTCAAATGTTCTGCCACAATAAGCACCACGATGAATATTTACGCCCAAGCCATAAATACCATTATAGCCAGCCCAAATAGCTTCTTCACCTGCTTGTTCTCCTAATCTTTCAATTAAGTCAACGTTATAAGTAGCACCAACTAATCCATTACAAGCAAATATTTCAGGATTTTGACTTGCGTTTTTAGGATCTTTTTCTTCTGCGAATCCTCTGAATCCACTTTGACTTGGTAATTCACGATAATTTCTATTGTGATTTGGAGCAAGAGCACCATTTTGTTGAGAGGTACTTGGTGCTGCGATAGATTCAACTGCTTTTGTATAACGTAAACCATCTTGTAAGAAGGAAGCAGTTTCTTCATAAGTCATACGATTTAATAATGTATCCCACATAGGGTCGTTATAGTCTTTACCACGTAAACTAATTAATTTAACTTCACTAAATGTATCTCCATTTTCAACAAATCCCACTTCTCCATAAGTTGGATAAGGAATCTTATCTTTTTTTACATCCGGATTTGCTTGAGCAGCTTTTAATTTTGAATTAGCGGTCAAGCTAATTCTCTTACCATATGTGTCACTCCAATTATTTCTAGAAAGATATACTTGTTCTTCTTCAGTTTCTGAGAAGATTTTAGCTTTTTTAAAATCAACATCATCAAATTGATTAGTGATTTTATCAACACCATAATTAGCAACTTGTCCTTCATATTCTGGAGTAAAGTTAGCATTTTCTTCTTTGATAAATTCATTAGTAGAATATTTTTTATTATCATAAGCAATATACTTACCATAAACTAAATCTTTATTACCGGAATCTCTACTAGCATTAACATACATCTTGCTTTCTTCAATTGTGAAACCTTTACTCTTTTTATATTGTAAGATGTTATTAATAGCATCATGAGCATCTTTAGCAGCAGTGATTAAATATTCATCCTTAGTATTAGATGAACCAATTACATATGTTTTTTCAATCTTCGCATCATAAGAAGCAAAATATTTTTCTTCAACTGTAGTTTTTGCAGTAACAGTTTGTCCTGCTGGAACATCAACTTTAACAAATCCCACTAATTCAACACTTGGTTTCTCAATACCATTTGTTATATCAAGAGCAGTGTAAGGTTTTTGAACATAAATTTGCACTACTTCTTTGCCATCTATAGTAGATGTGTTTTTAACATCAACAGATACTTCATAAGTGTCGTTTTCATTGTTTCTTGTAACTTTCATATTACTATATTCAAATGTTGAATATGATAAGCCATAACCAAATGGATAAGTAACAACATCACTATAAACGAAATTACCAACATTAGCGCGATTTGTTACAGCATCTTCATATCTTGTTTCCGTATATTTATAACCATTATAAATACCTTCTTGATAAACTGTGTAATATTTATGGTTTTGATATCCCATTGTAGAAAAATAACCATTCATTAATTGAGCATCAGCATCGCCATACTTAATGCTTCCAAAATTGAAGTAAACAGGATTATACTTGCTTTCTTCAAAGAATGTATCGGTTGTTCTTCCAGAAGGATTATAATCACCCACTAATAACTTACCAATCGCATTAGCGCCATTACTACCTGGTAAACCAACCCACATACAAGCATCAATATCATATGCTGGATCTTCTAAGAAATCGCATTGTAAGGCACTTGCTGTATTCATTAAAACAACAATGTTATCAATTTTTCCTTGACTCTTTAATTCTTTTAAACCCAATAAAACTGATTCTTCATTTTCTGATAATTCTAAACTATCACCAACACTCATTGCTGGATTGTTATGATTCTTTTTACTAACAATTACTCTAGTACCATCTCCGCCATCCATGGTTGTATCCATGTATAAATCTTCGGCTTCTCCAGCAGTTCTAGCAATTACCATAATTGCTGATTTAACTTCATTAGTTTTTTCTATTGGTAATGCACTCCAGTTAGCGTCATTAACAACAAATTGAGTTTCTTGTCCACTAGCAGCGACGAAGTTTGAAACACTACCACCACTAACGAAAGATGAGGCATCTGCAGTTTTATAATAATTGTAAACTGCTTCATTAACTTTTAATCCGGCATTTTTAATACCTTCAGTAATTGTTACTTTCTTATTTGTTGCATTTGATCCACTAGATCCTTGTCCTGTAAGAACAGTATAATGTGATGCAAATCCAAATACCGAAACTTGATCACCTTTATTTAAAGGTAAAACATTTCTATCATTTTTTAATAATACTGCGCCTTCAGAAACTGTTTCTTCGATAATTTTCAAACTTGCTTCTTGTACTTCCGACATTTTGTTATATTTTGTGTTGAAATAAGTACTACCTTTTGATCCTTCACCAACTTGAGTCTCAATGCCTAAAGCTCCATTAATAATTCCTGCGTTACCAAGTAAAATAGGTCCAGCTGTTGCTATTAATCCATACATTACAAAAGAAACATGGAATAGGATTTTGCTTGTGAGCAATAATTTACTTTTTTTCTTTGCCATTATCTTTACCTTCCTTTTTACTTAGATTCAATCGATCTCTTATTTTGTGGCATATACATTGCAATACTTGCGACAATAAAAATAACAAGCATTAATATCGCGCTAAACAGGAAATTAAAATCTAAGCTAAATATTTTAGTTAATGATATACCGTCAAAAAATTGTGTAGAAAGGAAATCAATCATTCCATCAGTGCTAGCAAAAGCACAGAATGATAAGAAACTAAATACCATCAATGATACTTGTGCTAATATAGCCGTTTGTTTAAAAATTGAAAGAACGATATACAAAACCATTCCTAAAACCACAAATAATATCACATTAGAATTAAATAATGTTTTATCAATTCCTGAATAAACAATTAATAAAGCAATCATTAATATAAAAGCGGCTAAACCAACATAGAAGCCAAAGCGTTTTGTAGTAAAATTTTCTTTAATATTTAGCCATAATTTATTGAAAAAATTTGTCATACTATTTAACCTCGCCTTCTATTACGCTCATAGCACCTAAAATATTTGCATTATCAGAGGCAACTATTTCTAACGCATCTAAATTATGTGGATTAGATAAGTTATAAGATAATACAATTTTATTAACGCCACGTTGTAATTTAATATCTTTTAAATTAATGGTATATGGAGTGAAATATCCATCACCAGCTGGCACTTCATGATTTGTTAATATTAAATTACCATTAACCATCATCTTATAACCATCATCAAATTTGGCCACTTTATTTCTTTGACAGATCATAAGATTTAAATCAACTGTAGTAGTTGTGCTACTTACAAAATTAAATTCAACTTTCATACCAGAAGAAATGTTTCTTAAAGCTGCAGCACCGCTACAATCTTGTCCCTTGATATCTGTTCCTTTGTTAGATAAGTAAGGTTTTTCTGCAGTTGGTTTTGTTTCTTTATCTTCTTGAGTTAATAAATTACCATTAGCATCATATAAATCAGCGTTTTCTGCTTCCATTAAAATAGTAGAAGAAAGTTTTGATTCATCAATCGCGCCATATACATTAACTGGTAAATCACATTTTAGTTCACGATATACTCTACTTACTACTGATATACTTTTAACATCAGTGGTCATAGTAATTGAAGAAGCATCTTGATAATACTCTCCTTGACCATTTACCATAAATCCATACTCACTAGCTGGTAAATTTTTTATATTAACTAACTTTTCAATTAAAGGATCTTTTGCAATAAGGCGAATACTTGTTTTTTCTTTATCAAAAATAAATTTATCACCTGTAATGTAAGAGTCATTGTAACTAGCTTCATTAATTTTAAGTAATCCTTTTACTTCCTCTTCTTGATTATTTGTTTTAAATTCATCTCCACCAAAAATCGCACCAATTATACTTCCCACAAATCCAAGAGAAAGTAAGCATATAATCGTTATTTTTATTGGCTTTTGATATTGTTTTATAATGTCTTTATTTGAAACATTCATTTAATAGCCTCCCAAAGTGTAAGTGCTTTACTACAAATGATTCTACAATTCTAGACTGTTTTTTGGAATTGCAATTATTACACTAGAATATTGCATAATAATTAGTTTTATTATATTTGATAGTTATTTTGCGCACTAAAAAAAAGCTTTGACGAAATAGTGATATGCTTTGTATTAATCAAAAAGTATACTTTATTATTAAAATATAAAAAACGAAAATAAAATTCGACAAAAGAAAAAACAAGCACCTATTATTAGAAGAAATGTCTAATAATTCTGAGTGCTTGCCTTTTGATTGATTAATAAAATTATTTATTTATATAATTATCAAATTTAATGATTTTATTAGATTTTCCTACAACCATAATGACATCATTTGGTAGAACTTTATCTTGGCCTTTAGGAATAAAGAAAGATTTGCTACGAATAACGCCAACAATATTAACATCAAATTTATTACGAACATCTAATTCAATTAAAGACTGTTCTTTAAAATTATTAGGAATTGCTATTTGCACTACTCCATATTCTTTATCAACTTGATAGTAATCAAGAATAGAATCAGATACTACTTTTTTTGCTAATTCAATACCCGCATCTTCTTCTGGGACAATAACCACATCTGCGCCAACACGTTTTAAAAGATTTTCATATTTCGTCTCATCAATTCTTACAGTAATTTTTTTAACACCTAATTCTTTTAAATTCATTGTTGTTAATATAGTGGCTTCTAAGTTATTGCCGATTGCTACAATGGCATGATCAATTTTAGAGACATTCAATTCTTCTAAAACATTTTTGTTTGTACAATCACAACAAAAACATTGTTCTACTTCTCCTTTAATTAAATCAACTCTTTTTTCATCTACATCAACCGCGATTAACTGATTAGTTTGCTTTGCTAATTGATTTACCACTGATAAACCAAATCTTCCTAATCCAATAACAATAAAACTCTTTTTCATATTTATCACCTATCCTACTGTAATATTTCCTTCAATAAATTTAATATTTTTTTCTATAATTGCTTCTTTTCTATTATTCCAGAAAGAAAGCAATGTTAATGGTCCTAATCTACCAATATACATAGTTATAATAATTAATATTTTGCTTGCTACATGTAAACTACTAGTAATACCAGTTGATAATCCCACAGTGCCAAATGCTGATACAGTTTCAAGCGTAATTGCGTCTAAAGTTATTCCTGATTTAACGCTATTTTCAATTACACCAATCGCCGCTACTATGATAAAAATATAAAGCAACTCACTAACAAATAATATCAAAACTTTAGAAATAATAGTATTTGGTATTTTTCTTTTAAACGCATGAATTGATGTACCTTTAATAAATGAAATAACTGTTACTAATAAAACAAATAATGATGTCGTTTTAAATCCTCCACCAGTAGAACAAGGTGAAGCACCCACAAACATCAAAATAAGCATTACGATATAAGCGCCACTATTAGATGGTAGCGTTGAAGCATCGAGAGTTAAAAATCCGGCAGTTCTCGCTGTAACACTTTGGAAAAACGCCTGTAACCAAGTGATTGGTTCATCATTTAAAGTATAAAATAACTTAAATAATATTGCTCCGCCAAATATCAAACTAGCGGTCATAACAAGTACAACTTTAGTATGCAATTCAAATTTGCGCCACTTTTTCTTTTTAAATATATCAGTTAAAACAATAAAACCAATTCCACCTAATACAATTAAAATCATAGTTGTTAAGTTGATACCAATATCATCTTTATATGCCATTAACGAAGTAACTGATGGGTCAGTTAATATATCAAATCCGGCATTATTAAATGCTGATACCGCATGAAATAATCCATATTCTAATGATGTGCCAACTGAAAAATGATATTTGCATAAAAATATCAAAAAATAAGATAAAGCACCCACTAACTGAATGGAAAATGCAATAATAACAATCTTTTTTACTAAAGCATATAGTCCTTTAAAACTTTCTTGGTTTAATGCTTCTTTCATCAAATTCATTTGTGAAATATTTTCTTTTCCACCAATTAAAGCAAAAACAAATGAAATTAAAGTTAAGAAAGATAATCCACCTATTTCAATTAATATTGCTAACACTATTCTTCCAAATAAAGATAATGTCGTGCCAACATGAATAGTGGAAAGACCTGTTACACATGTTGCAGATGTTGCTACAAATAAAGCATCAACAAATCCTAAACCACTACGATTAATCGTTGCAAAAGGTAACATTAAAAGAATTGCGCCTATTAAAATCACACATAAAAAAGATAATATGATTAGAAATTGTGGCTTTATGGAACTTTTTTTCATCTTTCATCGCTTCCTTTAGCAAGATAAATTATATATTTTAATGATAGTAAAAGCAATAATATAATATTCACTTTTACTGCGTCATTTACTGCGTCATTTACTGCGTCATTTACTGCGTCATTTACTGCGTCATTTACTGCGTCATTTACT
>URQK01000028.1 GCA_900549975.1 uncultured Mollicutes bacterium
GAATGCAATTTTTTTAATATATCAATTACAATGTTTGAATCTTCTTTTGAATTATAATCTGGTTCCCTATAATTTTCTACATAATGAGATATTTTCCAACCTTCATCTTCATCAAGATATAAATATGTGGAGTCAAAATTATGTCTTTTAGCAAATTCTAAAACTTCCTTTTCATGCTTTCTATTTATTATTTTGTTGGTGCCATCTCCCGGCTGTCTATAGACATATTTTTTTTCACCTACTTCGAAAATAAAAGAAGTATTAGTTAAACCTTCATATATCGGCTTTAAGTTTGTTATATCATTTTCATTACAATTTAATACGCAGCAAATATTTTTCATAATTTTGCTTTCAGTATTATTTACATATTTATCATCAAATTTTCTTAATTCTTCTAGTGAGTCAAATTCAAAAATACTATTATCTGGATACTTTTTAATAGCCATTGCAGGCATTTTTGAAATGTTATCAGATAAAAGTTTTTCCCAGAAATCTTTATCATATTCGCCAGATTTTCTTACTTCCGAAATTAAACTTAAAAATTTATTAGAAAAATCATTATCCCAATATGAATGACCAAGTAAAATGTTTCCTTCACTTAATCCTTTAACAAGTTTTGTGATCTCATCTTTTTTATTAGTAATTGCATACATTTCGTGTGTTGGATTATCTAAATACACAGATGCATAAAAACTTTTATATTCATATTTATCAAAAGGATTAGAAACAAAGTAATCATCACACGAACAAATATATGTTGAGTCTATTTTGTCTTTGGCAAGGAAGATTGATTCAATATTATTTTTAACATTAAAATTTTGATTAATTATAATATCGACATCGTATTTATCTTTTAAATAAAAGAACAATTCTTTTTTATACCCTAATACAACGGTAATATTTTTTATTCCCGCGTTTATTAATTGTTTTATTTGGCGTTCAATAAGAACTTCTCCACGGACTTTAAAAAGTCCTTTAGGAAGTTCTAGCGATAAAGGTACAAATCTTGATGATGGTCCTGCCGCTAAAATTACAGCATTATTAACCTTATATGGCTTTAATGCGTCGAGTCCTATTTTTGTTAATCCTTGTTTATTAATATAATTTTTGCTAATAAAAGATTTTATCAATGTTGAAATATTACCAATAGAAATATCTAGATTTTCTGAGATTGTACGATAATTATCTTTTAAGCCATATTTTCTTATATAGTTAAGTAACTTAAATTCACTTTGCTTCATAATACTCTTCCTCACTTCTACAATAACGATTATACTCTATTTGTTCAATTTTTGAAATGCTTGTTTGAAATTTGAACAAAAACAATTATAATACAAGGTAGGAAGTGATTTATATGAAAATTTATAAAGGCAGTATTCTTTCAATAAACAATAATGATGATGTTTTCCAATATTTAGTGGAAGATAATGGAAAAATAGTATTTGTTGGAAACGATTTACCAGAAAAATTTAAAGGATATTCCACTATCGACTTAGGAAATAAAGCGTTGATTCCTGCTTTTGTTGATACCCATCAACATTTTGCATCATTTTCAACATTCCATGCTGGACTTAATGTTATGAACGCTAAATCCAATATAGAAATAAAAGAAATGATTAAAGATTTTGTTAAAAAGAATAATCCAAAGTCATTAATATGTTTTGGTGCATCCCCATATTCTGTTAAAGAAGGAGTTTTAATTTCCAAAAAAGAGATTGATGAAGTATGTTCAAATATTGATGTTACTATAATAAAATATGATGGCCATGCCTGCATTCTTAATTCTAAGCTTTTGAATAAATTAAAAAGCAAACTTTCTAATCTAAGAGGATACCACTTTGAAAGTGGCGAAATGAATCAAGATGCTTTCTTTAAGGTATCAGAATATATAACAAAATCAATTTCGATTCCTAAATTAGTCAAAAACATGCAAGACGCAATGAATTATTTAGCGCATAAAGGAATAGGAATGGTTCATACTGTTAGTGGTGTTGGATTCCCATTAAACTTAGATATTAATTTAGAAAAATGGGTAGGAAGAAGTGCACAAAGCGGAATACAATTTAGAGTTTTTCCACAACCAATGGATGTTAAAGTCGCACAAAAAAAAGGACTTCCGAGAATCGGAGGATGTTTTCAATGTGCTTTAGATGGATGCTTTGGAAGTCAAGATGCCGCTTTAAATGAAAGCTATCAAAATAGTGACGATTATGGTGTTTTATATTATACAGATGAAAAAGTAATTGAATTTTGTAAGCAAGCTAATCGAGCAGGATTACAAATTGAAATGCACGCTATTGGGGATAAAGCTTTCAATCAAGCAACAAAGGCGTTAAAAGCAGCGTTAGATGATTTTCCAAGAGATAATCATCG
Source organism: uncultured Mollicutes bacterium (assembly GCA_900549975.1). GTDB lineage: Bacteria > Bacillota_I > Bacilli_A > RFN20 > CAG-826 > RUG131. The sequence goes on from URQK01000028.1 coordinate 2,374, forward strand.
ACACACAATTATCCATGCTTGTTTACCAACAAAGGAAGGATTATCAATTTGCAAAAAATATAAAATCAATATTGCTATGCAAACATCCTTTATAAATTGGGCGCAAGAGCCAGATTCATATTTAAATCAAATTTTAGACGAAGAAAGATTAATGTGCTTAAATCCCACAAAGCAATTTTTTGATTTAGGATTAGTTGTTGGCGCTGGTAGTGATGCTCCATGTACTGATCCAGATCCAATAGTTTGGATTGATAGAGCGGTTAATAATCCTAATAAATCTGAAGTAATTACAATAAAGCAAGCATTAAGAATGTGTACATATAATGGTTACTATATTTCTTTTGACGAAAAAGAAAGAGGTAGCCTTGAAGTTGGAAAAATAGCTGATATGGTAATACTTTCTAATAATCCATATTCAATTGCTAGTGAAGACATCAAAAATCTTAAAGTAGAACAAACAATACTAAATGGAAAAGAATATAAAAATCAAAAACAAAGTTTTATTGTTTCTCTTATAAAAGGAATTTTTTCTAAAAAGAAAATTTAGTTAAGAATATTGATGTATTTGTATAGATGACACATAAATAATAATTGTCGCCATTAACAAAAATACATCCAAAAGTAAAACAAAAGGTCATTAGGATATTTCACCTAATGGCCTTTTAATATGTTTCTTATTTAGCTGCATCAATCATTAATGCACACATTTTATTTGAGAATTCAACAGGATTTTCAATGTTCATGCCTTCCATAAGCATTGCTTGATCAAATAGAAGTGTCGCATAATCATTTAATTTATCCGGATGATTTTTATAGACTTTTTCAAGTGCTTTAAATAAGTCATGATTTGGGTTAATCTCAAGAATACGATCGGCTTTAATATCACCTTGATTTGGCATTTGTTTTAAGACACGTTCCATTTCAAAACTTACACCATCACCAGATACAAGACATACTGGAGAAGATACCAAGCGAGAAGAAATCTTCACATCATTAACTTTATCCTTTAATGCTTCTTTAATTGCGTCAATTAAAGGTTTCTTTTCAGTTGCAAGATTTTCTCTTTCTTTCTTTTCTTCGTCATTTAATAAGTCTAAATCTCCTTGATTAATTGATTTAAATTTCTTACCGTCATAATCTTGCATCATTTCAAGAGTGAATTCATCAATATCATCCACTAATACAAGAACATCGTAACCTTTTTTCTTTAAAGCATCAAGTTGAGGCATAGCTTCTACAGCTTCTTTAGATTTATTAGAAGCATAATAGATAGTATCTTGTCCTTCCTTCATGTTTTCTACATATTGTTTTAAAGTAATGTATTTATTTTCATTTAAGCTATGATAGAGTAATAAGTCTTTTAGACTATCTTTTCTTTGACCATAGGATTCATAAATACCATATTTTAAGTTAACACCAAATACTTTAAAGAATTCTTCATATTTAGCAAAGTCATCATTTTTCATTCTTTCTAATTCAGCAAGAATTTTCTTTTCAATAGAAGTAGCAATCTTCTTAATTTGAGTGTCTTGTTGAAGCATTTCTCGAGAAATATTTAATGAAATATCACTTGTATCAACAAGACCTTTCACAAATCTTAAATAATCTGGAATAAGTTCTTTGCACTTATCCATAATGAAGACACCTTTAGTATAAAGTTGTAAGCCTCTTTCATATTTATCAGAGTATAAGTTATAAGGTGCTTCTTTAGGAATAAAGACTAAAGCATTATAAGAAATTAATCCTTCAATCTTAATAAATAGAGATGTTAATGGATCTTCAAATTCTTGGAATTTTTGTTTATAAAATTCATTTAATTGTTGTTCACTAACTTCAGATTTGTTTTTCTTCCATAAAGGTACCATTGAGTTAAGAACTTCAAGATGAGTTTCATCATGGAACTTACCTTCAATATCTTTACCATTTTCATCTTTATCATTAACAGATTCAGTAACCATCATTTCAATTGGATAACGAACATAATCAGAATATTTCTTTACCAAGTTCTTAATCATCCAATCAGATAAGTATTGGTCATAGTTTTCTTCTTCTGTGTTATCTCTTAAATATAAAGTAATAACTGTACCATGACTTTCTTTATCGCATTCTTCAATATCATAAGTATCCGAACCGCTAGAAGTGAAACGATATCCTTTTTCGGAGAATGGCGACTTAGTTTCCACAACTACTTTACTAGCAACCATAAAAGAAGAATAGAAGCCAACACCAAATTGACCAATAATATCAATGTCTTTTTGATCTTTACTCTCATTAGCTTCTTTTAATTTTTCCATAAATTCAAGTGAACCAGATTTAGCAATAGTACCTAAATTATTATTCACTTCATCATAAGTCATACCAATACCATTATCTTCAATAGTAATAGTTCTTAAATTCTTATCATAAGATAAGAAAACATGATAATGATCTTCTTTCTTTAATTTATCATCACTAAGTGATAAATAATGATATTTATCGATTGCATCTGATGCATTTGAGATTAATTCTCTTAAGAATATTTCCTTATTGGTATAAATTGAGTTAATCATCAAATCAAGCAAACGCTTTGATTCTGTTTTAAATTCTTTTGTTTCTTGCATAATTTTAATCCCCCTTAAACAACTACAATAACATTATAGTTCACTTTTTAGCACTGTCAAGTGTTGAGTGCTAATTTTATTTCTTTTATTACTTTTAGTCCAAAATAAAAAGCAACCAATGTGCAAAAATGGTTGCCTTTGATTAATATTAAACGTAGCATTATTTTTTCATTTTTATTGTTCGACCGCATTTCATATCTTGATATCCTTTATCAAGCTCTTCATCAAGAGAGGAATCAGATAATTTAGTGATATCTACAAGTGTAGGAGAAGGGATTTTTACATCAAATGGAATTCCTTTTTGTAAAATGATTTGTTTATAAAACATATTAATTGCACTTGAAACAGAAATGCCGAGTGTTGCTAAAATACTTTCGGCTTTTTCTTTGACTTCTGGCTCAATTCTTACATATAAATTCGATGATTTTGTTGCCATATATAATCTCCTTTCCATCTTAATTGATTTTTACATAAATTTAAAATAATTTATCTATATTTATTATAGACGTTTGTATTTACAATAGCAATACAATTACATATTTTATTATTACACAAATGGATTTGACGCAAATGGATTTGCGTAATATTTTTTTATGTTTCAAATTATAAATATCAAGTAATTGCATAATAAATACATTGAAAATGCTGGAAAATTATAACATTTTCAGTCTAATTGTTGACAAATAGGTTGCTTTTGATGCTTAATTAATATAAGGAGATAGCCTATGAAAAACATTATTATTGTAGAAGATGATAATCTTGATGCTAATAATTTGATATCTTGTATAAAGAAATATGGTGAGGAAAAAGAAGAAGAGTTTTTAGTTACTCGTTATTCTAATGTCCAATCTTTTATTGATGCTTATAATGGCGCGGATATCGTATTTTTAGATATTGCTATGCCTGGCATTAATGGAATGACTGCAGCAAAGATGCTCCGTGAAAAGGATAATGATGTTACAATTGTCTTTGTTACTAATATGTTACAAATGGCAATTAATGGCTATTCTGTACGTGCTTTTGATTTTATTATTAAACCAGTTAGTTATAAAAATTTTGTAATTCGTTTTGCTAATATTTTAAAAACAGTTACCAAAAAGCAAGGAAAAGAAATATGGATTAATAATAAAGATGGAAAAACACGCATTAATACTTCTAAAATTAAATATATTGAAATAATGCAACACATTTTAGTTTTTCATATGGAAGATGGAAATGAATATCGTAATACAGGAACACTAGTGTCATTACAAGAATTATTGAAAGATGAACCATTTTCGATGTGTAATCGTTGCTATTTTGTAAATTTAGGTTATGTCAGTGCTATAAAAGGGAACATGGCTATACTAAATAATATTTCCTTACAAGTATCGCGTGCTAAAAAGAAAGGTTTTATTAAAGATTTAAATGACTATATTGCCATGTATGGGACTGGTGAATAAATGACTTACATTGTTTTTTATAAATTTTTATTTGTTATTGAATTAGTTATTGCTGAAATTTTATATAGTTTTCGATTAAAAAAGCGAAAAATGTATATTTTAAGATTTATTGGATCATTACTAATTTTATTTTTAGTTGCGGCAATTCCGTTTCCAAATAGCACATTTTATTTTAGCTGTCTTAATTTCTTTGTTATTTTTAGCATTTCGCTATTATCTTTATGGTTTATCTATGATGAACCATTTATAAGTGTTTTATTTTGTGCTTTAGCATCATACACCACTCAACATTTAGCTTATGAATTTACTAATTTAACTTTTTCAATTGTTGAACAAGGCGTTAGCCCACTTTTGGGAATGTATAGTAACGCAATTATTGATTTTTCAAATTTTGATAAAACAACTTTATTTGCCGCGACTTTATATTTAATTTGCTATTTTATCATTTATTGGATAGTTTATATAACATTTGCCAAGCAAATAAAAAATGGCACTGATTTAAGAATTAAAAGTAAATCAATGCTTGCTTTAATTGGTGCAGGAGTTTTAATAAACATCGTTATTAGTTCAATTATTACTTATTATCTTCAAGAAGATTCTTTAGGCGCTGCAATTAATTATGCTACAAATACATTATGTGGAATATTATTACTTGCTTCACAATTTGAACAGTTATCTACAAAAGAAGCCAAACGTGAACTTGATATTTTACAAAAATTATGGCTTCAAGAAAAAGAACAATATCAAATTTTACAAGAAAACATGGATTTAATTAATATCAAATGCCATGATATGCGTCATAAAATACGCACTATTGCAGATGGAAAAAATTTAACAAACGAAGAAATATCAGAAATTGAGCAATCAATTGCTATTTATGATAGTTCCGTTAAAACTGGAAATGAAGCACTCGATGTAATACTTACAGAAAAAGGATTTAGATGTAATGGTAAAGGTATTAAATTTACTTGCGTAGTTGATGGTTCATCTTTATCTTTTTTAAGCGAGTCTGATCTTTATTCGCTTTTTGGAAACATTATGGATAATGCAATTTATGCAACTTTAAAAGTAAAAGATCCTGAAGAACGCTTAATTAACTTAAAAGTACATAAAGCAAATGGCTTTGTTTCTATTAACATTAAGAATTCTTATGAAGGAGAAATCACATTCGGAAAAGATGGATTACCAATTACCACTAATCCAGACAAGAATTATCATGGATTTGGTATGAAAAGTATATCTTATATTGTTGATAAATATAATGGTAACTTATCTATTGCCGTGGAAGATAATGTCTTCAATTTGAATATCTTATTTTTACGAAATGATGTGTAGAATAAGTAATTGACCATACGGAATAAGTAATTAAGTTGCTAATTTTATATTAATAATATAACTTTTTGATAGGGGTTTCATTATTAAGCACCCCTACCTTAAAGGAGGAAAAAACATATGAAGACTAGCAACAAAAACCAATTGCTTAACAAAGTAAAGAAGATGCCTCTAGGCATCATAAGTGGAGCAAGTGGCATTGTCGCATTTTTTAGCATAATTGGAATTATTATTGCTTATGTTATTTCTAGTGGTATTGCTGCGCAAACAAATAAGACTGTCACCATTTTTGAAACATGGTGGCAAACATTATTATTTGTTGTTGCTTTAATATCCGTAGTTATTGCTATAGCAACATTAGTTCTATATTGTCTAAAAAACAGTTCAGAAAGTAAAAAAGAAGATAGCAAAAAAACAACAAAAACAATTTATTCTTGTTCCGTTTGGGTTATGCTTACAATATTTTTCTCATTACTTTCTACATTTTTAGGAGTTGGAACAAGTATTGCTAAAGGCAACGAAGCACCAATTAACAAAACACTTGGTGTTGATCCTTATGTAAAAGTACAAACTGGAGAAGGAGCAGGAGAAAAAGCGGAAAGATACTCTTCAGAATTTATTGAAAGAAATGCTGATGGTACACCAATTTATCAAACTGATTCTAGTGGTAATAAATCCACAATTAAAAACAATAAAACAATGCGCGAAAACTCCAAAAAAGTTTCAGAACAAGTCGCTGTAGAAGGAACAGTTTTATTATGGAACAATAATGAAGCTTTACCGCTTCAAACAAGTGAAAAAGTTTCTTTATTTGGTATCGCTAGTGCTAAAGGAAAATATGCCGTTAGTGGTTATGGATCTGGTGAAGTAAAAGCTGATCCAACTGAAGGTAAATTGTCCAGTGCTTTAAAAACTCGTGGATTTGATGTTAATGATAAATTAGATCAAAAATATGAATATTTTACTGATGAATCAATTAAAAAAGGCAACTTTGCTTATGGCTTACATGCTGGTAGATGGCCAAATAGTAACTATAAACCTGTATATTGTGTAAACGAAGTTCCTTGGAAAGAAGTCGAAAGTGTTGTTAATGAAACAATCACAACTTATGATACTGCTGTTTATGTGATTTCTCGCCGTGCTGGTGAAGACCAAGATATTATCGATAATGTTGAAAACAATGAAACTGATGTCGATGGCGGTATGAATCACCTTGAGTTAACTAAGGATGAAGCTGAAATTCTTAATAAACTAGCAGAAAAGAAAGCTCAAGGAAAAGTTAAAAAGATTGTCTTACTACTTAATACCGCTAATCCATTACAATGTAAAGAAATTGTCAAAGATAAATACGCAATTGATGCTTGTGTATGGACTGGTATTGGCGGAAGTGAATCTTTAGTTCAAGTGGCGGATGTATTATCTAATTCCAATTATGTAATGTCTGGTCATGCTCCTGATACATTATTAATGAATAACCATCTTGCCCCAAGTAACGCCAACTTCGGTGATTACACTTGGACAAATGATGACATCAAAGAAAGATTAAAAGATATTCCTTATTTAAATGATGAATATAAGTACTATTATCAAACACATAACTTAAAATATATTGCTTATCAAGAAGGAATTTATGTTGGTTATAAATATTTTGAAACTCGTTATGAAGATTATGTCTTAGATCGCTATAACGCTAGTGGAAGTAATGGTAGCTTTGATGGAACATCTTGGAACTATAAAAACGAAGTAGCTTTCCCATTTGGTTATGGTTTATCTTATACCGAATTTGAAAGAACAAATCCAACATTTAGCGAATCTGATGACAAATATATTGTTACTCTTGATATTAAAAACATTGGTGATAAATATGTTGGAAAAGATACTCTTCAAGTATATTTATCTAAACCATATACGGAATATGATCAAGCAAACAATGTAGAAAAATCTGCAATTGAATTAGTTGGTTTTGCTAAAACTAATATTCTTGAAGTTAATAGTGAAGCACAAACATTAAAAGTAGAAATTGATAAAGAAGATTTACGTACTTATGATTCTTATGGTAAAAAAACTTATATCTTAGAAAAAGGTAATTATTACTTAAGTATTGGCACTGATGCACATGATGCTTTAAATAATGTTTTAGCGGCAAAAGGATATAATCCTACTAACACTAATAATCGTATGGATAGTGTTGGTGACGTTGATATGACATATAAAATCACTATTAACGAAGATGATTATACTACTTATGCAACCTCAGAAACTGGCGAACAAATTACTAATAGATTTGAAAATGCTGATTTAAATTTATATAGTGGAACAAAAGATGATCAAAGTATCACTTATTTATCACGCAAAGATTGGCAAGGCACATATCCATTAAGTGAAGTTAAGTTAGAATGTAAAAACGACACAATGGTTTATGATATGCAATATGGTCATGAAGTAGAAGTTAATAAAGATGATAAAATGCCAAAATATGAAACAGTTACTTCATCAGTTGGTGCTTTAAATCTTGCAATGATGGAAGAATTAAAATATGATGATCCGTTATGGGAAGATTTATTAAATCAAATGTCTTACAAAGAACAAGTCATCATGATGAATTATGGCATGGGCTTCTTAGCGGGTGCGGAAAGTATTGGCGCTCCTGGACTAAAAGCTACTGATGGACCTCAAGGTATTTATATTACTAAATATGCTTTTCCTTCACCAGTAATGAGTGCCGCAAGTTTTAATGAAGAATTAGTTAAAAATTTAGGTGATGCTTACGCTCATGAAGCATTACATGCTGGTTATTCTCTTGTTTATGCACCTGGCGGAAACATCCATCGTAGTTTATACTCTGGTCGTAACTTTGAGTATTATTCTGAAGATGGTGTATTAGGCGGAAAAATGCTTGCAAGTCAAGTAAAAGGTATGACAAATCGTGGTATTATTGTTTGCTCTAAACACTTTGCATTTAATGACCAAGAGACTAATAGATATGGTGTTGCCACATTCTTTAATGAGCAAAGTGCTAGAGAAGTATACTTAAAAGTATTTGAAATAGGTGTTCGAGAAGGTGGCATGAATGGCTTAATGTCTGCATTTAACCGTATTGGTACTACTTGGACAGGAAGACATAAAGGCTTACTTACTGACGTATTAAGAAAAGAATGGGGATTCATTGGTATTGTTGAAACTGATGCTTGCTCAGGAGCTGCTATTACGCCACACATGGAAGACAAATGGGCTGTTGCCGAAGGCTTAGTCGCCGGAAACGATGTTTGGATGTCTCGCGGTTCAGAAACAATGCTAGATGATAGCAAGAACAATCCAACAGTAATGCTAGCTTTACGTGAAGCTTGCCATCGTGTCTTATATACTCAACTTCATAGTGCTGCGATTAATGGTGTAACTGTTAATACAAAGATGGTAAAAATAACACCATGGTGGCAATCAACACTTAATTTATTAACAACTCTAATGATTGTGGCTTTAGTCTTATCATTAGCAATGGCAATATTAAGTTTTGTATTTAAATCAAAAAATATTCTTGCTATAGAAGGAAATACTGATAATGGTAGTAATACCAATATTAATAGCAATATAAATAATAAAAAAATAGTTAATGAAACATCAAATAGTCCTAACGATAATAATGATGACAAAGAAAAAAAGAAAAAAAAGCCCAAATTAACTATTAAAAAATTAAATGCAATCACGGCTGGAAGTTTAGCATTTGTATTTATAGTTAGTACTATTATTTCTTCTTCCGTATTCTTTGCTAAAGATCCAGCGTTAAAAGGATATCAAGGTAATGGCGAAGTACATATATGTAATCACCATTGCCCAGTATGTGGTAATTGTGTAGATTTAACTTGTGATAAGCCAGCATGCGCTATTAAATGTAAATGTACAACAATAACCATTGAAGCTGAATCTGAATATGTCGAAAGAATTGATGGTAAAGCTTTATGGGGTAATATGCATGTTGGAAAAGATGAAGAAAGAAATCTGTCTTACATTGGTGGCTTAGATGGTAATAGTGGTGCTAAACTTAACTTTAAATTCTTGGCTAATCAAAAAGGAAGAGCCTTACTAAATGCCACTATTAGAAGAAGACCTTGGAGTTTTGATATTGATGAGTTCGTAAATGTTTATATAAATGGTGAAAAAATCGACTATGAACAAACGCTTAAAGGAACGGTGGAAAATGGTGACTATCATAGTGATGATGGAAGTGACGGAAAAGGTGATTTCCAATCATTCGATATTCGTAACTTTGAAATTAATGAAGGTTTAAATGTTATTACATTCGAAGTTGGTGAGAAAGCCGGTGGACAATGTCCTAACTTTGATAAAATTACATTAATTTCTAATAGTGTTATTAATGAATATCAACACTTATGCCATAGTAAGTGTCCAATATGTGGAAAATGCACAAATAAAGATTGTGATGATCCAATTGTTTGTAAAGACAAATGTACCTGTAACTCAATTAGTATTGAAGCCGAGTCTGAATACGTCGAACGCAAAACAATCGATGATAAACCATTAAATATCGGAGTTGACGAAGAAAAAGGCATTAGCTTTGTTAAAGACTTAAATAGTAACGCTAATGCAAAAATAAACTTTAAAGTCGAATCTAAAGAAGCTGGCAAAGCAATGCTAAAAGCGACATTTAGAAGTATGCCTTGGGCATTCCCTCTTCATCAATATGTTGGTATTAAAGTTAATAACGAAGAATACGAATATAACAAAATGTTACCAAAAGATGAAGATGAAACACATGATCAACCTTCAAAATGCGACTTTGCAACAGTTGATATTGGTATCATTGAATTAAAAGAAGGCTTAAATGATATTACAATCTATGTTAAAGATGGCTCATATCCTCAATGCCCTGACCTTGATAAAATTTCTTTATTAGGAAGCATTGATATCAATGAAGTCAATCATACTTGCGAAAGTAAATGTCCATTATGCGGAAAGTGTTTAGATAAAGACTGTACAAATATTGTTTGTAAAGAAAAGTGCGAATGTAAAAACACTTCCATTGAAGCTGAATCTAGCTTTGTTGAACGCAAAACCAAAGATGGAAAAGAACTTAACATTGCCACTGATGAAGAAAAAGGTATAACTTATGTCAAAGATTTAAATGGCAATGGCGGAGCGACATTATCATTTATCTTTAATTCCAGCGAAGAATCTAAAGTAATTCTTTCATTAACAGTTCGTTCCTTACCTTGGGGATTTGAACTTCATAAATATGTAGGCATTACAATTAATGGCGAAGAATATGTCTATAATAAAATATTGCCAAAAGATAGTGACGAAACACATACAAATCCAAATGAATGCAGTTTCGCTAGTGTATCTATTGGAGAAATCAATTTAGTAAAAGGCGTAAATATCATTAAATTCACCGTTATTGAAGGATCTTATCCTCAATGTCCTGATTTTGATAAAATCACCCTTACTGGTCCAACTGAAGTAAGTGAATATACCCATGTTTGCGAAAGCAAGTGTCCAGAATGCGGAAAATGTCAAGATTTGAATTGTCAAGATCCTATCAATTGTAAGGATAAATGTGAATGCAAAATAACAACTTTAGAAGCTGAGTCTAGTAGCGTAACTATTACTCAAGCAACTGAACCAAAATGGGGCGGAGTAAGTAAAGGTAATTATGAAGCCACTAATACAGGTTACATTAAGGTTGAAAATGATAATGGTGGTTCAAGTTTTACATTCAATGTTAATTCTAATCAAGATATAGATGTTGCAATATATGCTTATGTAACTCCAAAAAAATATATTGATTATGAATTAAATACTGATTTTGATTTAATCGTTAATGGAGAAACAATTACTTATACAAGTGAAAAAGTCTTAAAAGATGAATCATTAGAAGATAATCATTGGGCAGAATACTTTGTAAGAATCAAGCTAGGTGTTATTCATCTAAATTCAGGCGACAATACTATCACATTCCAAGCTAAAGGATGGCAAGGATTAATGATGGATAAAATTGAATTATATGGTAATGCCAATATAATTGAAAAAAACGTCTAAAAGAAAGAAGGAAAAATTTATGAAAAAGAAATATGTCGAACCTAAAGTAGACGAAATAAAAATAGTTTTAGAAGATGTAATATTAGTCTCCGCCGTGGAAAATAATGAAATCACTGGTGGATTTGACGAAGAAATGTAGGTGAACAATATGAAAAAAATATTTGGATATCTTTTATTAAGTGCTTCATTATTATCTTTAGGAGTAGTAAACAAAACTAATAAAGACTTTGAAGAAACTACATTATTAGATGATGATAACTATGTAACACTAAATCATGTGCGCAAAGCAAGTGAAAATAATGGATTATCGTATTCTAAAATGTTTTCTCAAGTTGCTTATGATGAAGCAAGCGAAAGTTATTTCTTAAGATTTGCTACTGCAGTTAAAGGTGATATAAACACTATTAATTATTCAAGAAAAGTCGAAGGAAAAGGTGACAAAGAAGTAAGTTCTAGTGTTGTTTATTATGGAATAAGCGCAAATGGAAGTACTTTATATTATGATGAAGCAACACAAAATGCTTCTAGCGATGTATCATTAAAAGGCAATTATTATTGGACTTGCTATACAATTAAATTTAATAAAGGTAGCGAATTTATTAATAAAAATATTAGTCTTACTTTAAAAGTAAATGATGTTGAAATTGCTAACAAGACTACATCAGTTACTGATAACTTTAACAAATTAACGATTGAAGCTGAATCTGACTATGTTGAAAGAATGACCGCTGATGGAAAAGCACTTAATACTGAAACATATAATGGTGTAACTTTCGTTAAAGATTTAATGGGAACAAATTATGCTAATGCATACTTGAAATTCGCATTTATATCTTCAACTGCAGGAAAAGTCTCTTTAAGTGCTACATTACGTCAAGAATCATATGATCGTGAATTTAAAAAATATGTTAGCGTAGAAGTTAACGGAGTCGCCTATGAGCATAATAGAGAATGGCTACCAAAAGATCCAAATTCTACTAATGATACTCCACATAATCAATTAGCTTTTATAGATTTAGATTTTGGAACAATCAACATCAATAAAGGTTATAATACGATTAAATTCATTTTAAATGGAGAATATAATGGTGCAGCAATATCATTTCCTCAATGTCCAGACTTTGATAAAATAACACTCACCAGCGTTGCTAGCATGAAAGAATACACTCATAGATGTGAAAGCGTTTGCCCTATTTGCGGAAAATGTCAAAACCTTGATTGCAATGATGAAATTGTATGCAAAGAAAAATGTGACTGCACACTTTCTACCTTAGAAGCAGAATCTGATAGTGTAACTATTACCCAAGCAGCTGAACCAAAATGGGGTGGAGTAACCAAAGGATTAAATAGTGAAACCAATACTGGATATATTAAAGTAGAAAATGAAAACGGTGGATCTAAATTTGCATTTAATTTTTCTTCAACAAATGAAACAGATGTAGTACTTTATGCTTATGTCACTCCAAAAAAATTTGAAGATTATGGATTAAACGAACAATCTTATTTATTTGTAAATGATGAAAAAATTACTTATACAAGTGAAAAAGCCCCAAAAGATGAAACTTTAAAAGATAATGAATGGGCCACATACTTCGTAAAGATTGAAGTAGCTAAAATTCATTTAGTAGAAGGCAATAACACTATTACATTTGAAACAATTGGATGGCATGGATTAATGATGGACAAAATCGAATTACTTGGCCAAACAACAATTCAAGAAGTCAAATAATTAATCCTATTAGCACTAGCGCTACATGATGCTAGTGCTTTTTTATGTTTTTTTGACAACTTACACTTAATATTTACTGAAAAATATAGTATAGTAATATCGTTGTTTTTAAGGAGAATACCAATGAAAAAGAAAATGAAATTTATATTTGTCACTGGCGGAGTTGTTTCTAGTTTAGGCAAAGGAATAAGTGCTGCGAGTATTGGAAGATTATTAAAAAGAAGAGGATTACATATCTTCTCTATGAAGCTAGATCCTTATTTAAATATTGATCCAGGAACCATGTCTCCTTATCAACATGGTGAAGTTTTCGTTACTAAGGATGGCGCAGAAACTGATTTAGACTTAGGTCACTATGAAAGAATTATTAACACTTCTTTAACTAAAGAAAGTAGCGTTACTAGCGGAAAAGTGTACATGGCTGTTTTAGATAAAGAAAGAAATGGAGAATTCTTAGGTGCCACAATCCAAATTATTCCACATATCACTAATGAGATTAAGAAAAGAATGTATGATGCTTTTAATGCTAAAAGTGATACAGATGTATGTATCGTAGAAATTGGGGGCACTGTAGGTGATATTGAGTCTCTTCCATTCTTAGAAGCCATTAGACAAGTAAGAAGAGAATTAGGATATGATAATACCTTCTTTATGCATACCACTTTAGTTCCTTTCTTAAAATCAAGTGGAGAAATTAAAACAAAGCCAACACAACATAGTGTAAAAGAATTAACAGCTTTAGGAATTCAACCTGATGCTTTACTTCTTCGTTCTGAAGTTGATATTGATAAAAATAGTAAAAAGAAAGTTGCATTATTTTGCAACGTTAGTGATGAATCCGTTATCAGTGTTAAAAACGTTGATATTATCTATGAAGTAGCGTTAAATCTTAAAAAGCAACATTTAGATGACTTAATTGTTAACCATTTACGTTTAGAATGTAAACCTGAAGCAGATATGGCCGATTGGATTGCTTTAATTAAAAGAATTAAAAGCATTAAAAAAGAAGTTACTGTCGCGTTAGTGGGTAAATACGTACAACTTCATGATGCTTACTTATCAGTATATGAATCGCTTAAATATGCTGGATATGTTTTTAATACTAAAGTTAATATTAAATGGGTTGATAGTGAAAAACTAGAAAGTGAAAATCCCGAAGAAGTGTTTAAAGATGTTAAAGGTATATTAGTCCCTGGTGGCTTTGGCACAAGAGGTACAGAAGGTAAGAAAACAGCTATAAACTATGCTAGAACACATAATGTACCATTCTTAGGATTATGTTTAGGCATGCAATTAGCTTTAATTGAATTTGCGCAAAACGTTTTAAAATTAAAAGATGCTAATTCAACAGAATTTAATCCTGATACCACTAATAAAATTATTGATTATTTACCAGATCAATATAAAGGAATTAAATTAGGTGGAACAATGCGCTTAGGCGAATATGATTGTAAAGTATTGCCTAATACGCTTGCTTACTCTTTGTATCAAAAATCGCTTATTAGAGAAAGACATCGTCATAGATATGAATTCAATAACAAATATAAATCTTTATTTGAAAAAAATGGTGTTGTATTTAGTGGTATCAATCCTCAAACAAAACTTTGTGAAATTATTGAATTAAAGGATCATCCTTTCTTTATTGCTTGTCAATTCCATCC
>URQK01000029.1 GCA_900549975.1 uncultured Mollicutes bacterium
TTGCGTTAGCTATACTTTATTCGTTGCTATTTCTCTTCACTGGTGTGTGTTTAACACCAGGATCAGGATCAGTAATTGCCAAAGATAATCCAATTATGGCTATTGCTAATGCATTAGGTTTTAAGTCTGTTACTTTACAAGGAGTTAATGGATTTGTAGCTTTAATGCTTGTAGCATTTTACATTATAATATTTGCAATTGCGTTAATATACGAAGGAAGATTTGCAAAAGTAAATGGAAAAAAAGTTTTTTCATTTAAAATGATTTTGATTTATTTTATAACTTTCGTTTTGTGTGTTGGATTATCATATGGAATTGGATTATTATTGCAAGAAAAAGGTGCCGATAATATCATTAATTTATCATTATTTTTGGCTCAGGCCATTGTTGTTTCTTTATTAATCTATATTGTGCTTGCTATGATACTTGGATCAATTGTTATGCTTGTTGTGAACTTCGTTTCTATTGACAAACCATATCGGTTTTTTTCTAAAAATTCTTTTGCTGAATTTGATGATAATATCGAAAAAGATGAGGATGTTACTGCTAATTTCATAGATACTGATGTTACGAGTGGATCTAGCGCTAGTGTAAATACTACAGCACAAGTAACAAGTAGTTCTCAAGTGGCCACATTAACTGATAAAGTAGAAGAATTAGATGACCGCGAAAAAGTATTCCCAGCTTTATCTAGCATTGATGAGATTTATGGCGGTAGCATTATTGATACAGAACCAACAGATGATATAACTCTTGATAAATTATGTGATCAATTTAGAAAATACTTGGCAAAAGAAGAGCATTTATATTTTGATATTGAGATATTACGTTACTTTATATCTGGTTTAGCTTGTTCTAAGTTGTCTATTTTAGAAGGCTTAAGTGGAACGGGTAAATCATCATTGCCTCGTTATTTTTCAAAGTTTGTTAATGGTAAAGTATCATTCTTCCCAGTTCAAGCTACATGGCGTGATAAATCATCAATATTAGGTTATTTTAATGATTTTACTAAATCGTATACCGAAACAGATTTTTTAAGAGATTTATATGAGGCTAATTATACATTAGATAAGATTAACATCTTTGTATTAGATGAAATGAATATTTCAAGAGTAGAATATTATTTTGCAGATTTCTTATCAGTACTAGAATATCCTGTAGAAGAAAGAAAAATCCGTATTATGCAATTACCACATGGATTCTTTCCACCTGCCAAATTAATTGATGGTAATATTCAAATACCAGAAAATGTTTATTTTGTAGGAACGGCGAATAAAGATGATTCTACATTTGCAATTGCGGATAAAGTATATGACCGTGCAGTTACTATTTATTTTGATAGTATTAATGATAAGTTCGAAGTAAAAGAAGAAGTTAAGACTATTAATCTAAGTAATTCTAAATTGCAAGAATTATACGCTAACGCATTAGAAGTGAAAGAGAATCAAATGAATGCAGAAGATTTAGAAAAATTTAAAACAATTACTGACTATATATATAAAACATTTGATGTGACATTTGGTAATCGTATTATGAATCAAATTAATACAATTGTGCCTGTATTTGTGGCTTGTGGTGGTTCAAAAGAAGATGCTATTGACTTAACATTATCACGCAAATTACTTGTAAAACTAGAAGGCCATTTTGAAGAGTATGTTAAATCAGGTCTAAAGAAACTTCTTGAGTTAATAACCAAAACTTATGGTGAAGGAAAACTCCAATATAGTGAGCGTATTATAACTAACTTATTAAGAAAGCTATAATTAAATTATGAAAAAGAATGAGGAAAAATATCTTAAGAAAGTTGTTACAGGTATTCGAAAATATGCCCGTAATAATTTATCTATCCCAACATTTTTCAATAACATAGAAGATCTTAATATCCAGTCTTTGCAAGATTTGTCATTTCAACATGATTTAAAATTCTTTAAAGACATTAATTTTATTTTAAGTGTGATTTCGTCAATAATTTCTAAACCAGTTTATGCTAATAAAGCAGAGGAAATAATAGTTCGATCTTCTCAAGCTGCTAATTTGCAGTCAGATATGTTTATTAAAACAATTAAAGATGCAAGAATGTGGAAAAGAAAAGGCCTAGATATGATGCCGGAGCACGTATATTATCAACAATATACTGATGATTTAAAAATTTACGAGAATATTTTTATTGTACATCTGATCAATTTAATTGATAACGAGCTTATAAAATATCAATCATTTTATGCCTCTATTATCAAAACATTTAATGGTACAAATGGTAATTTAACATTAAATACTAATAAAATGGAAGATGCTGTTGTGCGCTTGAATTCAGTGTCTCAACGTTTAATTAAAATTAAATCGACTCATTTTTACAAAGAAATAAATAATAAATGTAATGTGGAATTAATTCATATTACACCAACAAATATTTTGCTTAAAAATCGCTTATACAATTCATGCTTTAAATTTTATCGTCGCATGATTTCTTATGATGATGAAAGAAAAATTAACAAAGATTTCTTAATATTCTATTATGTAATTATTTTAAAACAATTTAAGAAGATGGGATTGAAATTGTTCCGCTCTAAAGCTATCAAAGATGCAAATTCTATTAATGGATATAACATTAATCTATCAACAAATCTTATATTCTATAATGATGATTTGAAAATAGTTTTAAATAAAATAGAAGACGAAAATGCTTTTAGTTTTAATATAGAATTAAAGCAAGAAAAATGTAGTACAAATCATTTATTATATGTTGATAAAGATGATAGTTTTAATTCTATTGATGTAGATTTAATAAGTGCAAAAGAAGAATATGATTCGATTTCTTTTATTTCGATTTGGTCAATCGGAGAACTAGAAAAAAAGATAAATAAACTATCAAATGTCATATATAGTGAAAAAGATATGATTGAACAATATTTTGATAGCCGTACAAAGCTTGTTGAAGCAAGTCAAACTATTTATAGTCATTATTGCCCAATATGCAAGAGCAAAAATATTGAAGAAGAGAATGGGATATACACTTGTGACAATTGCCATTCTTCATATCGTTTCTCTAGTGTTGAAAAAGATAAAGTTCTGTTTATAAAGGTAAGGAGGATGTAAAACAGTATGGATAATGAAAATAATTCTTTAACAAAAGAAATAATTCCGGCTATTTTAATTAAGGACCTTTATAAATCTTATGGTGAAAAGAAAGTACTAAAAGGACTTAACTTAGAAGTTAATAAAGGAGAATTGTTTGGTTTTATTGGTAAAAATGGTATTGGTAAATCAACGACAATAGATTGTATTGTGGGACTCAAAGCATTTGATAAAGGTGAAATTCTTTTAAATGGTTATAACATTACTAAAGAGCCAATTGAGGCAAAATATCAATTTGGCTATGTAGCTAGTGAACCATCTTGCTATGATGTTATGACGGGATATGATTACTTAGAGTTTGTTGCAAGTATTTATCAAATATCAGAAGGGCAATTTGAAAAAAATTATAAATTTTTAGCGAAGCGACTAGATCTCAAAGAAGAAGATTTAAATGTTCAAATTGCTAATTACTCACATGGTATGAAACAGAAATTATGCCTTATTGCTAGTTTAATGGGAAATCCGGATATTTGGATTTTAGATGAACCAACTGTGGGATTAGACATTATGGCTATTGATGAATTAATAAAAATGATGAAAGAATATGTGGCACATGGTAAAACAGTGTTTATCACATCACATAATATTGAGTTAGTAGCTAAGATTTGTGATCGCGTTGCGATTGTTAATGATGGTGTAGTTGTAGACGTATATGATTTAAATAAGAATCCAAATTATCGTTTGCAATTAGCGCATTTATTCTTAAATATTTTTGGAGAAAAATAAAATGCTTAACTTAATTGCTAAAGACTTTAAATTACTATTTGCTAGTGGAAAGAGTAAAAGAGAGCAAATTCTTTCTATTATTTTTAGCATTGTCTTTGGCACAATATTTATTGCGGTAGAGACTTTCTTATTTGTTAAGATAATTAACAAGATTAAAGTTTATCCTGATGCCCCTAAAGCATTTTTTACAATATTTTTAGCAGTTGTATCATTGCTGATGATATGTAATGCCACTAAAACAGCAAAACAATTATTATTCAATGATTTGGATATTGAGCAACTTACCCCCTATCCAATTGACAATTCAAAAAAAGTATTGTCAAAAATGCTTTTCTTATTTATTATTCAATACTTTACGAATTTGTTATTCACATTACCATTATTTATTTCTTATGGAATTTTAATGGAACGTTCTATGCTTTATTATTATTTGGCATTATTTTACCCAATATTTGCTTTCTTATTTGAAGGAGGAATTGGACTAATTTTAGTTTATCCTTATAAGTTAATTAAAGAATTTTTAAGTAAACACCATTTGGTTGAATTTATTGTTACGCTATTCTTTCTAGTTGCTATAGTTGTGGTATATGGAGTGGTATTAGATTTATTCAAAGAACTAGTATCGAATAATAATTTAGATATTATCTTTACTAAAGATGTTTTAGATACGATTACTAATATTGGTAATAATCTTATCCCTATTAATTTTTTAGCTAATATTTTTATTGATCGTTATACGCCATCTTTGTTATCATATGTGACAATTGTTCTCGGTATTTTTATTTTAGGATTGGCTTTATCAATTTATTTCTACAATTCGGTAGCTAAAAATAGAATTACAAAGAAGAAGGTATCTAAAGCACAAACTTAAATTGCGTTCGCCAACAAAGGCTTTGATTCGTAAAGAATGTTCCTTATTATTTGGCAATTCTGATTTTATATCCTCTTACACTGGATTAGTCATTCTTCAACCAGTATTAACATATTTGATTGTTTCTACAATGAATGTTATCTTTACTAGTGGTTCTATGGCTTATTATTTTGCAATGGTTCCATTATCTACTCCAAGCCTAGATATTTTATTAATTGTGTTGATTATGCTTGTTATTTCTAGTGGGGCAAATAGTTATATAAGCGTTGAAAAAAACAGCTTACGTATTGTTAAAACAATACCAATATCAGCAAAAAAACAAATCGGAATTAAGTTATTAATACCTTTTGCTATCTCGTTTGCTTCTTTGTTTATCTCTATTGTTGTTTTATTAGTTACAGGTAAAATTACTCTGTTAATTGGAATATTATCTTTGATTATATCAGTAGTATTACTTATTGATTTTTCGCTTGTTTCTTTATTTGAAGAGCTTCATATACGTAGGAACGCACCAAGAAACAATTTGTTATCTAATTTAATTTCTTATGTTATGCCATTTGTTTGTTTCTTTATTGCTGTGATATTTTCACTTTTGGAAATATCTAACTATGTTACGCTTTTTGTAGTGCTTGTCTTACTTGCTTTGATTACTATACCATGTGTTTATCATTTATCAAAGCGTATTGAACATAATTTCTTAGAATTGGAGGTAATTAATTAATGAAAAGTAAAAATTTAATTATTCTCTTAGCAATGCCGTTTGTTATTGCTTTGGTAGGAATACCTTTAATTAATACCACCTTTAGGACATTAGACAACGATATTTCTTCTATTGAGTGGGAATATGATGACATTGAAGCATTTAAATTATCGAATAAAACTTACGAATTACACGCAACAGCAAAATATAATTCTGGGGTAACAAGTAGAGATAGCGGTATGCTTATTTGGAAAGTAGAAAATAAGAACACCAAAGAAGAAAAACATTGTTCATTAGAAAAGAATATTTTAACTACAATAAGTGAAGGCGAAGTTGTTATTACCGTTTCTAATCGTAAGGGTAGTGTATTCCGTTCTATGACAGCGATAGTCTATGAAAACGGGGCAATTATTGCTAGTCCAGTTATCCAAAGTTCACAAAGTAATATAGATCAAACTATTTATTATGGAGAATATGACTTAGTAAATGGCAAAAAACAAAAAGCCACTATTGCTTATAACGTAAAAGTTATACCTAGTTCTTTAACATCAGCTTTAACAATTAAGAATATTTCTAATAATATTAGTATCACTAATGATTATAAGAGTATTAGTGTAGAGGAAGTAGGAGAAGCTTCTATAACATTTGGCTTTAAAGATTCTAATATTGGAAAAGATACTATAGTGAATTTTAAAATTGTTAAAGATGGTGTGAATGTTTATGATTATGAAACGCTTCTTTCTTGTAGTGCAAATAAAGGAAATGGTGAGATAATTGTATTAAGAAAATCATTTGAATCGTTAGATAACGCTTATAACAAGACATCAAGCGGTGATTATAATGTATCTAGCACAATTAAAAATAATGTTGTTTCTTTTGGGAATTATGACGCTAAGAAAAAAGAATACAATTTTATTAATGAAGTTTATGCTTTTGATACAACTAGCAATAGTGAATATATCAATCAATGGAATAACTTTGCTTTAACTAATAAAGATTATAAAGCAATTTCTAAAACAATATATGCCGGATTACACATTAATAAGGACTTTTATGGCAATGGATATACTATCAATTTTCACAATTTAGCGTATCCGTATGCGGTGAAAGAAGTTAGCAATAGTGAAGGGAAATATATAATTGCTAGTTTAACTGATAAAAACTTATTTAGAGGACCTAAACCTTTCTATTTGCTAGGTAATCCTAATAATATGCCTCTTATTGGCTCTTATGGGCAAGATAATATTGGTATATATGTAGAAGGTAATGATATTACTATTAATGATTTAAATGTTAAAAATTGTGATTTTGGGAATATCATTTCTAATTTAGATTATGTTGGAACAGTAATGGAAGTATATGGAAATAACATTACAATTAAAAACTCACGTCTATCTAATGGTAAAAATATTTTAAGATCTTTCTCTTCTAATAATGTTTTAGTAGATAATTGCTTATTAAATTATTCTCGTAATTTTCTTTTAGTCGCAGGTAATAATGAATATGCAAAAGTAGATGATGAAATATCTAAATCATTTGTCACTATGAATGGTAATATTAACGACACACTAAAGAATTATTTATCAGCGGATGGTGAAGGAAACAAAATTCTTAATAAATACATTCAAGGTGATTTTGAAGATAGTGACAAAAAATTATTGAAAGAAGCATTATTATCAATTCAAAAAGCATTATACACATCAAGTGTTAGCAATGATTATAGAGGCGATATAACTATTAATAATACTATTTTCTCTCATAGCGGCATTGCGTCTATTGCTTTAGAAAGTTACTTTAATGGTTCATATTTGTATTCTGGTGCACCAACATATATTACACAACTATTTGACAAAGTAAGTGGCTATATGGGAGCAAGTTTAGTTCCTTATACTGCTACGGACGTATCAGGATCTTCGTATCCTGTTAAAGTTATAGTTAAAGGTAATACGATATTTAATGATTATAAAAAAGTTAGTGACTTTGATTTGTCTGGCCTAATACTTGAAAATATATCCACTATTATTAATTCGTTAGGATATGATTATCAAATTGATATTGATAATATTTTTCCGCTAAAAAATTTACTGGTTAATGAGGCAAGAAGATTAGGCTTAACCAAAACTAAATCTATTAAAGGTAACGATGAAGAATATATAAGTATTCCAATTGCCTATTATGGCGGAGGAAAAAATATGTCATCTATTGATTTTTCTTCTATAGACTATTATGATTTATTGAATAATGAGATTGACATTGATTTTATCGATGAGTATCTTGAATATAAAAAAAGTGATGATTTAGTTACATCGATGAAAACAATAATGCTTAAAAGCGTCACTGTTGTTACAGGATTTAATCCATTTAGATTCTTTGTTCAAAAATATGATGATAAAACATTTGAATTAAATGATTATATGGATGTACTCATTAAAAATGCGAAAGGGGAATAGTTATGAAAGGTATTAAACGATTATTTATAGGGACAATGTGTCTATCTTTACTAGCAGGTTGTTCTTTCTTTAAGGATAGTACGCAAACGCATATTATTAAGTCTATTGATACAGAATTGGTAAAAGAAGATGGTTCTACAAAAATAACTATTACTTATACGGATGAAGATACTGACCCAGTAATATTTTATATTCCTAAAGGAGATAAAGGAGAAAGTGGTGTTGGCATAAAAAATATTACTTATAGTAGTGATGAATCGACAACTCAAGTGTCAATTTCTTATACTGATGATACTCTAGAAAATACGATAGTGGAAATACCAAATGGCGTGTCAGTTACGGGAATTACTAAAAATGTGGACGAAAATGGAAATACTACTTTGGTATTCAATTATTCTAATGGAACGATTTCAGAAGCTATTGATATTCCTAAAGGGGAAAAAGGTGATACCGGTGTTGGTATTAGCAATATTACCACTATTACGAACTCGGATAATTCCATTTCAATTACCTTGAAAATGTCTGATGATAATGAATATTATGTGACAATTCCAGCACCAAAAAATGGCGAGAATGGAGTGGGTATATCTTCTATGGTAGCAAGCGAAACATCATCTAAATATGTTATTCGCGTAACTTATACAAATGGAAAGGTACAAGATCTTGAATTCTCAAGACCTAAAGATCCAAATAATTGGACTACAGGAAGCGAAGCACCATCAAATACTATGGGAGCAAATGGAGATTTCTATTTTGATATATATCACAAGAATATTTATCTTAAAGAAAATGGCAGATGGTCACTTATAGTATCTTTAACTAGTGATGATATAAAATATACTGTAAGATTCGATTTGAATGATGACGGAGATGCTGTAATGCCAACTGGTGCACTTATGGAATATCATATCACTAGAGGAATGTACTTTGATGCCGAAGGATATTCTTTACCAATACCTATAAGACCAGGGTACGATTTTATGGGTTGGTATCGTAGTAAAGTAGTTACACCAGTTAATGGTGCGTTTACCGATATTACACCGGTCTTTAATGACTTGATATTATTTGCTAATTGGAAAGCAAAATAAAATTGATGTATTAGATTATTACTTATGAAAGGAGGCAGATTAATATGAAACAAAGTTCTTTTAAGATAACAAGTGTTTTATCAATGATTGCTTTATTTTCAGTTGGTTTTGCCTCTTGGTATATTGATGGAAATATTGAAACTAATACTAAAATAAGTGGGACAATAGAAACAGGAGATGTTGAAATATCCGATAATACTTCTTATTATGATTTAAAATTAACGAAAGTAATACAAAAAGATAGTTTAGAAAAAAATGCCAAAGATCAAGTGAATAATTCAGATAGCATTGAAATTTTCGACGCAGATTTTAAATGGAGCAATAAGAAAAATAGTAATTATTCATCAGCATTAACGACATATTTTGATATCTTTGATTCTAATAATCCTATTGGAGATACGTCGCCTAGAATAATTAGTTTAGATACAGGTGATACCATAAGTCTACCTATGCATATGTTAGATGCAGAGAATAGTACTATAAGGTCATCAATGTATTATTCCAATAGTTATCATATAATCGATGGGAATATCACTGATGATGAAAAAAATAGTTTGAAAAATTTAGACGCTTCTAGTCTTTATGACTCTAGTGATGAAAAAAAGGCTCAAACAGATAGTGCCACTATTGAGACAAAAACAAATGTTGATATAGGCAACGATAATTTTAGGTTAGATATTCGTAGACTTGTTAAAGATAGTAAATATTATTATTATCGCTTTTATTTATTTTATTATACTAGCAAAACACCACGACAAATTGAAAAATCAGTTTCTACGCAAATTTCTGCATTTTCAAGTGCTTTGACTAATTCTAGTTGGCCAAGTTTAAATAGTAAAGGAAGTGCGACAATTAAAACCACGGATAAAAAAATATCAACAGTGCAAATTATTTTTGATTATACTGATAATAGCAAAAATTCAAAAACGCTAACAACGTCATTTTCTTCCGCTTGTTATACAAATACATCAGAATATTACTCCAAAACCATTGATAATACATTATCAAATTATAATATATATAAGCCAATTAATGAACAAATGCCTTTTTACTCTTATGCAACTGTTACTTCGTCTACAAGCACTGATTTGACTTGGGCGATTAACATTAGATATTTCCGCGAGGAGGAAAAAAATATGGCTACCGCTAGTGCAAGCAATATAAAAACGCCGGTTGGATATGATTTTTTAAATGCCTCTTGGCGCTTAGTTAAGCAAATTCAACCTCCACAAGTTGTGGCACAATTTGTTAATAGTAATGATAGTAAAGATGTAATCGAAAGAACATTTAACTTATATACAGGGGTAAGAACAAAAAGTTATTTCTATAAAGAATTAAATTTAATTAATCGTAATGAAATGGTTTTTGTTTATATAATTAGACTTAGACCCAAAGCAAATTATGTTAATAATGCTAAAGAAATTATTAATTCATTTAATTATTCTATAAATTACACTATAGAAACGAAGGTGATATAAATGAAAAGAAAAGTTATTTTTTTGCTACTTGTTTTGTTTTCAGCTTCGATTGCCATTGGAGAATCTTCATTTAATATATTCGATGATAAAGTTATTAATGGTGATAAAATGGATAATAGCAATGGTACAAATGTTGTAACTTTTGATTATAATGATGGTGGATTTACCAATGATTATTATTACTGTTTTTCATCTTCTAAAACAAAAATTAATGCAAATGATATTCCTAAACCAAATGTTGATGAATCTAAGCATAAATTTATTGGATGGTTTTTAGAAAAAGACACATTGAATAATAATTTGAACTCATATAAAGTTGATTTTAGCAATCATGAGTTTAAAGATGGTGATGTAGTTTATGCTAAATATGCTAGTGTGGAAACTACTTATGATAATATACAAAGCGATATTAATATTTTGCCTTCGTCAACAAAAAATCCACACTATATTTCTTCGTCTAGTTATAGTAATACATTGAATTTAAGTAAAAAAATTAATTTGTGCTTTGCCGATAGTGATGGTTATTATGACGAGAATAAATGTGCCGAGACATCAAATACGGAATCAAATAAAATTAGATTAGTTAGTAATGCCAAAGTCTATGCTGTTTTAGACACAGATTTAGTTATTCAAAATGGTGGCGTTTTACAAATTAATGCAGTATTAGGATACAAATCAAAAACCAATGGTTTTAATCAACTGATTTCCACTGATGAATATACAGCCTTGGACTTAAATGGTTATACAATTAAAATCGAAAATGGTGGGCAATTAAATGGCTATGGTATAATTTTTAATTCAAAAAGCACTGGCGGAATAGTAGTGGAAAGTGGCGGTCAACTTACTACACCATATTGTATTGGTGACTTTAAAGGAGGCGGCTACTTAACAACATCTTATCATGATGGAATAATGTCATTTGGAAGTTTTGCTTGTCCATATCTATCATGTGAAACATTATTTAAATCTGGTGCAAGGCTAATAGGATGTACATCACTAAATGCTAGTGATGTAAAATATACAACAAATGTTCCTCTTATTGGAGAAAATGAAGGGGCATTGATTCAGTTAAAAGATGGATATATTATTCATAGGTCTACGGACTATTGTGGTCTCACTAAGAATAGGACACTATATTCTTTAAATAGTTGGACAATGGATGATCTTTTTTCGCCTCAATCTTATCGTGAACAATTGATATTTACCAATAATGTTAATAACTTACTAGATTCTATTACTAATAAGGGATTTGAAGCAAAAAATAAAGCAAATGTTATTTTTAATTCTCTAGAGTTGAGTATTAAAATGGGCATCCGTAGCGTTATAGTTAGTATGAAATATGGTGATTTTCCTATACCATCGTTTTTTGATATTAAACTATATAATACTACTTTTTCATTTAAAGTAAGTTTGGTAGCAATGCCATCATCTACAATATATATTGATGAAAACAGCATTATTAGTATGGGGAATGATTCTAATTTTATTTATGCTAGATTATCTGTTATAGATGAGTATCCATTTGATTATTATTATCTTAATTCAAGTGGCAACACTAAATATTTAGCTAATAGTTGGATGCAAAATGTTGTAACCTATCAATCCAAAAAAGCAAATATCGTGATGAATGGTAAATTTGAAATTGATACTAGTAATGTTGATATGAATAATTCTTATTCTTATTATACAATAGGCGGATATATTGATTGTTCAGCAAAAGCTATTAATTCTTTAATTGCTAAACAAGATTATATAAAACTAGAAACAAGATTTTATTATCCAATATGGATGACTCCTAAAAGTGGGGATTACTCACATGGGGCAGGTAGATATTACACTAAGCCACTTATTTCAAATGGTAATGTGTATATACAACTTAATGATAACAATATTATCAAAAAAGGATATATTTATGATGATGATTCATCATTATATGTAATTGAAAATAAAATATATTTTTATAGTTTTTTTAACAAACAATTTCAAACAAATATAAGAAATAAAACTTCTTTAATGAGCGAAAAGCCAGCAACAAAGTCTGATATTAAAAGAAGACTTGATAATACTGATGGTGCATTTGTTGAGTGTTCATTATCTGATATGGATAAAATAATAAAACCAGTAAATGATTCAAATTATTATGCTTTCGTTTGTGGAGCTTACATATCACTTGGTAACGAAATTACCAAAAAAAATGATAAAATTGCTATTGCATCAAGTGAAGATAATAAGTTTTCTTTGACAGGTTTTGATAATTACAAATGTGCTTCTTATATTATCAAAGACTTGTATTATGATAGGTGGGTGTTCACTATATGATAAAACGAAGTAAAAGACTATCACATAAGATATTAGCAGTGGTAGTGGCGACATTATGTATAGTAAGCGCTATTTCACTTGGATTTTCATCTTGGAGTATTACTTACCCTGATTCTATACAAGCAAATTTGCAATTAGTTGTTAATGATGTAACTGGAAAATTTGTACAGTTTAAAGATGTTAGTTTATCGAATAAAACGATTAGATTTGATGCAAGCGACGATAAAAAAGGTAATGTAACCATAGGTAATGATGAAAAAACAGAACAACTCAGTTGTGAAATTGTTGGTACTTTAGGAAAATATTCAACATTTAAAGAAATAAATGTTTCTATTAGTGCTGATTCACATTATGAGCAAGAATGGAAACAATTATACCAAAAAGGTTATTTTGAAATTCCTAAATTTATTAGCCTTAGCCGTTACTCCGATATAGAAGATAATGGTGAAAGCGTCACTACATTCTGGACTACTGCTTATGATTCTAAGACTGACGAAAGATCTTTTTGCATTCGAAGTACTTTTTCATGGGGACAATTTTTTAATTACAAAAATCCTTGTGATTTTTTTGATAGTAATGATAATAATGGTATAAAAAAAGGAAATGAATATAGCTTCCAAGAGAAGAAAGCAATTTTAAATGAATTGAAATTATTGGATGGAAGCAAATTTGTGGTTACATTATCTTCTAAACCATTTAAATACGAGACATATGTTACATATGATAAGAATGGAGATCTTACTAAAATAAAGTTGTTAGATAATATTATCGATGATGGTATATTACATTTTCCAGATGTACCTGCGGATACTGATTCACCGATAGGTGGTACTTTTAATGGATGGAAGTTATCTAACGGAAAAGAAGTAAGCACCACCACATATGAAGCTAATTCGACCACTAATATCGATTTGGACTTTTTTAATGATACAAATAAAATTTATATAATTGCTACTTGGCGATATGATATAGATATTCCTGCTACTAAAATGACTGTTGAATTATTAGATAGTGCTGGAGCGGTTGTCGCTACCGCAGACACAGAAAACAACACTCTTGTTAATTATAGTTTAGGAAGTGACGAAGGTACGTTAACTATTAGGGCTAGTTTTACACCTCACAATGCATCAAAGCAAGAAATTAATGTTGAGCAAAAAGATACTCATGATGGTCTTATAGTAACTATAAAAGAGTTAAATATTGAATTGAAAAATAATAAGGATGCAGATATAACAACAACAATTATAGTTAATTCGGCTAGTAATGATAGGTTAAAAGTTGAATTTAGTATTACTGTTAAAGAAAAATCATGCATATTACCAACAACTAGAATTTTAATGTCGGATGGAACTTATAAATCGGCAAAAGACATAGTTGCTAATGATAAAATTCTTGTTATGAATCACGAAACCGGTAATCTAGAATCTGCTCCTATTTTTTACAACTTCCATTATGAAAAAAAGTTAAATGTTATCACTTCTTTACGATTTAGCAACGATATAGTATATATCTGGAAATCATGGGTTCTTTGATGTAAATGAAAACAAATATGTATATCTAAATGAGACAAATGCAAAATACTTTATTGGTCATTCATTTATTTCATGTTATGATAAACAACTTTCTAAAACAACTCTTTTGAGTGTTAGCGTTAGAGAGGAATGGACTGATCTTTATTGCCCTGTATCTGTCTTCCATTTGAATTATTTTGTTGAAGACTTACTATCTATGCCAGGAGGAATTGACGGCTGTTTCAACATATTTGACTATGATGATAATTTAAAATATGATGTTGATGACTACAATGATTCAATCTCAAAGTATGGATTAATGCAATATGAAGAATGTGAAAAATTTATACCTAGATTTGTTTTTGATTCATTACCAATGAAGTATATGAATGTGGCAATAGGTAAGGGATTACTTACGATGGAGACATTAAAAGAATATATGGAACATTTTTACTCTATTATGAATGAATAAAATGTTAAAATTTATTTATTCTAATGTAAAAATTATTAATTACTAGAAACAAAAATAGTTTTATGCGAATAGATGTGGTTGCTAGTTATTACTGTTTATAATTGGAAATTTATTACAATAATTTTTAAACGCTATATTAGTGAAAACACAAAAATATAGCGTTTTCTTAGAATATAAAGCGCATACAATTGCACTTTTTATGTCTTTTCGTGCCATTTTTAAATACTTTCATTCCACATTCATATATAAATAATACTCTATTTGCTACCATTTGAGTAATGAAAGGACTTTGAGTATTATGAAAAATAAAAAATTATTTGCTATTAGTTTACTAACCTCTATTTTATTTTTAGGAGGATGTTCTGATAATAATAAGACAAGTACAAAAGAAGAATCTAAATATGAAGTTATTGAGAATTATATTACATGTAAAGATCAACGAAAGATTTATACACGTATTTAGAAGCCTACGAATATTCAAAATAAGACATCTACGATTATAATGTCGCATGGATATTCAATGACTAATGCTGATGTGAAAAAAGATGCTGAATATTTTTCATCTAATGGATATGTTTGTGTAACTTTTGATTATTGCGGTGGTTCAACAATATCTAAAAGTGATGGAAGTACTGAAAATATGACTATTGAAACAGAATTTGATGATTTAGATGAAGTATTTAATTATACTATTACTTTAGATTATGTTAATTCATCCAGTGTTGTATTATTTGGTTGTTCACAAGGTGGATTCATGTCAACTTTTTATGCATCAAGAAATGTTGACAAAATAAAAGGATTATTGCTCTATTATCCTTCATATTGTATTCCTGAAAAAGCTGTTGATGGCAGTAGTGCCTCAAAAGGAGAAAAATATAACGAAGTAGCTAAAAAATATTATCCAGTTGAAGATACTATTTTAAAGCCAGTTAAGGATATGCCAATATTAATATTTCACGGCGATAACGATCACACAGTGGATTTGCATTATAGCCAAGATGCAATGAAAATATTTACAAATGCTGAACTAGTCGTTATACCAGGTGCGGGTCATGGTTTTACAATGTTTAAAATGGGAACAGTTTTAGATGAAGAAATTCATCCAAAGGGTTTAGCTTTTTTAAATAATTTAACAAAGCAATCCACTTTCTAGATGCGCTGTTGACAAATAATGAAAATAATCAATAAAATATTAATGGTGATATTATGATACAAGGATTTAAGGATATATACATTAGTAATCTTTACGGAATAGGCTTTATTTTAAGCCAATTGTTCTTTTCATTAGGACTTAATTATTTATTAAACCCATGGAAATGTAAAAGTAAACAAGAAATTATTTATAAAGTAATTGAACTAGTTATTAGTGTGATTGTCATTATATTTATATCTTGTTTATTTGCGGGATATTATCATTTTCCTTATTATAAAGCACCATTAACAGTCATTGATTTAATTATGATGACATTTACTATTTTATTAGTGACATTTAATGTAGTTATATGTAAGAAGAATTTAACTAAACAAGCTTCAATAGCATTATTGTTTTTTTGTTTATTTACCGCTCAATCAAATTTAGGTGGTTGGTTTGGAAGTTGCCAAGAGCGCATTTGGCATGTATTAGAAGGAAAAGTAGAATTCACCTTAATTGCTAATATCATTGGTATGATATCTATTATGATATTTATGTTAAAGATTGATTTTAAAAAATTTGTATTTGTTCCTAAAACAATGATTCTACTCGTTAGTGGGTACTTCATTTTTACCTTACTTAACTTATCATTATTTAGATTATACTTTTTAGAACAAGCATTTAATAATGGAAAAGAATGGGTGCTTTTTGCGATTCACGTATCATTTATTATGTTATCGGTATTAGTGTACTTAATGATTTATTTTAATGCCAAAGAATATAATGAAAAAATGATGGAACAATTAGTTATTGATAATAACAAAAATTATATTGAAATGATGCAAATGTCTGAAGATAAATATGATTCTATTCGTAAGATTAATCATGATGTTAAAAATCAATTTATGATGTTACAACTCTTAATGAATGAAAAGAAATATGATGAATTAGAAAAATATGTAAATTCTTATTTAAGCACTATGGGTGGAAGTATTACTAACTTAAGTCATTCCGGAAATAAGATGCTTGATGATATTTTAAATATTGCTTTTGCAAAATGTGATAAAAATAATATTAAACTAAGTATGAACGCCATTGTGCCAAGACACTTAAATATTGATCCAGTTGATTTATGCTCTTTAATTACTAACTTAGTGGATAACGCTATTAACGCGATTAAATCTACTCACAAAAAAGAAATAATTTTAGATGTTGAATTTATTAATAGTTCTT
>URQK01000030.1 GCA_900549975.1 uncultured Mollicutes bacterium
GTTTTCCATAATACTTTAAAAACTCTTTTGGATTACTAATTGCGTAACTTCTTACTTCGATATCATCAAGTGTAACATATTCTATTTCTGAAAATATTTTTTCAATTAAAGTTAATTTACCAACTTGCCTTGATCCATATATTGTTATTGAAGCAAATTGCTGAGATGCCTCAATTATTTTTTCTTCTATATCTCGTTTTATATACATGTTAATCACCTTCCATATATATTATAGACCGAGCATAACAAATTATCAACAATTTATACAATGCATTGTTGTTTTTGCCGAAATAATGAACCGATATTATTTTGTAACAATATAATACGTTTTCAACATTATCAATTATTTGCTTTGAATTTTTATAAAATTATTAATTTCAATTTCTAATTGCTTAAATACATTAGCAATTAAATATCCATCCGCAATAGCGTGATTTAAACGTACACTAATAGGCATTAATAGTTTTCCATTTTCTTCACGAAATCTTCCCCAGTTTACAATTGGATTAAAAAATAAATATCCATCTGGTAATTCAATATTAAAAGAATCATAGTTTAACCAAGATAAATAAGAAGCATCAAACCAGTTTGGATGATTTTCCATATCTAAGCCATAATCTCTAGTTTTCTTTGCATTTTCAATATCTTTTTTAGCATTATCATAGAAAGTATGATAATCTTCACAATAATTAGTATAAACAGGAGTACATGTCTCTGTATCTTCATGAAAAATATATTGCGTTGGATTAATAACATCATAACATCTTAATTCATCGCTTTTCCAATCATAAACCATTTTGTAATCATCACGCGAATTAAGTACTTTAGATAAAATATAAAGAAAATTAATATAGAATTTTGTATTTGCTTTTTTAGAAAAATTAAAAAGACTAGTGACATCAATTCTTGCTGTCATTGACATTGAACATTTAGCACCTTTGGTAAAATGATTGTAAACGCCTTTTCGATAATAATTTTCTTTATTTATTACTTTATAACTCATAACTGTCACCTACTTTTAAAATAATTGTCCAGGTAATTTTAATTTTTCTTTTTTAGAAAATGATTCATCAAATTTAAGTGCATCTTCTTCATTAATTAAATATGCTTCTGGAGTAAAATATTCTCCTTTAATATTTTCTAAGAAATTTGTTTTCAATTCAAGACATAAGAAAAAAGAAAAATCATCTTCGTCATTTAATCCATGATATTTGATATTATATGTCGAAGCATAAATAAATCCGGATTTTCCATAAAAATCAATATTTCCTTCTAAAAATATTACGCCATATCCTAATTCACGTGCTTTATTTATTGAATAATCCAACAATATTTTTCCATAGCCTTTTCTTTTATATTCATTAGCAATACAAATTGGGCCTAGTGTTAATATTGTTACGTCTTCATTATCTTTGTTTTTTATAGAAGATTTTACAAAAGCAACTTGACCAATAATTCTATTATCTAATTCCATAACAAAATCAAGTTCTTTTACAAAATTAACACTTTTTCTTAGTTCATGAAGTAAGAAGTGTTCAATGCATCCTGGACGATAAACATTCCAAAAGCTTTCACGAACAAGATTTTCAACATATTTATAATCTGATTCTTTTTCTAAACGAATTTTAATATTATTTTGCATAGTTTTTCTCCTTAAATCCATTAAATAAACACATTCCTAAAAATGCATTAAAAATAGTTACGGCAAATACAGAAAATCTTTCAAATACACCAAATATTGATCTAGGAGCAACATTAGTTCCGATTGCACCTATAAACATAAGAATAAGTGCAATTAAAGCAACAATTGAGATGTATTTATAATCGTTATTACGGAATCCACTAATAATGATAATAAGTAGAGAAACAATTGATAATAAAACGACTGCGACAGTAATAACATATATATGCATTATATCTTGAAATGAGTTTGGATTGCCACTTGTAGAAAGTGGAAACATCGTATAGCCGATATTAGAGATATAATTCATAATGCAAAATAAATATATACCAATACGCATTGGCTTTGTTAATTTATCTTGAATATAAATAACTACTAAAGTAATAGATACTATTCCACATACTCCATATAAAGAAGATAATTGATTCCATAACATTAATGATGGTGCATCACTAGCACTTAAGTCACTTACTGCTTGTGTTAACCAGTTATAACCTGGATAAGCAAGTGGCGCCAATATAACAGCGGCACTATAAGAAATAAGTGATATTAATCCTAATAATACTAAATAATTAATTAAAGTTTTTTTCATCTTATTTCACCTCGAATTGATTAGAAAACCAATCAATAAATTTAATTAAATTGTCACTTTTTTCTTCTTTGGCGGTATTTAAATCTAAATTATAGTCCATAAACGCATGAACAGTCATAGCAAAAGATGTGGCAACCACATCAATATTCTCTACACTTAATTTTTTATGTACTTGCAAAGCATAAAAAAGATTTTTTGTGGCATTAACCATGCGGCTTGTTTCTTCGATAAGAATTTTAGCCGCTAGAGGATTGAAGGTATGTTCGGCATAAATAATTTTATAAAACTTAAGCATACTTTCTTGCATGTTCATATTATTGTAATTATTTATTGTTAACATAAGAATTTCTTTTAAAGATTTTCCTTCAATTAATCTAGCATAATCAATTTCACCTATTGATAAACTAGATTTAGCCTCGTTTCTTAAGTACTGATAAGTAGCTTCAATGATTTCATCTTTAGATTTGAAATGATTGTATAAAGATGGTTTTTTTATGCCTATAAATTCCGCAATTTGTGACATTGATATATTGCTTAATCCTTTTTCTGATGCTAACGATAAAGTTGCTTGGATAATTTCTTCTTTTCTATTCATAAAATCACTCCTTAATAATATCGTTAGTTATAATACTACCGAGCGGTAGTTTTGTCAATGAAGTTTTGATATTAAAATGATTTTACTTAAATCTCAAAATATAAAATTGGCATATTAAAATATGAATATGTGCCAAAATGGCATAAAATATTAGTGGTGATAAAAATTGGGACTTAAACAATATAGATTAAACATGGGGATTTCTATTAAAGAAGCTTCAAAAACAACTGGTGTACCAATTAGAACTTACATTAGATATGAAAATGATAATTCTTATGGTAATAAATTAAAAAGAAACGCTATGTTAGAAATGTTAAAACAAGAATATGATATTACTGAAGATAAAGACATTTTAACAATCAAACAAATTCAAGTGGTTATTAATGATGTATTTAAAGATTATGAAAATAAAATAGATTTTTGCTATCTATTTGGAAGTTATGCTAAAGGATACGCAACAGAAACTAGTGATATAGACTTATGTATATCAACATCTATATCTAGATTAGCCTTTTTAGGATTGATAGAAAAGTTACGAAGTGCCTTACGTAAGAAAGTAGATTTAATAAGATTATCAGATTTAAGTAATAATGAAGAACTATTAAAAGAAATCATGAAAGATGGTGTTAGAATATATAAATAGCAAAAAAATGATTTGTATTTTTACTGCAAAATTATTTTTAAATTTATTTATGCTTGTTGAATTTATTTAATATAAATTCATAGTTTATTCTAAAGATAAACCTTGTTGAAATAATCTTAGAAAGTGGCTATAAATAATTTATAGTAATTGCTTTTTAATGAAAGTATTAAAGAATTATTGAAATTATTAAGCATCAATTTAAGGAGTCTAATATGGAATTAAAAATATTAACTGATAAAGAAATAAATGAAGAAGTAGCAAATGAAATAGTGAAATTAATTAATAAGAAACCTAATGCAGTATTAGGCTTAGCAACTGGCGGTAGTCCAGTTGGTGTCTATAAAGAATTAATTAAAAAATATAATGAAAAAGAAGTATCATTTAAATATGTTAAAACTTATAATCTAGATGAATACATTGGCTTAACAAAAGATAATAAAGAATCTTATTATTACTTTATGTGTCATAATTTGTTTAATTATATTAATGTTAATATGAATAATGTTCATTTACCAGATGGTATTAATTATGAAGATAGTATTGCTAATTATGAAAAATCCATTGCTAGTGATGGAGGTATTGATTATCAAATATTAGGAATAGGTAGCAATGGACATATTGCATTTAATGAGCCAGGAACATCTTTTGAAAGTAATGTTCATAAAGTGGAATTAAAAGAATCAACAAGAATTGATAATAGTCGTTTCTTTAATTCTCTTAATGAAGTTCCAACATCAGCGATTACGATGGGACTTAAATCAATTTTAAGCGCCAAAAGAATAATTCTTATTGCTACTGGTGTTCATAAAGCAGAAGCTATTAAACACTTATTTGAAGGAAAAGAAGATATTAATTGGCCAGTTACTATTTTAAATAGACACAAAAATGTTACAATCTTTTGTGATAAAGAAGCTGCTTCATTATTATTAGGAGAAACAACACTATGAAAGGTTTTAAGAATGTAATAATATATAAAGAAAATGTTGGCTTAGTAAAGAGTTCTATTCAATTTGAAAATGGAAAAATATCTTCGTTTGAAGATGAAAATGATTTATTAAGTTTAGATGATAAACTTATTGTTGTGCCAGGTTTTATTGATGAACATATTCATGGAGCAAATGGGTCAGATGTAATGTATGCCACAGATAAAGACTTATCTAATATTGCCAAATCAATTACTAAGGATGGAGTTACATCATTCATGCCCACTACAATGAGCATGGATATTTCCTCTATAAAAAAAGCCCTAAATGTTATTGGTAATTATTCTAATGAAGAAGGTGCTAATGTAATAGGCGCTCATGTCGAAGGGCCATTTATATCCAAAAAATATTGTGGAGCGCAAGATCCTAAAAACATTATTAAATCAAATATTGGCATTTTAAAAGATTTGATTGATTCTTCAAATAAGAAAATAAAAATTATAACTATCGCTCCAGAAGAAACTACTTTAGAAGTAATGGAATATCTAAAAGATAACAATATTTTGATAAATGCTGGCCATAGTGATGCTAGTGCAATGCAAGCTGTTGAAGCATTTAAAAATGGAGTTACTTGTTTAACACATACATATAATGCAATGCGAGGTATTCATCATCGTGATATTGGCTTATTAGGAGAAGGCTTAATTCATGATGAAATATATGCTGAGTTAATTTCGGATTTACATCATGTTTCTAGTGAGGCAATTAAATTTTTATATCGTAATAAACCAAGTAATAAGATTATTCTAATAACCGATTCCATGGAAGCAAGATTTTTGCCTAATGGAATTTATGAATTAGGTGGACAAAAAGTATATGTAAAAGATGGGATGGCCACATTAAAAAGTGGTGTTTTAGCGGGCTCTGTCTTACATATGAATGAAGCAATAAAAAATGTTAAAAATGTTTTAGGTATTTCTCTAATTGAAGCAATAGATATGGCTACTAAAAATGTTGCAAATCACTTAGGATTAACGAATAAAGGTAGTATAGCTATTGGTAAGGATGCTGATTTAACGATTATTGATGAAGATTTAAATGTTTATATGACAATTATAAAAGGGAAGATTGCATATCAAAAGAATTAATAAATGAGCAATTGTTATAGCTTTTACCTAATTTGCTTTGGAGTTGTATTAAATGTTTTTTTGAATAATCGATAAAAATAAGTTTCGTTTTCGAAATTTATTTTTTCACAGATTTCACTGATTGTAATTTCAGTGTTTTTCATTTGGTTATAGGCATAGTTCATTTTTTGCCTATTCCAATAGTCTGTAATTGATTCGCCTTGATATTTTTTAAACTCTCTTCTTATGTGTTCTTTTGTATAACCGAAAGTATCTAAAATTGAATTTATATCTTTGCAAAAATAATTTGGCGATTTTAAAATTGCAATTAGAGTGGTAAGCCAAGATTTTTCGACTTTTTTATGAATAGTAGTTGATTTATAGATGAGCATTAAAAGATAATTTACTATAATTTTTTCGGCATCAGAATCGCTTTTTAAATATGTACACAAATATTCGCTAGTGTCAATGTCTTGAACGCTAATATTTAATTGGTAAATTTTGTCAGTTTTAAAAAAATAATATTGAGAAACTAATTTGTTAAAATAATTTGGTTTTATGATTATATCTCGATGTATGAAATCAAATGTTGAATTTTTTAAGGTGTGTGAAACACCAAGAGGAATAAAAATGAAATCACCACTTTTAATTTCACTTTCTTTACTATCTAACACATGAATGCATGATCCTTTGACTACATACAAAAATTCATAAAACTCGTGAGAATGCAATGCTACATCTTCAAAAGCTTTAAGGTGAGTATGGAGATTTCTGTCTTTTTCAAAGTTATCGACTATTTTAAAAATTAATGAATTATTATACATTGCAATATCATTGTAGTTCATAAAATATCATTATGCAATATTGTTTTTAATATTTATTAGTTTAAAATTAAATTATAAATAGGAAATGGAGCACAACAATGAAGTTTATTAGCAAATTAAAACATAGTGGTTTTGTCGTATTCTTCAGCCTTTTATTACTATCTTCTTGCAATAATTTTAACACTAATGCAACTTATAAAGTTGACTTTGCTTTAAACACGCCAACTGGACTAGTTACAACAGAACATAGCGCTCAATACATCAAGTACAATGGTTTAGTGGAAAAACCTGTTGTTACAGTTATAAGTGATAATGCCGATAATTATCGTATTGAAGGATGGTACACAGATTCATCTTATTCAAGTGATAGTTTATGGGATTTTGATATTTACCCGGTTAAAAATAATTTTACCTTGTACGCTAAATGGACAAAGATGTATTCGGTTAAATTCTTTTTAGAAGGTAATAACGACACACCAGTTTATGAAACTTTGGTTAAGCCCAATCATAAAGTCAACAATTGTGATGACAAAGTGGCTGGCTATAAAATTGACGGATATTATACATCTAGCTCTTTTAAAAGTAACGAAGAATTTGATTTTAATACTCCAATTAATAATCACACGTCTTTATACTTAAAAACAGATGGATTACTTTATTTTTCTGCTAATACATTAAAAAGAAACTTTACACCAGTTGCCGCTAGTATCAGCGGTTCAACTGTAGGTAATACTACATTGGTTAACACTAATAATGAAGAAGCTCTTCAAATCAATTTTGGATATTCCGCAAAAGCAAGCAATGGCAATAGTGATCCACATTTACTTTTTGCAGGTGGAAATATTTCTATTTTAAAAAGTCAAGTTGTCACTATAAAGATGAAGAATCTTGGCCCAGCTAAACAAATAGGCTTTTATTTTGTTGGTAAAGACAAATATGGAAACTTTATTGGTGGAGAAGATTTTAGTGCTACAAATGCATTGTATTATAATTTCAAAAGCAATGAGATTAATATGAAAGAATCTGATGAATGGATAGATGTTGAGTTTAATCTAGCTAAAGAAACACTTAACTGGACTAAGATAGATACACTTAATAAGATTCGAATTGAGTCTACTTATGCTTCAAAAGATACAAAAGACACTACAAATGTATTCTTGATAAAAGAAATTTTAAGTAAAAATGTACCAAGTTATGATACTCGTAATCCAATGGTATCTTTCTATGATGGAGAGCAATTGATTTATTCTACAAGAATTAATAAAAATTTTTTATTAACAAAAGAAACCGCTACCAATATGTGCGCGGGTTATAAGGTAAAAGAATTTTATAGTGACAAAAACAAATCACAAATTTATAACTTTAATAGTGCGGTTGATAGTAACGTGAATTTATATATTGATTATGATGATACTTTCTATTTTGATGGTAAAGCTATTTCATCACGTTTTGATATGATGGCTTCTAATGATAGTGGCACAAAAGACTTTGTCCCTACTAAAGGAACAATTCAATATAATGAACAATATGATGCTGCTGATGTAAACTTTGGCTTATCCACTATTGCGGATCCTTACTTATATGTCGGTGAGTGCTATGTTCCAATAAATGGCAAAACACAAATCGAAGTTACTTTAAAGAACTTAGGAAATTGTAAACAAATCGCTCTATATTGGGCAGGAGAAACTATCCAAGGCAGCGTGATAGATGATTTTACGGCAGGATATGAATATTGGAGCAACGCTAATTTACAAAATAATATGAAAATTACTGATGATTATGTTACTTATACTTTTGATTTAGCTTCTAATTCAAAGTGGACTAGTATGAAAGCTATTACTAAATTTAGATTACAAGCGGCATATGTCTCAACATCAAAAGATGATATGTCTAATCGCATGATTATTAAATCAATCTCTGGGAGGTAAGTTATGAAAAAACATAAAATATTGTTATTAGGTGCTATTTATTGTTTATTTATAAGTGGTTGCTCAACCAATAATAATGATGAACCAAGAGATGATAAAATAGCTAATTCTCAATACATTTATAATTTACCAGAAGTTAATAAAGAAGAGTTGACTAATTTATCTTCAATGCATGAACTAGGTAGTTCAATTTATCATAGCAATAGAATTAAAAATGCTGTTCAAGGATATTATAGTGACTCTTCACGTAGCAGTTTTATTGTAAAAAACTCCACGATGCAATTAAATCATAAATTAGCAAATGTTGATGGTGATGTTTCAAAATCAAAAGTAGTTTCATCTTTTAAAAACAGTAGAGGAGGAGACTACTTTAAAAATTCTATGGATGTTTATATTAAAAGTGGCGAAGATTATGTTTATGGTAAAGATTATGAAGGATACGCTCGTGTAAATACTAATAAATTAGGATATTATTATTATGAACTAAATGTTAGAGATTACGATTTTTCATCTTTAGGATATGATTTAAATTTAGAAAAAACATTTCATACATATTCTGATCAATTAAGAACTAATTTTAGAGCTATTTCTCAAGGCACTACATCAATTGATGCTATTGGTTTTGAACTTAAGATTTTAAATGAAACTATTAATAAAGTAGAAATATATGATGGAAAAGATTATTTCTCCTTAGATGATAAACAATTAAATAATGCGAAAAACATTCAATATGTGGCATTCCATATAAAGAATGTTGGTGTTATTGGTACAATCTTCCCTAATAGTGACAATGTTAGAGTAAGTTTATCAAAAAACAAATATGCGACAACTTTAAAACAAGAAAGTATAGTTCTTGATGGTAAGTTAACCGCAGGACAAGATGCATCTGTTTATAATCGCATTTATAATGATGAAACGAATTCTTTTGAAGATATTAGAAAAGCTAATAAAATCGAACAAAATCCATATGATAGTCAACAAATAAATGTGGATGAGTCAAAAGATAATGCAAAATTTTTAGGATATGACTTTGCTCGAGGCGCTTATACATTTAATTTAGATTCCATGTCATTTTATAATGCTTATTATTTGACACCGGATAAAAAATTCTTTGAAAGTATTAATATTACTCCTATTGATGAACGTGACATTTATGTTTACATAAAGTGTGACCGACCAGTAGAGGGTGCAACTATTATTGATAAAGATAATGTGCAAATACCAATACCAATAGAAATATGTAAAAACTTTGGTCATGAAAATGAAGAACCAATATATGAAACAGGGGATCCGTTCTATGGAATATTTATTTTTCCTATTTCAACTACAAAAGGTAAAAATATCTCTTTTACACTAATAAGTGTAATGCAAAACTGGGGTAATTATAAAATTAAGCAATTATCTTCAATATCTTATTCCACTGGTTATTATCATATGTCCACTGGTGTTACCGAAACAAACTGTATTGCTCCTTATTTCTGTAATAACTTGGCTACTTATGAAGATTATGGTTGGGGCTGGTTTATTCCTGATTTTAGAGGACCAAGCGGAAAAATGTGGGAGTATGGAGATCCGCAATTTAATAGCGTTGGCATTGTGTGTATTCCGACCAATAATTCGACAAGAACAAAAGCTAATTATGTTGGATCAAATATTATATCTTCTGGATTAGTTTATAATGACCTTAAATACAGTTATATCTCAGATGATAATACTTATAAGTTTGATTTACGCCATGTGGAAATGGCACAAGATGATGAATCTAGAACTTATTATGAAATAGATTTTGAAATGTTAGAAGATGTAAATTTAAAATCAAAAGAATTTTCAATTATTGGTTTTGATGGCAAAAATACTGATTATAAAAAATATGCTTATTTAGATGAATCTAATAATCATGTCATACTTGATGCAAAAAGAAGTAAAGGTGAAGAAACTTTTAATGTTTTACATCAAGGAACAAGTTATATGTCAATTTATGATAAGACAAATGCTATAGTAGAAAATAACAATTTTGGATTAATTGTTAAAGATGCCACAGTAACAAAAAATAATGAAACTAAACCACTTGGATTAGCTATGTACACTAATTATGGTAAAATTCATGTTAAATCTAATTATGTATCATTAACATTAAAAGAAAATTTAAGACTAAAAAAAGGCGATAAATTACATTTGGAAATTATTTTATTACCTTTCGGCGATGAAGGGAAGATGTTAGAAAATGGTGATAATGTCTTAAAAGTATATGGCGATAGTGTCGTAGATTCATTAACCGCGATATCAAAAACTGGTACAAATGTTAAAGATGGTTATGTGAACACTATTAAGGCAACTAATAATAATGCCAAAGCAATCTATGTTGGTGGCAGTTATAAAAATTATGATATTACATATGCTTTAAAATTCACTA
Source organism: uncultured Mollicutes bacterium (assembly GCA_900549975.1). Taxonomy (GTDB): domain Bacteria; phylum Bacillota_I; class Bacilli_A; order RFN20; family CAG-826; genus RUG131. The sequence continues at coordinate 10,727 of URQK01000030.1, forward strand.
ACTTCACAAAATTAGGAAAACCTAGCATTACAAAAGATAACGCTAACTACCAATATAATAAAGAAATATTAGGATATGATGGCTATCAAGTAAGTTATGAAAATGGTGGATTTACTTATTCATTCAATATTACTAAAAATAATAGTAATTCAACATATTCAATATCGTTATAGGAGAAAATCATTATGAAAAGAAAATATTTATTAGTAAATTTATTGTTACTTTCTTCATTTGGCTTATTTGCATGTGGAAAGCAAGAAAATAGTGGTAATCAAACTAAATACATTAATGTTGATCCACTTGAAATTGAAGGGTTTAATAAACAATATTTACCGGTTAAAGACAAAATTTTAAAAAGACAAGGTAATATTAATATCTGCTTAGAGTTTGATGGTGCAGAAGAAGCTTATCAAAAAGTTGCTAATGAATATATGCGACTTCATGGCGGATCTGTTAATGTAAGCATCAAACAATACACAGGTAACTATAGTGACTATATTACTAATCAAATGAACACTTTGGATATCGTACAAGGTAACTTTATTAACAATATTGAAAATTATTGTTTAAATATGTATCAAGATATTTATAAAGAAAATCCATACGCAGGAACAAATAGTGATGGCGATATTAATTATTGGGGCGATGTATTAACTGAAGAAGCTTATGTTAGTTCAAAAAGTGCAACAAATGCCACATATATTTTAAACTCAGAAAATTTACAAACTGCGTGGTTCGTTAATAAAGTTGCATTAAATGAAGCTGGAAAACATGGATATAATGTTAGAAATAATAACAACAAACTTACAACTCCAAGAACTTGGGATGAACTAATTGATTTGTGTGAAGCAATGTATCAAGCAGGATATACTCATCCACTTGGTATATCTTTAAATGATGAATCAATTGATGCAATTCAATTTACTTGGTTACTTAGAGTTTATGGTGACTATTATTATCGTAATGAATATAAAAATATTGTTACAAATACAGGATATGAATATGATCCAACTGATAAAAACCCAGAAACAGATGGCGATTGGAGTATCAAAGATACAGTATTCTATAATTCTCTTTTAGATGATCGCCAAGGAGATGACCGTCCTTATATTCAAGGTAGTCAAAAGAAAACAAATTATGTTGGTGCAACAAGTGGAAAATATAAAGAATTTTTGGAACAACTTTATAAAATGAGAAAATATCTTTCTTCTGATGCTAGCCAAACAAATTATTCATTAAATAATGTTCGTAATTATTTTGCTTATCAAACAAGAGGTAAAGAAAATTCGCCACAAATTATATTGGATTACGCTGGTGAAGGATTGCTTTTTGCTAAGAGTGATAAGATTGAATATGATTTCTTTGATTATCCTAAGATGGTTTCTGAAGGCGGATATATTGATGAAAATAGTATCGTAAGAGATGTTGGTGGTAATGGTGGATATTTATCTATTGTTAAAAGCGGAAAGAGTAATGATCAAGTTAATTTATCATTAGATTTCTTAATGTTTTTAATGTCTCCATATGGTCAAACAATTTATTATGATGCATTAAGCAAAACAACTTTTGCTCCTAAAGGTTTAACAACGGTTATTAATGATTATGTTTTGGTTCCAAGTGAATGGGAATCATTCTTTAAAACAGATAAAATTAGTTTTAATGGATTAGTTGATGAAAATCCTTATGTAATTAGTTATTTAAGGGGTATTGGTGGTATGAGCGAAACTAAAGATGCTTTAAAAACATTAATGCGCGGACTTTTATCTGATACTGGTAGTGATGAAAAAAAAGTTAGTCAAGTACAAAATGAATGGCAAAAAGCTTATTTAAATAGTTGGAATGCTTATTGTGATAAGGTTGGTTACAATAAAGAATCTTATAAACGACCTGGAAGCGATGTGACAGGTAAATAATGGAAACTAATAGCAAAAGACACTTTACTTTTAAAATTACTGCAATAATATCAAGCACTATTGCATTAATTTTTCTTGTGCTTTCTATTGTTTCTATAATTTTAATTCCAAAAGTATCTACTTTGAATTCATCAAATAATGAACCAGTTGTTTCTTTAGTAAGCGATAGTGATAATTTATATTATTCGACAACAAATAATATAAATAAAGCTACTAAGGAAAATGAATTAATTAGTTCATACAATTTGATAGAAGATGTTAATACTAAATATTTATTAGATGTAACATCTATAAAAAGTCTATATGAAACAGATACTAACCAATTAGTGGCTGTTTCTCAAAACGCTAATGATGGATATTTATTTTTAATTAATAAGTTTGATTTATCTTTAAATAGTTATTCTAAATTTAATGGGGAATTTTCTAAATTCACCACAAGCGGCGATGACATTGTTATTGCATCTAAAACTGGTAAATATACCTTATATTCAAGATATAGCATTAGTAGTTTTTCTAGTGGTGTTTATAAAAGTGGTTATTATTATCGAATTACTGTAGGAAAAGATCGAAATAGTTATACATTAAATAGAAATGAATCTATCACAACATTAGAAATAGCAATTAAAGATAATTATTTATATGCAATAAATTCTGCTGGAATTAGTGTAATGGATTTAGATTTCACTTATAACAATTTCCATACTGATGAAGTAAAAAACAAGTGGGAAAATACAGAATTTATCGATAAATATGGTGTTAAAGATACACCGACTAAAGATAAAATTACCCTTGATTCAAGCACATTCAAAGAAAGTACATCTTATTATGATGTAATTGGCCTTTCTATCAGTGGCGGTTTTTTAAATTCCAAACAAAAAGCAGTTTATTATATCGGAACAGATAATTCCTTATATTCCTTAAACTTTAGTGATATAAAAAGAAAAAGGCCAGAAGGATCAATAAGCGAAGATAAAATAAATAGATATGAAAATATAAAATTTAAGAATTTAGTCGAAACTGATGGATGTTTATTTTATGATGATAAAGTAGAAATTGCCTATGTTATTTTTAAAGCATCAAACAATGTTAGTAAAATAGTTTTTGAAAATGAATTACCAGTATTGGATTTTACAATTAGTGTGGAGTTCAATATTGTTTATTTAGTTACTGACCACACAGATAATTATGTTGCTTATTTATTTAACAATAGTAATAAGAGCGAGAGTGGCGTATATTTAGCTAAATATTTTAATCCAACTGCATATTTGAATTTTGGTTGGACAAAATCTGCATTCATTTATTTTATTGTACTTACATTATTATTTGTTCTTGTGTCTATTATTTCATGGCTAGGAACATTAAAGAAAGATTACGATAAAAAAATAATCAAGCAAATCAGGACTATTTATAAATGTAAGTTTATTTATTTAACAATGGCGCCATCACTGATATTGCTAATTACGTTTTGTTACTATCCTGCAATTGCATCTATTGGACTATCGTTCTTTGATTATACAAAAGAAAACCCAGCATTTAACTGGAATAATTTTGCAAATTATAAATTTGTATTTACAGATCCAAATATGTTAAGTGCATTTAAAAATATGTTTTTATTCTTACTTGTTGATATTATTACGGCAGTATTGCCGCCTTTGATTTTTGCTTTCTTTTTATCAACAATGAAAAATAAAAAATTATCAAAAATAATGCGAACACTATTATTTATACCAGGTATAATTCCTGGCATTGCCGGTAATCTTATTTGGAAAGAGGCAATACTAGGTAATTTTGGTGTTCTTAATGAATGCATTAAAGCTTGTGGCGGCAGTGTTATTAGCTTTTTAGCACAATCATCTACGGCTAAGTGGTCTCTGTTATTAGTGGGATTCCCTTATGTAGGAAGTTATTTAATTTTCTATGGCGGAATGATGAATATTCCAAGTAGCTACTATGAAGCTTGCGAATTAGAAGGAGTAGGCCCATGGAAAAGATTTGTACGTATTGACATTCCACTAGTTTTCCCACAATTAAAATATGTCTTCGTTTGTTCAATAATAAATTCTATGCAAAACTTTGCTCGAGTTCAATCAATTACTAATGGTGCTTATGACACTAATGTACCGGTACTTGAAATGTATGATCAAATTATGGATGGAAATTATGGCAAAGCCTCGGCAATTGCATCGATTATATTTGTTTTATTATTCTTTGCAACTTATTTCACAATGAAACAAAAGAAAAAAGAAATGAAGGTGTAATTTATGATTAAACAAGGAATTATTAAAAAGACTATTGACCGTCGTACATTTCAAATAGGTATTAATATTTATATTATTTTATGTACAATATTTTGTTTAATACCATTATTTGTAACGATTTTAAACTCTTTGAAATCGAATGAAAACATTATTTTATCAATATTTGGATTTACAATTTCTGGAAGTGCAACGGCGGAAAACTATACACTAGCATTCAATGCTATTAAAACTTATTTCTTTAGAACAATCATACTTTCATTAATTGGCGCGACAGTGGATGTTATGCTTGGTGCTTTATTAGCATATATATTTTCTTTTAAAGAATTTCCTGGCAAAAACTTTTTCTTTATGATGTTTATATCAGTAATGTTATTACCGTCAATTATGGGTATGCCAATCTTACTTCCATTAGTAAAGGACATTCTCCATTTAGCGGATTCAGAGTTTTTATCATACATTGGTTATTTATTACCAAACTTTGCTGGTGGACAAGTAACAGCTTTATTCTTGTTTAAAACATTCTTTTCCCAACAACCAAAAGATATTTATGAATCAGCAAGAATCGAAGGTGCGAATGACCTTACAATATTTTTTAAAATTACATTCCCATTAGCATTCCCAATTATTTTATTCCAATTTGTTGGAATATTTACAAGCTTATATAACGATTATTTATGGCCTAGTTTGTTATTTAATACTGATTATACAACTTTAATGCCAATACTTGTTAAACAACAAACAGTATTCTCAAACTTAAGCCAAAGTGGCGCAACATACGCAATGTATATGCTTTCTTCAATACCACTAATTATTGCCTCAATTATTTCAATGAAACACTTTGTAGGTGGAGATTTTGCTAGTGGTATGAAGTTATAGGAGGAAAAAACAATGGCAACATTAAAACTTGAAAATATCAATAAAATTTCTGCACACTACCATAGTCGGCACAACAAGGGATGCATATTCCGGATCAATCTCCATCTCCTGTGCCAGCAGGTCAACAGATTTTCCAACTGTATCCTCATAGCGTTTCATAAATTCTTCCCTTGTAATGATCCTGTCTTCCATTTCCTCCTGGAAGATCATATCTGTAATAAAATCTCCCATCAGGATCACATTCCTGATCTCCTTATCCTTCAGATACAGACGCTGAAAGCTCATCAGGTCATTTCGGATAAATTCCTCAACCAGCTTGTCATAATGAATGGTTGTTTTCTCCAGTTCCTGCAGACGCTGGCGGATTCTTAAACTTCCCATTTTAAGTCCCTGGGTAGTGACCAGAGCATCCTTGTCAAAGAGGGAAACCTGAAGGCTTCCGCCGCCCACATCCAGGATCGCGGTGCCTTTCTGGATCATCTTTTTGAATCCCTTTTCTATGGCAGCAATTGATTTGTACCCAAGGAAATGCTGTTCTGCACTGCTTAATATTTCAATTTTCATTCCTGTACGCTGATAGATCTGTTCAATGATCAGCAGCGGATTCACAAGTTCTCTGAATGCACTGGTGCCGCAGGCACGATACTCTTCCACCCCAAAGTCCTGCATCAGCCTCTTAAAGTCGTTCAGCACCTCACATAAAACATTCAGCATTTCTGAATCGATCTTTCCGTCAGAATAGACACCCTTTCCGATTTCCAGACTGTATCTGACATCATTCAGTTCACGAAAACCAATTCTTTTTGACATCTCAAAGATCTTCATGCTGACTTCATAAGATCCGATGTCAATGGCTGCAAATGTCATGACTGCCATATGCGTTCCCCCTTTACCATTCATCTATTTGCTTTTTTATTCCTTCTCCACACCCAGCAGATGGTCGATAAACTGCTGTGCAGTTCGTCCTGTAAGTCCTCCATGGGAAAGCTCCCACTTATTTGCTTCCAGAAGCAGCTCGTCCTCCGGCATGGTAATTCCGTTTCTCTCTGCGAGAGCTTTCACAATTGTCTGGAATTCTTTTTTGCTCGGTGCACCATAATAAATACGGACACCAAAACGATAAACCAGTGAAAGCTTCTCCTG
>URQK01000031.1 GCA_900549975.1 uncultured Mollicutes bacterium
CATAGATGAAACGGTTCAATACTTAACATATTGTAAATTGCAGCTATGTTATAAACAAATTTTATTAAAAAAAGTTACTTATTTTAAAATACTGTTTTACAATAAGTTTACTATTGTGGGCTAAGACAATAAATTCGGAGAATAAATATATTAAATTTTTATTTTATACCCAATCATTTTTTATAATAGTTTCCCATTAATAGTGGGAGGGCAAAAAATAAAAAAACATGGAATTTAAAAAGTATTATTTGGAGCCGAAAAAATATATTAACATTGCTGTTAATAGCAATGAAGACTTGTTGATTGTTCGTTTTGGAAATAACGAAACAGACAAAGAAAAAGAAGTTATACAATTTATAAAAATTGTGTTGCGATGGAAAATATTGAAGAAACTATAACAGATGATAAAAGTAAATTGACCGATTATTACAACACAAAAGAATTGAAAAACGCGATTAAATTAGCATTAGACAAATTGACCAAACTTCAAAAACAAGTGATTATAGAACATTTTTATAATGAGAAATCACTAAGGCAAATTGCAAGAGAGAGAGGCACATCAATTTCTACGATTGTAGAAATTAAATCTAGAGCGTTAAATAATTTAAGGAAGGAGATTATTAATTACCAATAATTAATATTTGCCCTCCTATTTTTGTATATATTTGCATAAGTTTAGCCAAAATAAATTCAAAGGAGAGAAATTATGCAAAGATTAAAATGTGAAGAAGAAAAGTGTAAAAGCAACTATTGCCGACATTGTGTGAAGGATGTAATTCAAATTTCTGATGAAGCATGTTGTAAATCTTTTGATTGCAAAACACCTGCTACAGAAAATTTAGCAAGGAGAGAATTTGAATTTGCTTGTGATATTGGATTAGGCACAAAAAACGATATGCATCACATCTTATGTAATGAAGATAGTTGCAATTATTGGAATTTTGGCGAATGCAGTTCAAAATCAATTAAAGTTGATAAAAAAGATTGCTGCGCCAAATGTGCTACCTATATGCCTAAAGAATAATTATGAAAAGAGTGGATGCTGATAAGAAAAATCCACTCTTTTTCAGTGCAAAAAAAGACCTAAAATGATATAATCATTACGGAAATAGGTGATGAATCATGAAGTTAATAGTGGGACTTGGAAATCCAGGAAGAGAATATGCGCATACTAGACATAATATGGGATATGATGTTATAGACAAATTTGCCGATTCTTTAGGAGTTTCTTTTGACAAAGAAAATTTTAAAGGTGTTTACTGTAAGACAAGATTTCTTGATGAAGAACTTTTCCTTTTAAAACCAGAAACATATATGAATTTATCTGGTGAATGTGTATCACAATTTGTTAAATATTATAAAATTGATAATGATGATATTATTGTAATATTTGATGACCTTGCTTTAAGTCCAGGAAAAATAAGATTACGTTCTAGCGGCTCTAGTGGCGGACAAAAAGGTATGCAAAACATTATTGATTTATTGCATACAGACAAAATAAAAAGAATTAGAATAGGGATAGGAGAACCGACATTTGCTTGTGTTGATTATGTACTAGGTAAGCCTAATGAAGATGATAAAATCCTTATTGATCAAGCACAAGATAAAGCTGTTGAAGCACTTAAAGAAACAATTAGAAACGATTTTCAACATGCAATGTCCAAATTTAATTAATTATGGCTAATGGTATTATTGATTTTATTAAAAGAAATGAAACTGTTAAAAAATTTATTAACGGAGAAAAAATAGAATATGTAACTGATGATGTTATTGGTACAGCTTTTTTAGTTGCTGCAAAGTATTTAGAAAAGAAAAGCAAAATGATAATTGTCACATCAAACTTATATAATTCACAGCGCGTTTATGAATTATTAACTACCCTTGTATCGGAAGATGAATGTTTGTTTTTCCCTGTTGATGAATTATTAAGAACTGACCTAATTGCGGAATCCAAAGAAATGATTTCGCAGCGTCTTTTTGTGCTTAATGAAATGATTACAAAAGATCATTATATTGTTATCACGCATGTAAGTGGCTTTAGCAAATTTTTGCCTAGTCCAGAATTATTTAAAGATAATACTATTTCGATTAAAGTTGGAGATACAATTAATCTTACTCAAGTAAAAGCAAAATTAACAAAATTAGGTTATGCGAATGTGCATAAGATTGATCATAGTATGCAATTTGCTAATCGTGGTGATATTCTTGATGTCTTCTCTGTTAATATGGATTCTCCATTAAGAATTGAACTATTTGATGATTATGTCGAATCAATTCGTTTGTTTTCTTTAGATACTCAAACATCAATTCAAAGCATAAATAGCATAAATATATTACCAGCTTCGGAATTATTATTAACCGAAGAAGAAAATAATAATGTAGAAGCTAAAATTAGACACCAAGCTGCAATAGAAGAGAAACAACTTAAAGGTGAAAATAAAGATTGTTTCTTACAAAATATTAATACCGCTATTGACAATATAAAAAATAGTCATTCTATTAGTGTCTTGCAAAAATATTATGGGTTTCTTCAAAATGAGCACTTCACATTAAGTGATTATGCTAAAGAGGCGACGATTATTTTGGCTAATGAAGAGCAAATAAATAATTCGTTCGACTTATTAAATGGAGATGCTGATACTTTTATTATTCAAGAATATAAAAAAGGTTTAACTCTTAAAGATTTAAGCTATTATCAAAATCTAAAATCTATTCTTTCAAAAGCAAAAGAACAAATTAAAATCCATGAGTTTGTTGGTAAAAAAGATTATGCTTCTTTTAATATTTCAAGTATTGCTGGAGTGGCTACCACTCTTAATCAAGCTATTAATTTAATTAATAATTACTTGGAACAAAAAGTAAAAATAATTATTGCTTTAGATAATAAGCAACAATATGAAATTATTAAAACATCTTTAGAAGCAAATGATATAACTTTTGAAGAATTAAGATATTTTGCGATACCTCGTACTTCAATTGGCTTAATGCTAGAATCTTTAGATGAAGGATTTGAATTTATTGATGATAGCTTAGTAGTATTAACTTCTAAAGAACTATTTTCATTTAAAACTAAAAGTTCTAAATTTACAAATAGATATAAAGAAGCTGTTGCTATTAATTCTGAGCAAGATTTAGAGCCAGGTGATTATGTTGTTCATGAGCAACATGGTGTTGGACGCTTCATTGATATTGTTACTATGGAATTTGATGGTGTGCATCGCGATTTTATCCATATTCAATATGCTGGCACAGATGTTTTATATGTTCCATTAGAGCAATTTAGATTAATACGTAAATTCGTCGGTAAAGAAGGTGCCGCTCCTAAACTTAATAAACTTGGTTCAGGAGAATGGGATAAAACTAAAAAGAAAATTAAAGAACGCATTAATGAAATGGCGGATCGTTTATTCAAATTATATTCAGAAAGAGAACAAGTTAAAGGATTTGCTTTTAAAAAAGATGATGAATTCCAATATCAATTTGAGCAACAATTCCCTCATGCTTTAACTAAAGACCAGGAGCAATGCCTTAAGGAAATTAAAGAAGATATGGAAAAAAGTGAGCCAATGGATCGTTTGTTATGTGGCGATGTTGGCTTTGGTAAAACAGAAATAGCTTTCCGTGCAGCGTTTAAAGCGATATTAAGTGGCAAACAAGTGGCAATGCTCTGCCCTACTACTTTACTTTGTCGCCAACATTATGAAAGAGCATTAGACCGATTTGGACCATTTGATGTAAAAATCGCTGTGTTTTCTCGACTTATAGATGATGCAAAACAAAAGCAATATATGAAAAGTGTCGAAGATGGAACAACTCACTTAGTTATTGGCACACATCGTTTATTATCCAAAGAAATAAAATTTAATAATTTAGGTCTTCTTATTATTGATGAGGAGCAAAGATTTGGTGTTGAACAAAAAGAATTAATTAAAGAATTAAAGAAAAATGTTGATGTTTTAACTTTAACAGCCACACCAATACCTCGAACATTACAAATGTCGCTTTTAGGTATAAGAGGATTATCACAAATTAATACTCCGCCTTCTAATCGAATGCCAATTCAAACATATGTTATGCCGCAAAAAGAAGACACTATCATCGAATTAATTTCTAAAGAATTAGCTAGAAAAGGTCAAGTATTTTATCTTCATAACCAAGTTTCTGATATTTATTCAGTAGCGACAAAACTAGAAAAAAAAGTTAAAGGTGCGCGTGTTGGTGTGGCGCATGGCCAAATGGATAAAGATTCTATCGAAGATGTCATGATTAGATTTTATAATGGCGATATTGATGTTCTTGTTTGTACTTCAATAATTGAAACAGGTATTGATATTCCTAATGTTAATATGATTATTATTGAAAATGCTGATAAATTTGGACTTTCTCAGCTTTATCAAATTAAAGGACGTGTAGGGCGTGGCAATCGTATTGCTTATGCTTATTTGCTTTATAAACCGGATAAAGTGTTAAATGATAATGCAAGAAAAAGATTAAAAGCAATATCTGATTTTACTGAACTTGGAAGTGGCTATAAAATCGCACAACGAGATTTAATGATTCGCGGTGCGGGAGATATTTTAGGTGCAGAACAAGCTGGCTTTATTGATACGGTTGGTATGGATATGTATTTGCAACTTTTAAAAGAAACAATTGAAGAAAGACAAACAGGTATAAAATCTAATTCTAATAAAGAACAAATAAAAGGTAACTTATTATTAGATGCTTATTTGCCGAGTGATTATATTGAAAAAATTGATAAAATAGACTTATATCAAGAAATTGATAATATAAAATCATTAGAAGAATTAGATGCTTTGAAAAAGAAAATAATAGATATTTATGGACAAATGCCGAATGAAGTTGAATTGTTGTTTACAAAAAGAGAGATAACTTATCTTATAGATAGTGATAAAAGCTTTGACAAAGTTATTGACAATAAAGATTCAGTGGATTTATTATTATCAATAGAATTTTCAAGTAAAGATGGTGTTGGTGTAGTCCTTTTTAAAGCACTAACTAATTATTTAAAATACATAAAAGTTACTTATAGCAACAAACAAATTAGAATAAGAGTATTTAAAATGACTAATTGGATTTATAAACTAAAAGACATCATTTATGCTATAAAATCATTAGATTATTTAAACTAATTAATAAAACCATTGGATTTTGATAATAATACTATTGAGGTGAAGTTATGGAACCAATGGGTGTTTTAAGACGCATCGATGAACTTGGTAGGATAGTTATTCCTAAAGGCATAAGAAGTAGATTAAAAATCAATGAAGGTGACCGTGTCGAATTGATCTTAGAAAATGATGCTGAGTTATTATTAAGAAAATATTCACCAATGCATGAAATAAAGGATAATGTAAAAAACATGTTAATTGCTTTAGAAAAAGAATTAAATATTCCTGTTTTGTTATGCAACAATGAAATATTTTTAGCCTCTTCTTCTTTAAAATATGAATATTATATTGAAAAGCCAATTAGTAGTAAATTATTTAGTTTATTAAATGAAAGAAAAAATGTAGGATTAGTTAATCATAATTTAAGTAATATTAATGAGCCATTAAACTGTATGATTTATCCATTAGCAAAAAATTCTGAATTAATAGGTGGATTAATTATGATAGGCATAAATAATGTTGATGACTGGCAAAATCGAATAATGCTACTATTTCGAAATATACTACTTAGTAATATGTAAAATATGCTAAAATACTAATGGTGATGAAAATTGCGATTAGATAAATTTTTAAAAGTTTCAAGATTAATAAAAAGACGTACAATTGCTAAAGAAATTGCTAGTGATGGAGTAATAGAGATTAATGGTAGAATTGCTAAACCATCAAGTGAAATTAAAGTAGGCGATATTTTGACTTTAAAATTAGGAACACATAAATTAACTATTAAAATATTGTCTATTAAAGAAGTAAGTAGAAAAAACGATTCTCAAGATATGTATGAAGTAATTAATGATGTAGTAATACTTTAAGTTAATAAAGCATAACCTTTATAGAGGTGAATTTATTAATGGAAAATCCACAAGCAAACAATTTAATTACATTAAGAAATCGTCAAACTTTAGATATTGAAGGTGTAACAAAATTAGATAGCTTTGATTCAAAAGAATTTATGATGGATACCAATATGGGCTATTTATGTGTGACAGGCACAGATTTAGCACTAGGCCACATGAATCTAGACAAAGGAATGCTTTCTATCAAAGGCACTATCGATAGCGTGAAATTTACAAGCAAAAATAAAGCAAATGTAATAAAAGAAAGTTTTTTAAGCAAATTATTTAAATAATGAGTTTAAAACAACAATTTCAAGTATTCCTAGGATCAATAGTTTTAGGAATGCTTTTTTTATGTATATGGTCTTTATTTAATGCTTGCTTTTATCGCTTAAAAAGAAATTTATTACGATTACCTTTAGAAACACTTTTGTTTTGCGGATTAGCTTTTATTTATTATCGCTTTTTAGTAATTATAACTAGTGGAGTTCTTAATATCTTTTATCCTTTAGCTTTATTTTTAGGCGCTTTAATCTATCAAAAGTTTTATTCTCCTTATATAAATAGATATATAAATACAAAAATACAAAAGTTAGAAAAAAAGTTAAAAACTATGGGCAATAAAGTAATTTTGTTTTATAATAAACATAAGCCAAAAGTAAGGAGGAAGAAAAAGAATGAAGTCAAAAAAAGCGCGTAATATTTTGTCTTTATCAATCTTCTTTGTTGCTATATGTGCAGTTGTTGTTAATGTGGTGATTGTGGCTAAAAATATTAGATACAATCAAGAACTAACGCAGGAAAAAGAAAGAATTGAAAAGGACTTAGGCAATTCTGATGACGACGTGTATGATATTTACATTGTTGATAATTATACCGTTTATGATGAAAAAGTTATTATAGAGTATTCAAAGTAATGGCCCGCCATTACTTTTTTTCGACAAATAATATAAGTATTACCATTTAAAATAATGTAGAGGTGGTACTTATGAAAAGTCAAAAATATATTGGTGCTATTCTTTTCTTAGTATCGATTATTGCTGTTTTATTTGATAAAGCATTTTTATTAAATCCTTTTGTTTTAATTGTCTTATATTTTTCATTTTATTATGGTTTAAGTAATTATTTAGTTAATTCATTAGCAATGATTGTGGTGGCGTTTATTATGTCAAGAAACTACGCGCTTGAAATTGCGGTTATTATCATTACTTATTTATTTTCCACTTGTTTATTTTCTTTATTATTTAAAAAACCAAGTATTAAGTATTATTCACTTATTACTATAAATATTTTATTAATTATCGTAACAATGATTTTTTCTTTTTCAATAGATAATATTTGTAATGCGTTAATAAGCGTTTTGTTTCAATTTTTTATAATTAAATCTTTTGAATCATTTATGTTGGGACTAGAAGATGATACTCATCAAGTTAATATAATTGAAATAGCAGGAGTTTTATTTTTTGCTTTATCATTAACAACTTTTAATGATTCAGTAGCGTTGGTATTAGTTCGTACTTTATTATTATTTATTGTTATGAAAACCAAACGCGAAATAACAATTCTCACTTTATTATTTATTATAATTTATACAAGTGTATTTACTAAATTTAGTATAATTACGACAATTTCCATTTATTTTCCACTTGTTTTGCTTTGTTTTATTAAAAAAGCAAGAATTGTAACTTATGGAGTTTTATCGTTTGCTCTATTATTTATATCTCCAATTCCTTTTTATATGAATGTGAGTTTTTATGGAATAATGGCTTCAATTATTATTTATGAAAGCATTAGAAGCACAAAAATTGATGACTTTTTTGAACTTATCAATAATATGCCCCAATCTTATAAAATCAAAGAAAATAAATATGCGTATGCTATGAATAAGATTGAAGCAATAAATAATTATGTTGCTTTAGTAGATGACACGAATGTAAAAGAATTAACAGATCCATTTAATCAAATAATTAATGATGTTTTAGAAAATGTGTGTAAAAAATGTGATCATTATCAATATTGCTCTTTGAAAAATGATTTGCGGTTATTGTTTAAAAGCAAATTAACATCAAAAGACCGTGCGTTAATTTCTGAAAAATGCATTACTCCTTATAAGTTAACAATGGCTTTGGCTAATAATTTTAAAGTTTATCAAAAAGAACAATATTATTATAGTTGCTATGTTGACGCTAATAAAAGATATAAGCACTTAATTAAATGTTTAGAGAAACCACTAAATAATTGTTCTCTTAAACTAAAAAAGAATAATGATAATATTAAACAAAAAATATTAGAGTCAGGATTACATTATTATAAGTGTTGGATGAATAATGGAAACATTGAAGTAATTTTTAATATTAAAGATTTTAAAGAAGATGATGAGCTGTTTGAAGAATTCGTGAATAAATATCTAGCAAATTCTTATCAAAAACATGTGCATAAACAGAATATTTTATCCTCCACTATTCAAGTAAGTTATATTTTAAATAGTGTTCATAGTTATGATTATGGTATTGTTTCCAAAGGATTAAATGATTCTTCTAATGGTGATAACTATTTAATTACTACTAAGAATAATGAATTAATTATTATCTTATGTGATGGGATGGGACACGGAGTAAAAGCAGAAGAATGTTCGAAATTTTTGCTTAAAGCGATAAAAAACCATTTAGAACTAGAAACGAATCTAATTGATATGGTCGGTGACTTAAATAATTTAATGTTATTTCATAATGATAAAGAATTTTATTCCACAATGGATTTTGTAAAAATAAATTTAATTTCTTTAAGAACGACTTTATTAAAATCTGGCGCATTTACCACATATTTAGTGCGTAATCATGAAATAACAAAAATAAATAAACATAACTTACCTTTAGGAATAGTTAATGATGTTACTTATGATATAAGCACTACTGAACTTGAAAAAGATGATATTCTTGTTATTGCTAGTGATGGAATAGGCGAAAGGATTGAAGAAGATGTTAAGGTGTTAACTATTACTCCTAATGTTTCAATGAGCCAACTTGCACGTAATATCTTTAATGTGCTCTTTAAAAATAAACCAATGACAGATGATTCCACTATTATCACAATAAAAATATTGTGATATTATAAACGTGGTGATGTTATGCTTGATTTAGACAAAACAAAAAAATATTTACTGGCGTGTTCTTTTGGCCCTGATTCAATGGCTTTATTTGATATGCTTTTAAAAGAGGGCTATTATTTTTCTGTTGCGCATGTAAATTATCATAAAAGAGATATTTCAAATTTCGAAGAAGAGTCAATGCGAAAGATTTGTTTAGATAACAATATAAAATGTTTTGTGCTTGATACTAGTAAACTGCCAAGTCATAAAGGTAATTTCCAAAATTGGGCGCGTGTTGTCCGTTATAAGTTTTTTTCTGAGGTTTTAAAAAAAGAAGATCTCGATGCAGTTTTAGTAGCTCATCATTTAGATGATTTAATTGAAACATACGAAATGCAAAAAAGTCGTAATTTAGTTGTGGATTATTTAGGATTAAAAGAAAATACAATTATTAATGATGTCCCTATTATTCGTCCATTATTAGAATATACAAAAAAAGAATTAAATGATTATTGCATTTATAATAATGTCCCTTTTTCTATTGATGTATCAAACTTAAGCCCAGTTTATGCAAGAAACAAAATTAGACTTAGCTATATTAATAATTTAACTAAAACCGAAAAACTTTTAATCAAGAAAAACATCGATGAAGAAAATAAAGAAAATGAGAAAATAAAAGAAAATATAAAATCTAAAATTGAAGATAATTCACTAGATATTAATGAGTTAAAAAGAATGGATAAAAAATCTCAAATTATCGCTTTAGATTTATTGCTTAAAAACAATAAAATTAATAAGCATATCTCTTCTAGATTTGTAGAAGAAATTGTTAGAGCGCTTAATACAACGCAGCCTAATATTTCCATTAAATTAAATGCTAATAAATGTTTAACTCGTGAATATAATAAATTAAGAATAGCTAGTAATTTATTAAATAAGCAATATTCTTACGTTATGGATAAACCTGGCCAATTAAACACAGAATATTTCTGGTTAGATCTTAAAAATGATTATGCACAATTCCGTCTAAGTTTAGATGATTTTCCAATAACTATACGTCCAGCTTTATCAGGAGATGTTAGTTATATCAATGGCATTAAAAAGAAAGTTAAACGACTTTACATAGACTGGAAAATGCCAATGCATTTAAGAAAAATTTGGCCTTTGATTTTTAATTATAAAGGCGAACTAGTTTATGTGATTAGATACTATGATAGAAATAGTCTAAACTCACATAAAGATTTTATTGTAAAATCTTAATTGTTTATATATAATACTTTTATAACGCGAATATTAGCATAAACTAATATTATAAATATTAGGCGTATAAATAAGAGGAGGTTATGATTAATGAAACAAAACAAAAAGAATATTCTTAGCTTTATATTTCCTTATTTGTTTGTTGGCCTTGTAATTTTAATGATTTCTGGCATATTCCTTTTTAGAGGAACTGGTGCTGAAAAACTTAGTGCATCTCAATTAGTTAGCGTATTAAAGACCCAAGAAGTCACTAGTTTAAAGCAAACAAGTAAAACAAGACTTACAACATTTGAAGGAACTTATAAAGATGCTGATGGAAAAATGTATGCATTTACTTGTACTATTTCTAATGACACTGACAACTCAGAAGCTTTAGGCGATGTTGAAAAAGTCATTTATACAAGAACAAAAGTATTAACTGATAAAAATGGTAATCCTGTTCTTGACTCAGAAGGAAATCAAATACAAGTTTCATATTTTGATCCAAAAACAAACTTTGAAATTGTAGATGCTTATCAAACTAACTGGCTTGAAAGTTGGGGTCCAACTATCTTGTTACTATTAGGAACTGGCGTAGTATGTTTCTTAATGTTTAGAGGAATGGCTAATTCTGTTAATGGCTCTAACAATAAGGCAATGGAATTTAATAAATCCCGCGCTCGTAGAGTTGATACATCAAAAGTTAAATTTGATGATGTTGCTGGTGCCGATGAAGAAAAAGCCGAATTAGTAGAACTTGTTGATTACTTAAAAAATCCAAAGAAATATTCGGAATTTGGTGCTAAGTTACCAAAAGGTGTCTTATTAGTAGGCCCACCAGGAACTGGTAAAACTTTACTTGCCAAAGCAGTTGCAGGTGAAGCAGGAGTTCCATTCTATTCTATTTCTGGTTCGGATTTCGTAGAAATGTTCGTTGGTGTTGGTGCTGGACGTGTTCGTGATATGTTCAAAACCGCTAAAAAGAATGCACCATGTTTAGTTTTTATTGATGAAATCGATGCTGTCGGTCGTCAAAGAGGTGCTGGTATGGGTGGCGGAAACGATGAACGTGAACAAACCCTTAACCAATTATTAGTGGAAATGGATGGCTTTGATGATAACTCAGGTATTATCGTTATTGCGGCCACTAACCGTGATGATGTTCTTGACCCTGCTTTATTACGTGCAGGTCGTTTTGATAGACAAATTACTGTTGATTTGCCAGATCGTAAAGGCCGTGAAGCAATCTTAAAAGTACACGCACGTAATAAAAAGATTGATCCATCTGTTAACTTTGAAGATTTAGCAAAAAGAACTGTTGGCTTCTCTGGTGCTGACTTAGAAAACGTATTAAACGAAGCTGCTATTTTAGCGGTTCGTGGACACAAATCTATTATTGGATTAGCTGAAATTGATGAAGCAATTGACCGCCGTTATGTTGGACCTGCTAAAGGATCTAGAGAAATGGATCCATTAGAAAAACGTACTGTAGCATTCCATGAAGCCGGTCACGCTGTTATTGGCTTAAATCTTGAAGCTTCTGATAAAGTTCAAAAGATTACAATTATTCCTCGTGGAAGAACAGGTGGACATGTTCGTCTTGCTCCAGAAACAGATCACTACAATTTAACTAAGAGCCAATTGATTGCCCGTATTGTTGGATATTTAGGCGGAAGAACATCTGAAGAAATATTCTTTAAAGATGTTTCTACTGGTGCATCTAACGATATTGAAATGGCAACAAGAATTGCTCGTCGTATGGTAACTGAATTTGGTATGTCATCATTAGGACCTATTCAATATGAAAATGATACTGGTTCAGTATTCTTAGGGAGAGATTACAATTCTACTCAAAAGAATTTCTCAACTCAAATAGCTTATGAAATTGATACTCAAGTTCGTAAGATTATTGAAGATGCTCACGAACAAGCAAGACAAATCCTTGAAGAACATATTGAAGATGTTAAATTAATTGCAGAAACATTGTTAAAACAAGAAACAATTACTGCAGAAGAAATCCAATATTTAATGGAACATCGTCATTTAAAATCAGAAGAAACAACTACTGAAGTTAAAACTGATGAACCAAGTGATAAAGGAGAAGGAAAGGCTTAGTCCTTTCCTTTTTTAAAGTATGAAAGTAGGAAATATTGAATTATCTGGTGTTGTTTTCCTTGCTCCGATGGCGGGTGTAACTAATTTAGCGTATCGCGAATTTATGAAACCGTTTGGTGTGGCTTTGACTTATAGTGAAATGATTAGCGATTGTGGTCTTATTTATGGTAATAAAGAAACATATAAATATCTTGATACTAGTGCATATGAAAGACCAGTAGCTTTACAAATTTTTGGCGGTAGTAAAGAAACACTTTTAAAAGCATTAGAAATTATTGAAAGCCAAAAAGATGACTATGATTTTATTGATGTTAATTTAGGATGTCCTGTTCCTAAAGTTACTAAAACTGGTGCTGGTTCAGCGTGGCTTAAAAGAGAAGACGAACTATTTGATATGATGTCAAGTTTAGTAAAAGCTTCTAAAAAACCAGTTACAGCAAAAATTAGAATTGGCTGGGATGAACAATCGATTAATGTTGAACGGATTGTAACAATATTACAAGATGCTGGTGTTTCTTTAATTGCTATTCATCCACGTACAAGAAATCAACTTTATAGCGGTGTTGCTAATTATGAACGCATTAAAGACATTAAAAAACTATTACATATCCCATTAGTTATAAGCGGTGATATATTTACTTTAGAATCCGCTATTGAGGCACAAAAGTTAACTAATGCAGATGGAATAATGGTCGCAAGAGGCGCAATGGGGAATCCTTATTTAATTACACAAATTGATCGCTATTTTAAAACAGGTGAAATATTACCACGTATTAGTTTGAATCAACAATTAGAATATTTAAAAGAATATGCTAATAAATTAATAGATTTAAAAGGTGAAGATGTAGCAATTCGAGAACTAAGAGGTATTGCGCCACATTTCTTAAAAGGATATCCTAATTTAAAAAAATATCGTGTTAAGTTAACTATAGAAATGACATCATTAAATGATTTATTAAATATAATTGATGATATTAAGGTAAATAACTTTTAAAACAAGTTAAAATTTGTTAAAATATGAAAGATTTGAGGTGAAATTATGGAAGAAAGAGAATTAACAGACCAAGAGTTAATTAGAAGACAAAAAGTAGAAAAATTAAAAGAATTAAATATCGACCCATTTGGACAAGCTTATGAAAGAACATGTTATTCTAGCGATATTCGCGCTAAAGTGGAAGGCTTAACACATGAGGAAGTTGAAGCATTAGATTTACATGTTTCAATTGCGGGTCGTATTATGTTTATCCGTAAGATGGGAAAGGCCAGCTTCTTTTCTATCCAAGATGTAAAAGGAAAACAACAAATTTATATTAGTATTAATGACGTTGGTGAACAAGCATATGACTTATTTAAAATGGCTGACGTTGGAGATATCGTTGGTGTTAAAGGCATTGTGATGTTAACAAGAACAGGCGAACCAACTGTTAAATGTTTAGAATATACTCACTTAACTAAAGCCTTAAGACCATTACCGGAAAAATTCCATGGCTTAACTGATAAAGAAGAACGCTATAGAAGAAGATATGTTGATTTAATAATGAATGAAGACGCTAAAAGAATTGCTATTGCTCGCCCAAGAATTATTAGAGCAGTACAAGAATATTGCGATTCTTTAGGATTTATTGAAGTTGAAACTCCAGTACTTCAACCAATTCAAGGCGGTGCAACTGCTCGTCCGTTCGTTACTCATCATAATGCTTTAAATAGAGATTTTTATTTAAGAATTGCTACAGAATTACCATTAAAGAGATTAATCGTTGGTGGTCTTGAAAAAGTATATGAAATTGGTAGATTATTTAGAAATGAAGGTATGGATTTAACTCATAACCCAGAATTTACGACCATTGAATTATATGAAGCATATGGCGACTTATCTTCAATGATGCGTATTACCGAAGGCTTAATTAGACATGCCGCACAAAAGGTTGCTAATAAATCAGAATTTATGAATATCTTTAATCCAGAAGGTGAATTAATTGATATTTCTAAGCCATTTAGGGTTGTTACAATGTGCGAAATGATTAAAGAAGAAACTGGCATTGATTTTAAAAATAATAACTACTCTTTAGAAGAAGCAATTGCTTTAGCTAAAGAAAAAGGTGTAGAAGTTGAAAAACACTTTACTGTAGGCCATATTATTAATGCTTTCTTTGAAAAATTCTGTGAAGAGAAATTAATTCAACCTACATTCTTATGTGGACATCCAGTTGAAATTTCTCCTTTAACAAAGATTGATACAACTGATCCACGTTTTGTTCAAAGATTTGAACTTTATATTGGCGGACATGAATTCGCTAATGCATATACAGAATTAAATGATCCAATCGATCAAAGAAATAGGTTCGTTGAACAAATGAAAGAAAGAGAAAATGGAAATGATGAAGCAAGCCAAATGGATGTTGATTTCCTTGAATCTCTTGAATATGGTATGCCACCTTGTGGCGGTGTTGGTATTGGTATTGATAGATTAGTAATGTTCTTAACCGAACAAACATCGATTAGAGAAGTAATTCTTTTCCCAACAATGAAACCATTAGATAAATAAAATACAAATTAATAAAACGCATAAACAATCTCAATTAATTTTGGTAAATTATGCGTTTTTTTATTAAACTTATATTAATACTAGACTATTATACATGCTTTTAACTTAAAAATTTGACTTTTAACTTAAGTTAAGTTAAAATGAAAATAATTAAGTTAAAAGGAGAACAAATATGCTAACGAATATATTTGGAATACAAATAAAATATGAGTCATGGAATAAGAAGAAATCCTTACCTATTTATATTTTAAATAGTTATGATTTTTATGTAGCAAACTTAAAAACAGTGCGTTGCATAATGCTACAACCACTATATGAGCTTCATAGTATTCCAACACTACAAAAACAAATAGAAAAAATTAGAAAAATTGAAGATATACCTGTTGTGTTTATGCTCAAAAACATATCTGAATATCGTAGGAAAGCATTTATCGAAAGCAATCTACCTTTTATTACTGAAAAGCAGGTTTTTTTACCATTTATAGGAACAATACTTATGGAAGAAAGTAAAGCAAGTAAATCAATTGAAAAGTTTTTTTATTCAACCCAGCAATTATTTATATATTACTTATATAATAATGAAAAAAGACTATATATTTCTGAGGCAAGCAAAGCATTTCCGTTTTCCGCAATGACACTTACTAGAGCTGTAAGGCAATTAGAAGATAGCGGCCTATTTATTACGGGTAAAACAGGAGTAAATAAGTTTATAGAATCAAAATATGATAGATTAGAATTGTTTGAAAAAGCCAAATCGTATTTAGCTACACCTATTATATCAACTGGTTATATAGATAAAACACAGGTTGATAAAAATATGGTTTTTGCCGGGGAAACTGCTTTGTCTAAAAAAACGATGTTAAACGCAAGCAAACTTATTACTTATGCGATAAGCGAAAAGAATTATAATAAAAAAGATTTAAATGATGAATTGATAGATCCTAATAAGCAAGTTAAACTTGAAATATGGGCATATAATCCAAAACAATTCTCTAATGATAATAGCGCTGATGATATTTCCGTTATTTTGTCTTTTAAAAATACTAACGACGAAAGAATTGAAGAAGCAGTAGAATATTTACAAAAAAGATTGTTTAAATAAAATTATACTTTTATAAGTATTGAAATTATTTGATGAAAACAATTATACATATTTATGGAGGTGCTCAACATGAAAATAAAGCAACAAAAACAAATTAAAATATTTTTAATAGAAGAATTTGGTAAGGAAAAAGGAAAT
>URQK01000032.1 GCA_900549975.1 uncultured Mollicutes bacterium
TTATTAATTATTAGTTTAGTAAGAAGACCAACAGATTTATATTTATACTCATTTTTGGCAATTTTATCAACAATATTAAATGTAATAATAAACGTGTTTTGTTTAAGAAAATATGTTACTTTTAAATATGTTGGTCCTTATGAATTTAAATCATATTTAAAGCCGATTTTTGTAGTATTTATTATTTCTTTAATGTTAACTTTATATAACTCCACTGATACATTTATTTTAGGGTTCTTAGATAAATCAAAGAGTCAAGTAGCTAATTACTCTGTAGGTGTTAAAAGCATTGAAATTATAATTGCGCTTATTACTTCTCTTGATGCAGTATTTATTCCAAGAGCTACAAGATATTTTAAAATGGATAACAAATACTTCTTTAATAACTTGACTAGATATGGTTTTAATATTTGTTTATTTATTGCTATTCCCGCGATTGCATCAATGTCTATGTTATCACATCAAATAACAAACATAATATCGGGAGGAAGTCAAGAATATCAAGAAGCTCCAATTATATTAATTATACTAGTTACTATGTCTTTAACATTCTCGTTATCTGATATGATTTATGAGCAAGTACTTCTACCAATGAAAAAAGAAAAATACTACCTATATACTTTACTTCTTGGCGCAGTTTTAAATATCGGTGGCTCAATATATTTAGGTAATATTTTTAAAGAGTATAATAATAATCCCGCAATTGGAGTAGCAATTGCTACAATGTTAACGGATATCATCGTATTAATCAATTTAATTGTTGTAGCTAAAGAATATGTAATCAAAGCATTGTTTAATAAGAATACTCTTAAATTAGTTGTTGGTGGAATTTGTGTCTTAATAACATCATTTTTAATTGCTTATGTCATTCCACTTAAAAATGATATTGTTAAAATAATTTTAACTGTTTGTGTAGGAGCAGTTGTTTATATTGTTTCATTAGCTTTATTAAAAGAAGATTTAGTTTATTCCTTTATTAGAAAAAAGAATAAATAATTGCTGAAATTAAAAAAAAACGCACCATTTCGATGCGTTTTTATTTTACCATAATACTACTTTGTTATCAGCATCATAATGCCAACAATCAGCTTTTTCTGTTTTTGAATAATATATTACTTTCGCATTAGTTGGATTCCAACCATCAAGCCAACCACTTTTTGGTGCCTCGGTTACTCCAACAAAGATTTTTTCTAATTTGTCACAACCTGCAAAAGCATCTTTTTCGATTGTAGATACTTTTCCAAGTAATTGGATATTTACTAAATTATTACAACCTTTAAAAGCACTATTTTTAATAGTAACCACATTTTCAGGTACCACTAATTCAGTTAAACTTGTACATTTTTCAAATATAGAATTATTTAATGTTTTAAATGATGAATTAGTAGGTAATGATACATTCTTCAAATTAGAACAACCGCTAAATACTGATGCTTGCATAGCGGTAACATCATTTGGAATAACAATTGATTCTAATGAGGTATCACCCGCAAAACATTCAGCGTTAATTGCGGTAAATTTATGATTTTTATCTCTGTTTCCAAAATTAACTTTTGTTAAATTAACACAATTTTTTAACATACCACGTTCAAATCTACTTATAGTTATAGGTGTATTAAATTCAATTAATCCTGTTCCTTCAAAAGCACTTTCGCCAATTTGTACAATTGATTTTTCCACAGGAACTTTTTGAGATTGATCTTTTCCTATATATCGATCTTCTTCAAATGTTTTATAAGGGAATTCAATTGCAGTTAATTTTATACATCCATTAAAAGCATTATTTCCAATAGTTTGAATACCAGTATAAGTGTAGGTATATAAAGTATTACCATATTCATCTTGTTCTACTATTGAAGAATCATATTCGTTATAAACTATACTTTTGGTTTGAATCATATCTTCTTCTTTGATTAATTCAATACTTTCTAAAGCAGTATCGCCCATAAATAATTCACTTGGAATAGTTTGAATTAGTTTTGGTGTTTTAAATGTTTTTATTCTTGTATTTTTAAAAGCACCAACACCTAAGAAATTAACATTATCACTTAAAACCATTTCAGTGATATTAACATCATTTTCAAAAGCATAATTATCAATTCTTGTAACACTTGTAGGAATTGTTATATTACCTAAATTCGAACAATTTGCAAAAGTAGAATTATTAATACTAGTTAATTCATTAGATAATGTAATTGAACTAATATTCGTGCCATTAAATGCACTGCTACCAATAGAAGTTACTTTAGATAAATCAATGTTTTCTAAACTATTACAATTTTCAAAAGCACTATCACTTATTTCTGTAACATTTTTAAGATCAACAGATTTTAAATTTTTACAATTAGCAAATACTTCTTTTGGTAATTGTGTATATTTTGTTGGTAATTCAACACCAACAATACCAGGTTGATCTTTAAATGAACCTGAACATAATTCTTTTACTACACTTGGAATATATAAATATTGATTACTAGCAACTTCATTTTTACCTTTATCATCTTCAGATTTAATAGTGGTATTATTTTGAATTACCCCATCATATTTATAAAGGAAATCTTCAAACATAATGAATTTATCACCATATTCATCAGTAATTGATTTATATTCCCAATTATCTGATCCTTCAAACACATCAACGCCAACAGAAGTTAATTCACCTTTAACAATTACTTTTTTAAGATTAGCACAATTTCCAAATGCTTGATCACCAATTACTGTAACGCTTTTAGGCAAAACAACTGTTTTAAGATGATCTAAGCCATAAAATGCTTGAGCATCAATACCCACTACTTCATGACCTTTTAATTGCTTAGGAACTTCAAAATAAGAAGGATAATTTTTATCTTGGTTAATTGCGGTAATATAAGCAACTGAAGTTTTAGTAGCAGAATTTTTTTCATATCTAAAGCTTATATAGCCAATGTTTTGAAGATCTTTTAAAGAAAATTCAATTAAAGCCCAATATATGCCCGTAACAACTGCGACTGTGCCTAACACAGGAAAGAATATTTTACAAAATTTTTTCTTATTCATGCTTAGCACCTTCCTTTAAATTAGCAATAATTTCTTTATATCTTTTTAATTCTTTTAAATTACAACGAACGTAGTGATGTTTTTCAACTTCATAAAAATCTGCTGGATCATCACTAGTATAGTTATGAATACTTGGATTATAAACAAATGAAACTTTATTTTTTTCAATTGCAGGATCTGGTAAAGGAATTGCGGATAATAAAGATTGAGTATACGGATGAAGTGGAACTTCAAACAAACGATCAGCAGGACATAATTCTACTAAACGTCCTTGGTAAATAACCGCAATACGATCCGAAATATATTTTACAACTGATAAATCGTGAGCAATAAATAATACGGTTAATCCACGTTCTTCTCTAAATTCTTTAATTAAGTTTAATACTTGAGCACGAATAGATACGTCAAGTGCAGAAATTGGTTCATCGGCAATAATTAATTCTGGGTTCATAATCATACAACGCGCAATACCAATACGTTGACGTTGTCCGCCTGAGAATTCATGTGGATAACGTTTTAAGTGTTCAACGCTTAGTCCAACACGGCGAATCATTTTTTCTACTTTTTGACGACGATCTGCCTCATCTTTATACAAGTGGAAAGCTCTTAATCCTTCAGAAATAATGTAATCAACATTACTACGATCATTTAATGACGCTGAAGGATCTTGGAAAATCATTTGAATTTTAGTTTTCAAATTTCTTTCTTTTTCTTTACCGATTTTTCCAGAAATTACTTCTTTATTATCACCATAAAGAATTTTTCCACCTGAAATAGGAATAATGCGAATTAAGCCTCTACCAATGGTTGTCTTACCACTACCGGATTCACCAACAAGGCCAAGAATTTCGCCTTTATAGATATCAAGATTTAAATCTTTAATAATAACTCTTTCATAAATACCATGTTTAAATGATATTTTTACATCTTGGAAAGATACTAAGACATCACGGCGATTATTTTGATGATGTACATCAACATACTTTATGACTTCATTATTCATGATGTTCACCGCCAATCTCTAAATCTTTTTGAATTTCACTAGATACTTCTTTAATACGCTTTGATAAGTTTTTAATAAGTGCTGGTTTTTCAATATGTGGAGCACGTGGATCAAGTAACCATGTCTTAGCGGAATGAGTATCACTAATTTTAAACATTGGTGGATCAATAAGGAAATCAATACGCATGGCATATTTATTTCTTACTGCAAATGCATCGCCAATAATTTCGCTTGTAAATGTTGGTGGGTTACCTGGAATATAACTTAATGGCTCATCTTTACTTCCTAATTGAGGAAGTGATGATAATAATGCCCAAGTATATGGATGAGCCGAACGATAGAAGATATCTTCAACAGTTCCATATTCAACAATTTGACCACCATACATAACAGCTACACGATCAGCAACATTAGCAACAACGCCTAAATCGTGAGTAATAAATATTGTTGTCCATTTATATTCTTTTTGTAATTCTTTAATAAGTGATAAGATTTGCGCTTGTACTGTTACGTCAAGAGCGGTTGTAGGCTCATCACAAATAAGAATTTCAGGTCGACATGCTAAGGCAATAGCAATAACGACACGTTGACGCATACCACCAGAATATTGGAAAGGATAATCATTATATCTCTTTTCTGGCTCTGGAATACGAACTTTTCTAAGTAAATTAATAGCTTCTTTTTTGGCTTCTTCTTTGCTTAATCCGTGATGTAAACGTAATACTTCAGAGATTTGGTAACCAATAGAAAATAAAGGATTTAAAGAAGTCATTGGGTCTTGGAAGATAGTAGCAATTCTTTTGCCACGAATTCCCGCCCATTCTTCCGATTTTTTTAAAGTTGTTAAATCTAAATCGCCAAACATAATACTACCATTAGAAATATAACCATTACTATCAAGCATACCAGTAAATGTTTTAGTAAATACTGATTTACCAGAACCAGATTCTCCAACAATAGCTAATGTTTCGCCTTCATAAACATCAAGAGAAATATTACGAATAACAGACATCTTTTTACCATGAGATAAGAATCCCACGCTTAAGTCTTTTACTTCAAGAACTTTTTTCTTTTCCATAACTATCCTCCTAACGATGATTCTTAGGATCAGTAGCGTCCGCTAAAGCTAAACCTAAATAGAAGAAACAAACTGTTAATGGGACCATGACAACCATTGGCGCAAACAATATATGCGGATGCGTTGCCCATTTTGGATCACTAGCAGCAAGTGTTAATACTTGTCCTAATGTAACTTTTTCTGCAGCATTAAAACTTAAGTTGAAGTAAGCTAATCCAACTTCAGAAGAAATTGCACCTGGAATTGCTGTAGAAACAACTGTAACAATAACAGAAATTAGATAAGGTAATAAGTTATGAGTAATCATTGCTTTTGCTGAACTACCAAGAGTTTGAGAAGCAATATTATATTCACGATTTCTAATAATAATAATTTGATTACGAATAAATCCTGCAAGTCCCATCCATCCAAAGGCACAAAGTACTAAAACAATAGTCCAGAATGAACGATTTAAGAATTGCATTAATAAAATGTAAATTAAGATAGAAGGAATATTACTAATAAAGTTACGCAACTCAATTAAAATAGGATCTAACCATTTAAAATATCCCCACATTGAACCAATCAATATTCCAAAGAAAGTATCGATAAGAGCCACAACAGTACCAAGGAGTAAAGAAAGTTGTGTTCCTTTCCATACCAATGTCCAAAGATCAAGTTCGGAATATGCACCCATTTGTCCACCAGCAATGCCGAATAAGTGTTCAGCAGATGGTCCTTCATAAGCACGTCCTGTAAAGACATCACGGGTTGTACCAATAACTTCATATTGTTGAATTAATGGGCCAATGAAAGCCATTAATACCAATAATCCTAAAATAACAATACACACAATTGTCAATGGATTTTTCCATAATTGTTTGAATGTTTCACCCCAATAAGAATATGGAGTTTCATCAAGCTTTTCTGCCTCATCATTAGAGGTTCCAACAATTGTGAATAATTCTTTATTATCAAATTCAATAATATCATCAATGTTTTTTGCCATTTACTCCACCCCCTTATTCTGATGTCAAGCTGACACGAGGGTCAACAATAGCAGTAACAATATCACCAGCAAGGTAAGCG
Source organism: uncultured Mollicutes bacterium (assembly GCA_900549975.1). Taxonomy (GTDB): domain Bacteria; phylum Bacillota_I; class Bacilli_A; order RFN20; family CAG-826; genus RUG131. The sequence continues at coordinate 6,186 of URQK01000032.1, forward strand.
ACAATCGAAATTAACGCCGAAACAACAACAATACCTTGAAGTGCATAAGTATCATTTGAGTTATTTGCGGTAATTAGTAAACCACCTAAACCTGGAATACCATAAATATTTTCAATATAGAAAGAACCAAGCAATGCACCTAATACCGCAGATGGAATAGATCTAACTAAAGGTACTATAGCGTTTCTTAACACATGAGTGTACATAATTCTATTTTCTGATAAGCCTTTTGCTCTAGCAAATTTAACATAATCTGAGTTAAATTCATCAAGCATGAATCTTCTTACCCAAAGAGCAATACCAGCCATACCAGTCAATCCCATGGTAAGAGCAGGTGCTAACCAGCTTACAAAGTTATTGGCGTCATATTGGTTTGGTAACCCAATAGCGTATACTAAAAGTAATTGCCAAATATAGTAATAAGCAATTCCCGGAATTGCATCAATAGAAATAATATAAGTTTTACCTATCTTATCAATTATGCCATCTTTATGCTTAGCCATTAATACACCTAGAGGATAACCTATAGCAAGTTCAATAACAACCGCCAAAATGCCAACTCTAAATGAGTGAATCATTTTTTCTTTGAAAATAATATCAATAACATATGGACTATCATAACCTGGTAAGAAATACGATATACCTAAATCCATAATAAATGTACGGCAATCATGGACATTAACATAACTTATAGTTTGTCCAGCAGCATTAGTAATAGTTTGTAAAGTGTCTTCCGTACAAACAATTTTTGGGAAAGGTAAAATTTTATAGTAATAATTAAATATTTGTCCTATTACTTCACCAAAGCTATCGCCATATAGACCAAGTTCTTTTAAAATTTCGTTACAGCGAGCATTTCGAATTTGTTCTGGCATTTTATCCCATGACCCAATAACTTGCTTACAAATTGCTCTTGGATCTTTTAAACGTAAAAGTAAATATGTCGCAGTAATTGCAAGCATAATTGAAATCAAAGCTGAGCCAATTCTTTTTAATGAATAAATTAAAAGGGGATGGGCAAATATGCTTTGAATTTTTTGGTTGTTTTTAAAAATTATTCTACGCGATACTAAAATAACAAAAACAATGAATAATAATACCAGCGCAATAATGGTGTAACCGATTAAAAATGTCTCCATTATTTTCCTCCTTGTGCTTCCTTAAAAATGCATAAGAGATTAGATCATAGTAGACCTAATCTCATTAAAAAATTTTTGTTTAATAGAATTAACAATTAATCAAAAATTGTGTAATCACTATCATCAGCTAAAGCAGCTTTTTTGTTTGCTTCAAATAATGTTTTAGCTGCTTTACGTTCTGCTCCACCCATAACAGTTGTCAAAGAATAAATTCCTTTTAATTTGTATGAGCTTAATCCGTATGCTGCAGATGGAGTTTCATATCCAGCTAGCTTAGAAACTGTTACTGACCAACCTTGTCCTTGCATGTAAGCTGGAGAAACTAAATGGACATTCCATAATAATTCGTATTCAGCTTTAGCAAATAAGCTAAATCTTTGAACGCTATCAGTTGTTTGAGCAGCGCCTGAATCAACATAGTTATCATATGTAGATAGCATATTGTCTTTATGTTCAACAGTTCCATCTTCATTAACAATGTAATCTGGAACAGCACTTTGCGTACCAGAGTAAGAAGACATATCTCCACCAGTAACGTTAGTATTTAAATATGTTAATGGATCAGCATAGTCAGCGCCCCAACCAACAACGATTATATGGTAATTTGCAGTAGAACTCCATGTTGTATAAGATTGAGCACTTACATTAGTATTTTGAACAATTTGAATCTTTGGATATGTGTTATTTGCACAAGACGGCATAGAATCTGTTACTTTATTTTTATTAGTTGTACAAGCATTAACTGTATCGTTGAAATCTTCAATCCACTCAGCGTCATACGCTCTTTGTTTTGCATCATAAGCAAGGCCTAAATATTCAATTTTAATTGGATAAGTAATTTGAACATTTGATTTAGTCTTACCACTAATTGTATAAGTAACACCACCAGCAGCGTTAACTGCATCAATAGCAGCGATTGCTTTTGCTGCTAATGCCTTGGTATTTGATTTTTGAGTATCAGCGTATCCTGCAGGAAGTTGACCTTGTTTTAGTAATTCAGCAGCAGCTTCTTTTGTTACATTTTTATTTGTAGCATATTCTTCATATAAATAATCTGTGTAGTCTCTACCATAAGAATCTTGAACGAATCCTTTTGGTACAAGAGTCCACATTTGATATTGGTCACGTAAGTCACCACTTAATCCATAACGTTTGTTATAGATTTGTAAATCTACGCCATTAAGTAATAATTCACGAAGAGCATTAACTTTCAATGCAGCATTTGCATTATTATTTTCATCTGGTGTAAGCATTGAGTTCTTACTGCTTGAAGCGAACTCTTCTCTATTAACGTTTAATTGAGTATAGAAAGTTGAGTCAATTGCGTCAATTTCACGAGAATAAACACGTTCATCAACTGGATTTTCAATAGATCCTTTGTTATCTTTACCAGTAACATATTTTTTCCAACCATCTTGGTCAGTTTGAGAAACACCGAATGCATCGATAGCGTCTTTCTCAAATTGTTTACGAATGAAGTCATCATTAGTATTATCTGGAAGAACTGTATATTGAATTTGATTTAAATGTACATGTTTTTTGTCCCAGTAGTTATTGTTTTGTTTGTAAATCAATTTATTTTCAGACCATTCACTTAAATAGAAAGCTCCATTGTATAAGAAGTTGGTATTTGAACGGCCATAACTTCTAATATTTCTTGCAACATTTGTAATAAAACTTTGATTAACAGGTAAGAATGGCGTGTAAGTTAATACTGAAGGGAAATAAGATGCAGATTGTTGAAGAGTATATTTAACATAGTAATATTCTTTATTTGTTGTTGCATCAATAGTTTTTCCAGTTTCAATACCAACACGAGAGAAAGAGGCAATTTCTGGAATATCGTTAGCAGTAACATTTAAATCAAGGTGACCATATTGTTTAGCAAAGTAGTTAGTTGCCTTAGCTAAACCATCATTAGTTTTTAAATCATTAAGTCCTGGAATCGGATTACTCTTAGCAAGATTCTCTCTGTAGTAAAGAGAATATGTATAAGCCCAATATTCATATCCACCTTTAATAAACATAGCAGGTAAATAATAGCAGTCTGATAAGTTATTAGCGTCAAGTGCATATCTAGCAGCAGTCTTGAAGTCTTCACCAGTTACAAATTGAGCACCATTAGTACGATCTATGTATTGAGTGCCATCGCTTTTAATCCATGGAATTGGGTTCTCAACGCCTCCACGAATGTAGAATGTGTATTCATCCATATCATCATTTACAAATACTTTTTCTGCTAAAGCTTTGCTTAAACGACCATACGAGTCGTTCTCCAATAAGCCATCAACGAAGTTAGCAATATGTTGAGCATTTTCTGCTGACATAGTTAGTGGAGTATTTAACGATTTTAATGGTGTTGCGATATATGCACGATAAATATTTTTTCCTTTGTAAGTGCTAGGAATGTATGCATTATCAACAATATCAAACGTTTCATACTGTACTGTGTTGTTACATCCTGCTAGAACAGTTCCAGCTGTTACTAACATGAATAAAATTTTTGATTTTTTGTTCATAAAAATCCTCCTTTTTATTTATAATAAAAACCTTGAACTTAGGTAGTTGACATAATGATACTACCGCGTAAGCGGTGTGTCAATGTTTTTACGCTTCTAAATGACATATTATATATAATATGCTCAAGAAACGGCTTTCATTTTGATAATTTAATTAACTATCAAAGGATAAATTATAGCAAGTATCATTGTTGCTATAGCCATAATCAAAAAAGGTGTACGAATATTCCAAACTGATTGCTTAACTTCACTAGGTAAAGGTCCAGACCATAGTTTGTTTTTCTTACGATATTTATTGGCTCTTATATCGCCGCTCACCCACGCAATTAATATGGCAACAACGAAAATCAAAGTGAATATAGTTATTACTTTATATGGTAAAACAATACCATTAAGTTCTAAGATTAGATTAACAAGGAAAAATACGAATACAGCAATAGACAATACTATACTTATAACTAAAATATGTCTTATTTTTAAAGCATTTTTCATATAATCACCTGACTTTCATATTAGTATGATAGCACTTTTTTCTTTTCTTCGCTATTTTTTATCACCATATTATATCGGTATTTGATATAATAGCAGCGGTGATATAAATGCGCAACAAAAATTTAAAAGAAAATTTATTTTTACGATATATGATCTTGCCATTTAGAGGTTTAGTCAAATTTTTATCTCCTACATTATATGTGAAGTTACAATACAAATATATAACTCACCATAAATTAAATTTAAAAAATCCGACAAGATACACAGAAAAACTCCAACATTTGCGATTATATGAATATCCAAAAAATGAATTAGTAAAAAAATGTGCATCACGCGTTGATGTTCGCGACTATTTGTCTTCAATAGGGCTCGAAGAATATCTTATTCCTTGCCTAGGTATTTATGATAAATTTGATGACATCGATTTTAATAAATTACCTTCGCAATTTGTTATGAAATGTTCTCATGCTTCTGGATTTAATTATATCGTCAAAGATAAAAACAATATTGATAAAAAAATTTTGAAAAAGAAGTTTGATAAATGGCTTAAAACAAATTACGGAAAAAAGACTATTGAAATGCATTATGCTAAAATTAAGCCACAAATAATAATCGAACAATATATTGGCAATATAGCTAATCTTCCGACAGAATATAAGATTCATGTATTTAATGGCGTTGCTAAGTATTTATACGTTGTTACTGGTCGTGGAATTGATATCAGATACAACAACTATTACATTGATTGGACACCATTTGATGGTGCACAATTTAATGGTTGGAAAAAAACAGATTACGAACTTGAAAAGCCAAAAAATTATAAAAAAATGGTTGAAATTGCTGAATTATTAGCAAAACCATTTTCCTTTGTTCGAGTCGACTTGTATAATATAAACGGCGTTATCTATTTTGGAGAAATGACATTTACTCCTGCAAAAGGCACATTAATCCTTGATGACGATAATGCTGATTATGAAATATCCAAATGGTTAAAAATTAATTAGGGGTGATATTATGAAGAAAAAATGTTTTGCTTTGTTTGTTCCACTGCTTCTATGTGGCTGTGGATTAGACGCTAATGTGTGTAAAGATAGCAATGTATTATTTCCAAATGGCGGTTATGTCAGTAAAGATAATTTAAAAATCAAAGAGAAATTAGATTATACTGTTAACTCAACTGATGGTACTTTAATTTATGAATATAAAAATATGCCTGATAGCATCACACAAGGTCAAGATGAATTTTCATTTGCCAGCAAAACAGGAATTATTAAAGAATCAGGACTAAATAATATTCGTTACCCTAAGCTATTTGATGGTGAGATTTCTTGTAGTGGCGCTAGAGCAAATTCTAGAATGGGATTACTTTCAAAAGGCATTATAGTTGACTTTGATAGTAAAACCGCTAATGAAGTAAAAGGCATTGCTTTATATATGTCACATAATACGCAAAACTTATATATGAAAGCTACTGCTACACTATATCAAAATACCAATGAGGTAAAAGGTCAATTTAACGAATATAATTTCAGTTTCGTAACTGTACTTCAAATAACTGGTCCTGGTGCTCATTTATATTATGTTGATGTTGCAAAAGTTTTAGAGAATTCTAAAGGACTAGATAATATCCAAATGATTAAATTTAGTTTTGAAAGATTACCATTAACAGAAGAACAACAAAATAGTGGATCATATATGAAATATATTGATAACTGGGAAGAAGAAAATAAAATAATTGATGAAAATGACAATCGCCAATCATTCGTGAAAATGTATGATATGTCTCTTCCTTATTCAGTTTGGAAAAGATAGATTACTTTTACAAAAAAGCCATCGAAAAAGGTGGCTTTTTATATTTGTTTTTACATTTTTTAGTTTTTTGTCTTCTTATGTTTGATATTATAAGTTGTCATATATCCAAAGACCATAAGCATACCTAAAAATACAAAGTTTTCAACAAGTAGCAGTCCTACATAATTAATAAGTAATGTGATACCAAAGAAGATTGATAAAGTAGTAACACCAATTTTGATATTAAAATCATCGTCATTTTTGATATATTTTATTAATTCATAAATTATCGTTCCAAAGAAAACTATAATCATTATTAACGGCAGTATTCCACTTTGATATAATACATCAACTAACAAATTGCCTGATGTAATATAACTATAATCTTTAGGAATAAACGAGCCAATAAAGGCTGGTTTAACTTCTGTTAAAAAGAATTTAGTATTACTAGCATATTTAGTAAATCCTATTTGCTGCGTTAAAATTGCTTTTAACACATAATTCATATTAGCGTAGTTACTACGATGAACACGATAATCAATTCTAAAAACTAAATATCCAATTAACGCTAATAAAACAACAGAACCAAATATAATAAAATATAATTTTGTTTTCTTATTTTTAAAACGAATAAGTAAACAAGTAATTAATCCAAGTACAAATAATACTAAGGCAAATACGATAGGAATCAATAACATTGTAGCAACTCCGCATAATCCGCCAAAAAGTGATCCATACCATAAAAATTTATTTTCTTTTTGATTAGTAAATAATGCTACATATATACCTGTTGAAGCAAGTATTGCAAAATTGCCTAGAAAAGCCACACCAAATTGATTAGGAACAGCAGACACAAAATCTAAATCCATAAATATATCAATAATAATTCGCGCTTGTTCTATTAGAGCAATTTGGTTACTATATTTAGGGTTTGCAAAGTGAATAGCGTGAAATGGTACACCCATTCCATAAATAGTAACAATCAAACTTAATAAGCTAAAGGCGCCAATTCCTATGTAAATTGCAGATAAAATGTTTTTAAATGAAGTCTTTTTATCTTTAAATAAGCCATAATAGCAGCCTAGTGTAAAGAAACTTAAAGCACCTAATACTAGCGAAGCAATTATTAAGAAATTTTTATATGCCAGTTGACCAAATGTACAGGATAATAAGAAATAAAGAAATAATGCACCTACTTCCATTAATAATGGAATCACACTTTTTTCTCTTGGTAGTGATTTAATGATTGGAACGATAGCCATAGCCATTAATACAATAGCCATAATACGATAAATTGTAGATAAATTAGCAAAATTAAGTAATGTTAATATTACTAGTTCAACCGCAAACAAAGGTATTAAATCTTTAAAAACTGCAAAATTACTTGTTCTTTCTTCCATGTTACCAATAACATCCTTTCTCAACATTTTCATAGCCGTCTGGTTTAACACTCGGACGTATCCAATGTTCATTTATTTGATTTTTTACATAGTCTCTACTTAACCAACGATTACCAACAATTCCAAATAGTAATGGAGTTGCTCCACCTGTTTGTATAGCTTGTTTACCCAAGGACTTAACAAATTGACATAGAGGAGTACCATAAGCGCCAGCACCAATAAGAGCAATATCAAAATCCAATTTGCTAATTTCCTCTTTCATATATTCTAACGCATCGAACCAATTATGAAAACTAGTTTTATTATTTCCAATACTTTGTATTGATTCTAAGACAACAAAAGTTGCATTAATGTTTTTTAAATCATTTAAATATTTTCTATTTTCCAATTGTTTTAAAACATCATCTTTAAATGGAGTAACAATTAAAACTTTTCTATTGTTTAAAGCATTTAACCATTTTTTATTAATTGGTTCAAAAGCAAAATATTGAATAGTTGTAGCATTTTTGCATTGCTTTTTAAAAAAATAATCTTCCATATGAATGCCAGAAATACCTAAAATATCAGTATCTTTCATAACCATATCCATTAGTTCATTATACTGATTTAAATATCGATCTTCACAAGGAAAAAATCCTGCATTATTTTTCATAGAATATTTAACCGAATTTTTAAAAGATTTTTTTAATTTCAAATTGATTTTTTCTCCATTATTAATACAAGATAATTCTATCGCACCATAACGCACAGCCATAAATGGTTGATTAGACATAATCTTATCATAAAGGATGTTATCACTATATTCTAAAGTTATATTCTTTTTTCCACAAAATCTTTTACAACTTTTAATTTTGTGAAATACTTTATATAAAAATACAAACCATGCATTTTTTATAAAATAGACAATATATTTAAATAGCAATTTTGAACACTCCTTTTTTTGTTTTCTAACACAATTATTTATTATACTTATTTTTTATAAATTCACCAATACGTAATCCATCAATAGCCGCAGACATAATGCCGCCTGCATATGATGCTCCTTCACCACATGGGTATACACCTATAATATTTGTTTCCCCCATTTCATTACGAGGAATTTTAATTGGACTAGATGATCTAGTTTCAATTCCGGTCATAGTCGCGGAATAATCTTTAAAAAACGGATATTTTTTTGCTAATAATGGAATGCCAATTTTTAAAGATTCACTAACAAAATCAGGTAATAATTTATTTAAATTTGTAAAGTACACACCTGGTTCATAAGATGGTTTAACACGTCCAATGTTTTTGGTTTCTTGATTAAGCAAAAAATCTCCCACTTTTTGCATTGGTGCAAAATATGGATAATTTTTATTAAACGCTAATTTTTCATATTTTTCTTGATAATACATCCCATCAAGTGGTGAAGATTTATAGTAGTCTTCAATATTAACATTAACTAACAAAGCAGAATTTGCGTTTTCTAAATCTCTTTTGAAAAAACTCATTCCGTTAGTGACAATAGAATCCTTCATTGTATTAGATCCCACTACTACACCACCTGGACACATGCAAAACGAATATAAAGTACGGCCATTAGGAAGATGAACCGCTAATTTATAATCTGCAACTGGTAATTTTTCATTTTTATATTCTTCCCCATATTGTGATTTATTAACTTCACTTTGTAAATGTTCAATACGTACTCCCATTGAAAATGGTTTTGGTTGCATAAATATGTTTCTTTCAAATAACATTTTAAATGTGTCACGAGCACTATGCCCAATTGCTAATATGACATCATCAGTTTTAATTTCAATTTTTTTATTATCGTGTTCTATAGTTACTGATGCTATTTTATTATTTATTATATTTAAATCCACTAATTTATGTTCAAATAAGACTTCTCCGCCTAAAGATATAATTTCTTGTCTGATGTTTTTCACAACGCTCTTTAAATAATCACTACCAATATGAGGATGTGCTTCGTAATAAATGTTTTTTGGCGCACCATGTTTAATAAATTCATTTAAGCAAAATCTGATTCGTGGATCTTTTATACCCGTTGTAAGTTTACCATCACTATAAGTTCCTGCTCCACCTTCACCAAAGCAAGTATTTGACTCACATAAAAATTCACCTTTCGTTTTAAAATTTAAAATATCTTTATCTCTTTCTTCTACTGATTTGCCTCGTTCAATAACAATTGGATTAGTTTTAGCTCTAGCTAAATATAAAGCTAAAAACATTCCAGCTGGGCCAAATCCAACCACTACTGGGCGATATTTCATTTTAATAACTGGTATATCTAGTTTTTCAATAAAATGAGGAACACTTACATCTTTATAAGAAGAAATATCAATATTATGTTTAAGTGTTACAAGTAATGAATACACAAAAATAATATTTTGTTTTTTTCTAGCATCTACAGCTTTTTTTATAATTTTATAACTTTCAATTTCTTCTTTCTGTATATGAAGTATTTTAGCAAGTTTATATTCTAACTTCTCTTCTTCATCATCAAGTGATAAAAACACATTATTAACAATTACTTGCATAATAAATCTCCTAAATAAAATGCACTACCGAAAGCCCACATTAAATTAAATCCTCCGCATAATAGGGCTTTCGGTAACGCTCGCAGTGATT
>URQK01000033.1 GCA_900549975.1 uncultured Mollicutes bacterium
TATCCGGTTTTTGAAGTCCTTTTATAGATCCACTACTACTAACATTACTTAAATAATAATCAAAATCTAATCCTAAGCATATTTTATCTAATCCAATTATATTTTTTAAATAGTTTATAATTTTTATATAATCATTTATATCTTTGCCAACGAATTTATGATAGGCATTAACACCAACTAGAATTTTTCTATCTTTTAAAACACGTAATTGATTATCTGTTAAATTGCGTTCATTATTTTTAAGTCGTCGTACATTAGAATGACTTACAATCATTTTACCATCATAAAATCTCATAACGTCATAAAATGATTTAACATTTAAATGTGATAAATCAAGAATAATATTTTCCTTTTTTAACTCCGTTAGTAATAGTTTTCCAAAGTCCGTTAAGCCTCGTTTTTTATTTTGATAAGTACCTGTTGCAATTTTGTTTTCGTCATTCCATGTTAAAGTAACTATTCTAATACCAGCATTTTTTAGCAATTTAATATCACTTAATGAGCGTAATGGCCCTAATCCTTCTATACCTAAAATAAAATTATGCTTTTTTAGAAGTCTTAAATTCGAATTATAAAATTTCTTAATTTTATCTAATACAAAAAGGAATGAGTCATAAGATTCATTCCCTTTAAAATAATAATTCAAAACTGCACCATAATAGCCACTCATTTCATGTAAATGATAAGAAAAAGAATGATTGTTATTTATAACATCAAATAAAACATCCGTATGAGTATCAAATATCATTTATTAACCTCGCAAATATTCTATAACACTTGTTGCCGCAATTGCCCCATCACTAGTGGCAGTAACAACTTGTTTTAATTTTTGATTTGTCACATCTCCTGCCGCGAATAAGCCTGGAACATTTGTATCCATGTTATTATTTACGATAATATATCCATTTTCATTACATAAATTTGTAAAACATAAAAACTGCGTATTAGGTATTTGCCCAATATATGGAAATAATGCCGAAACATTAATTACTTCACCATTATTTAATTTTATTTGTTCTAATGATTTATCGCCAATCAATTCTTCAATAGTAAGAGATAATTTTAAAATAATTTTTGGATTATTCTCAATTTGTTCGATTACTTTTTTATCGCCTCTAAATTCATTTCGACGATGAATCAAATATACTTTAGAAGTTATATTTGCTAAATATAACGCTTCTTCTAAAGCAGAATTTCCTCCACCCAGAACAGCAACATCTTTATTTTTATAAAGCGGTCCATCACAAACGGCACAATAAGAAATTCCATGATGTTCAAATTTATTAGCGTTAGTTAAATCTAGCTTTTTATCAGTTGTTCCACTTGCAATAATAATAGTTTTCGCCAAGTACTCTTCATCATTAGATTGAATAACAAATAATTGATCTTTTTTTGTTACATTAATGATATCATCACTAACAATCTCAACATCATTTTCTATTGCATGATTATAAAATTTAAATGCTAAATCTGGTCCAAAAGCTTTTTCTGCACCTAAGTAATTATCAATGACTGCGGTATAGTTAACTTTGCCACCAAATGCGCCTTTTTCAATAACTAAAACATCAATATTTGCTCTTTTTAAGTATATTGCGGCGCTTAGCCCTGCTGGACCAGCACCGATAATAATTGAATCGTAAATTTTATTATTTTGTTTCATTATTTTCACTTACTACTTCAACTACTTCTTTTGCTTTCTTTTTATTTTTATAATCTAATACATGTAATACTACAATTACTAAAATACCAAAGACAAGGAATCCTGCAGACATTGCTTGAGAAGTAAATACTTCTTGTTCATGTCCTCCCATAATAAACGCTTCATTTCTTAATGGTTCTAAGAAGAAACGAATAATTCCATATGCTACAAAGTAAAGTCCACCGATATCGCCTGGCACAATATACTTTTTAAGTCCTTTACCAACGCCATAAACAATTAAGAAATAAGAAGCGATATTTATTATTCCTTCAATTAAGAATAATGGAATAACAATATTGCCTGGTTCTTTTGCCATAGTAGCTTGTTGTTTTAAAATCCAAGTAGGTAAGAAACTCCAATCACTCATTGCTACTTCTCTTCCATAAACTTCAGCATTCATAAAGTTCCCCCATCTTCCAATTGCTTGAGCAATTAAAAGTGTCGGAACAATGATATCAAAACATTTAAGAATAGGAAGTTCTTTATGTTTCTTTCTTAAATAAAGTACGCCAACGATAGCGCCTAAGATAACTCCACCATGAATAGCTAATCCGCCATCCCAAATTTTAAAGACTTCAACAAAGTCACGTCCCGCAAATTTAGTATTCCATTCGGCAATAACATACCAAATTCTTGCACCTATAATACCAGCTGGGAAAGCAGTATAAAGTAAATCTTCAAATATTCCATGTGGATATCCTTCTTTAGCAATTTTATCATCAGAAATAAAATATGCCACTACTGCACCGCAAATAATAAATAAAGCATAGAAAGTTAATCCACCATCACCAATTGGAATAATACGTTTTGGTAATGGGAACGTCATATAAGGAGTAAGCGATTCTAAATATAATGATACAAGTGGTATTAATAATACCGCGGCAACAATGCCACAAGTTTTAAGTAATTTGTGCATCTTTTCATTACCTTCAAGAGGTAATTCTTTTTTTCTAATCCATAAAGCAGTAAATACAAAATATACATCAATTGGAATTAAAAGAGTTGTAATAATCATCTCAGCCAATCCTAATCCGCTAATTTTATCTCCATCTAAACTAACACCATAGGAGAATAAGAATGCTCCTATTGATGTAACAATAGCTAAGGATGCCACCGAAATTATCACATACTTTAAAGATAATTTATCTAATTTGCCTTTCCATTTCATTACAATTAAACTAACAAAAGATGCAAGGCCTATTAATAAAACTATAATTCCTGCTGTTTTCATACAATCATCCACCTTTTTATATCACTAGACTATCACTAATTACTAGTAATTACCACTATTTAATTTGTCTTTTCTAGCTTTTTCTTTAGCTAAAACTTCTTTTAAATATTTTCCGGTATAAGATTCTTCAACTTTAGCAACTTGTTCAGGTGTTCCAGTTGCTACAATTGTGCCGCCTCTGTTTCCACCTTCTGGTCCTAAATCAATAATATAGTCAGCAACTTTAATAACATCTAAATTATGTTCAATAATAACAACACTATCACCATTATTAACAATACGTTGCAATACAGTTATTAATCGAGAAACATCATCAGTATGTAAGCCAGTCGTTGGTTCATCAAGAATATAAAGTGTTTTTCCTGTTGGTCTTCTTTGTAATTCATAAGCTAGTTTTACACGTTGTGCTTCACCACCTGATAGTGTGGTTGCTGGTTGTCCTAACTTAACATATCCTAAACCGACATCAAATAATGTTTGCAAACGTCTTTTTATGTTTAGCCTATTTTCAAAGAATTCTAATGCATCTTCAATAGTCATGTCTAAAACTTCAGCAATATTTTTGCCTTTATATGTGCATAATAAAGTTTCTTCATTATATCTTTGTCCATCACAATGTTCACATTTAACATAAACATCTGGTAAGAAGTTCATATTAATTCTTGTGACACCGGCACCTTCACAGTTTTCACATCTTCCACCAGGAACATTGAATGAGAATCTACCTTTATCAAACCCACGTGCTTTTGCTTCGACACTTTGAGCAAACAAATCACGAATATCATCAAATACTTTCGTATATGTTGCCGGATTACTTCTTGGTGTTTTACCAATTGGCTCTTGAGAAACATTAATAACTTTATCAATATTTTCTAATCCTTCAATAGAAGAATATTTTCCTGGTGTAACCATTGTATCTTTATTTAAATATTTGTATGTAGCTTTCCATAAAATCTCGTTTACTAATGATGATTTTCCTGATCCGGATACACCAGTAACAAGTACCATACATCCTAAAGGTATTTTAACATTGACATTTTTTAAGTTATTTTCTTTAGCTCCTTTTATATAAATATATTTTCCATTTCCTTTTAATCTTGCTGGTGGTAAAGGAATAAATTTCTTTCCACTTAAATATTGTCCTGTAATTGACTTTTCGCAGTTCATGATATCATTAACACTACCTGCAGCGACAACTTCTCCACCATGAACCCCCGCTCCGGGACCGATATCAACAATATAATCCGCTGCGCGCATTGTATCTTCATCATGTTCTACAACAATAAGAGTATTACCTAAATCCACCATTTCTTTTAGTGCTTTAATAAGTCGATCATTATCTCGTTGATGTAAGCCGATACTTGGTTCATCTAAGACATATAAAACACCTGATAATTTTGAGCCAATTTGAGTAGCTAATCTAATTCTTTGTGACTCTCCACCAGATAAAGTCATTGACATACGCGCTAAAGTTAAATAATCTAGACCAACTGAAATTAAAAATTTGGCACGATTTCTTATCTCTTTTAAAACCATTTTTGCTATTTCTAGTTGGGTATTAGTTAAAGTTTTTTCCGTTTCATCAATAAATTTAAGCAAATCACTTATTGATAGTAAAGTAACTTCATATATATTTAAACCATTAATACGAACAGAAAGTACTTCATCAGATAAACGTGCACCATGACATGTCATACATTCATAATCACGCATAAATCTTCCATACCATTCACGAGTCATATCTGATTGTGTTTCTTGATATAGTCTTTCTACTTTTTTAGCCACGCCTTCAATATAATTATTACGATGATTTACGTTTCCAGAAGATGAAACCAATGTATAGACATGTGGAACTGGTGAACCCACAAACACAATCTTTTTTTGTTCTGGGGTTAAATCTTTAAAAGGAATATCCATTGGAATTTTATATAGTTTACAAAGCATTTCAAAATCTTGCCAATCAAGATTTTTAGTTCCAACAATATTTTTATAAAACACAATTGCCCCTTGATTAATACTTAATTCTTGATTAGGCACTAAAAGGTCTTCCGCAGCTTGTCTTTTTATTCCTAAGCCATGACAATCTGGACAGCATCCCATTGGTGAATTAAAAGAAAATAATCGTGGTTCTAGATGTGGTACTGAAAATCCGCAATATTTACAAGTATGATGTTCTGATAATAATTTTTCTTCATTATTAAGAATTAAAATCACGTATCCATGTGACCAATCTAAAGCAATATCAAGCGCGTCATAGATTCTACTTCTTGAGTCTTCTTTTAAGACAATACGATCTACAACAATATCAATGTTATGGCGTTTATTTTTTTCCAATTCTGGCACTTCATTAATACGCATTAATTCACCATCTACTCTTACTCTTTCGAATCCTGACGCTTTAATCTTATTTAAAGTATCTTTATGAGTTCCTTTTTCACTTCTAACGACAGGGGATATAATTTGCACTCTTGTTCCTAATTCACATTTATAAATAATATCTACCATTTCTCGTGGAGTAAAAGCTACAATTGGTTCATGATGTGTAGGGCAATATGGCACACCAACACGCGCAAATAACAAACGCAAATAATCATAAATTTCCGTTACTGTTCCTACTGTAGAACGCGGATTATGTGATGTGGTTTTTTGATCAATTGCAATAGCGGGTGATAATCCTTCGATAGCGTCAACATCTGGTTTTTCTACATTGCCTAAAAATTGACGGGCATAACTACTTAATGACTCAATATAACGTCTTTGTCCTTCATTAAAAATAGTATCAAATGCTAATGTAGATTTACCAGATCCTGATAATCCGGTAAAAACCACAAATGAATCTTTTGGTATAGTAAGAGATATATCTTTAAGATTATTTTCTCTTGCTCCTTTTATTACAATATTATTATTTTTCATTACTGCTCACCTCGTAAAACATTTTATAACAAACATTAAATAATTAGATATTTTTTGCTCAAAAAAGCAATCAAATTAATGATTGCTTTGTTCTTCTTCTACTTTGTCTTTCTTTTCACCAATTACATTATGAATTTTGTCATTGGCGACAGGCTTCGGTGTAACTGGCTCAGTATCCACTCTTTTTACTTCTTTTTGTTTTTCCACAATTTTGTTATCAAGAGTTTTCTTATCCACATTGAAATTTTCTTTTTTCTTAGTACCATTATCATCAGTTTTAGTTACCTCAATTGTAGCACCAAATAGTATTTGAAGAAGCATACCAATTACTTGGTTTCCGCCTTTCATCTTTTTCATTTCATATATCTTATTAGCGGTATGAATTTCAATAGTTGCCACTCCAGCATAATTCTCATCTTCATCTTTACGCATTGCAACGCCTTGTATCGCAGGAAAAAGTATAGTAGTAATTGTATTACCTTGCGTAATTAAGACGCGGCGATTAGTTAAATAAATAGAATATTTTTTATTATTATTTATCTTATGAATAAATATGCAAAAGATAATAAATATCCAAAGCGCCATTACACCTATAAATATATATTCCACAAATGGATACTTAGTCATAAACTCACTCACAACAGCAGGTAGCATTTTTAAATTAATAAGTACTAAAGGGACTACTAACAAAACAATTGGAATTAAAAAATTTACAATCGCCCAACCTACAACTAAAGATTTTTGTACAGCCATTTTAATAACATTCTCATCTTTGAGTAATGTTTTCTTAATAAATTTTGGAAATGTCATAATTAAATCCTCTCCTTACGATTATACCATAATTAGAATATGGTTGCGAAGTTTTTTTGTTTAACGCTACTAATATTTTTGTTCATTAAAACAACTTTATACAAAAAAACTCTCTACTTTTGAAAATAGAGAGTTAGTTGTAACAATAGGTTATTTTTATTCTTCGATATTAGCCGCTAAACGTTTTAAACGTTTCCATCTTGCCTTAGCATCATCACATGATTTTGTGAGTAATTCTTCAGCATGTTCTGGATTAACTTTTGGTAATTGTGAGAATCTAGTTTCACCCATTACGAAATCACGGAATAAATCAAAGTTAGGTTCTTTGCAATCTAATTGCATTGGGTTCTTACCTTGTTTTTCAAGACGTGGATCATAACGGAAGATTGGGAAATATCCACATTCAACTGCTGCTTTTTCAACACGTTGAGCATTACTTAATCCACCTTTAATACCATGGTTAGCGCATGGAGAGTAAGCAATAATTAATGATGGTCCATCATAACTTTCTGCTTCTTTCATTGCTTTAATAGCTTGCATTGGATTAGCACCTAAAGAAATTTGTGCAACATAAACTGTTCCATAAGCCATAGCCATCATTGCAAGTGACTTTTTAGCAGTCTTTTTACCAGATGCAGTAAATTTAGCAATTGAACCAGCTTGAGAAGATTTAGAAGATTGTCCACCAGTATTTGAATATACTTCTGTATCGAGTACTAATATGTTAACATCTTCATCATTGGCAATAACGTGGTCAACACCACCATAACCGATATCATAAGACCAGCCATCGCCACCAACAATCCAAACAGATTTATCAATTAAATCACGTTCGAATTCTAATACTTTCTTAACTTCTTCGTTTTTACTTGCTTTTACTAAAGAAACTAAATCTTTAACAAATGTTCTAACAAGTTCACGATTTTTGAAGTTAGCAATATATTTTTCAATTAATTCTTTTAATTCTGGTTCGACTTGATCCTTAGTTTCAGTGAAAATCTTTAAGATTTGTCCAAGTTTGTAATTTGTGGCAATACGCATACCAAAACCAAATTCAGCATTATCTTCAAATAATGAGTTTGCCCAAGCAACACCTTCACCATTTTTATCAGTGCAGAATGGTGTTAATGGGGTAGATCCATTATAGATTGAAGAACATCCTGTGGCGTTAGCAACAAGCATATCTTTACCAAATAATTGCGAAGCCAAACGATAATAAGGAGTTTCTCCACAACCAGCACAAGCGCCTGATACTTCAGTATAAGGCATTAAGAAACTTGCACCCTTAACAGTTGTAACTGGGAATTTATCCGTTTTATATTCAACATGTTTAAATAAGTATTCCGCAGCTTCTTCTTGTGGGAATTGAGTTTTAGCTTCAACCATTTCAAGAGCTTTTTTACCCATCTTGCCTGGACATTGAACAACACATAATCCACATCCAACACAGTTCTTTGGTGAAACTTGAATACGGAATTTTAATCCTTTAACATTTGGTCCGCCCATTGCGTCCATTAAATCATCTTTAGCAATGCTTGGCATGTTAGCTACTTCTTCTTCATTTAATAAGAATGGACGAATTGTAGCGTGTGGACATACAAATGCGCATTGATTACATTGAATACAATTTTCTTTATTCCATACTGGGACATTATCCGCAATAGAGCGTTGTTCACGATAAGTAATATCGTTTTTCATTGTACCATCTAATAATTCCCATTCAGTGAATTTAGATACTGGTAAATCATCACCATCAAGTGAGCCAATTACATTAACATAACTATCAAAGTAATCATCACCGGTTTTATTTATAACACGAGCAACACTTAAATTAATCCATTCTGGATCAACTTTAATTTCACGAAGTCCTTCTGCACCAGCATCAATAGCTTTATAGTTCATTTGGACAATTTCGTCACCTTTTTTAGCATAACTCTTTTTAGCAAATTTCTTCATCCATTCTTGTGCATCAGCATATGGCATGATGTTTTGATTTAAATAGAAGAATGAAGCTTGTAATGTTGTAT
The DNA here is from genome assembly GCA_900549975.1 of uncultured Mollicutes bacterium. GTDB lineage: Bacteria > Bacillota_I > Bacilli_A > RFN20 > CAG-826 > RUG131. Next base: position 8,681 of record URQK01000033.1, read on the forward strand.
TAGTATGACGTCCCATACCAATTTCTTTTGCAATTTTATTTGCGTCAATTACGTAGAATTTTGCTTCTTTTTCCGCTAATTGATGTTTCATTCTATTTGGCATTGATTTAATTAATTCTTCATCAGTTAAATCAGTATTCAATAAGAATGTTCCGCCTTTTTTCAAGTTCTTTAACATATCAAACTTGTACATATATGTATCAAGTGAGCAAGAAATGAAATCAGCATTTTGAACATAATAAGTTGAGTGAATTGGTGTCTTACCAAAGCGTAAGTGGGAACGGGTTACGCCACCAGCTTTACGTGAATCATAAGCAAAATATGCTTGGGCATATTGGTGAGTAGCATCACCAATAATTTTAATAGATGATTTATTAGCAGAAACTGTACCATCAGATCCTAATCCATAGAATAAACATGATGTATAATTTGCTTTAACATGGAATGAATCATCAACAGGTATAGATAAATGAGTAACATCATCATTAATACCTACAGTGAAACTTGTCCATGGCTTTTCCATATCTAAGAAATCATAAACAGCTTTAACATGTTTTGGTTGAGTATCTTTTGAAGATAAACCATAACGTCCACCAACAAGAACATCAACTTTACGGTCCATTTGTTCTAAAGCCGCAACAACATCTAAGTATAATGGTTCACCAGTAGCGCCCATTTCCTTAGTACGATCTAATACCGCAATCTTTTTGACAGTTTCAGGAATAACACTTACTAAGTGTTTAGCAGAGAATGGACGATATAAGTGTACTTTAACAAGGCCAACTTTTTGCCCTTCTTTTATTAATTCATCAATAACTTCAGTAGCTGTTTCTGTAACAGAACCCATAGCGATTATAATTTTAGTAGCATCTGGTGCACCATAATATGTGAAAGGTGCATAATTACGTCCTGTTAATTCACTTGCTTTTTTGAAGTATTCATCAGCAATATCAACAATCTTATTAAAATGAGCATTTTGTGCTTCTCTACCTTGGAAGTAGATATCATCATTTTCTGCTCCACCTCTAGTTACTGCATGAGTATGAGGGTTTAATGCACGAGCACGGAATCTATTGAGTGCATCATAATCAATTAAATCCTTCCAAGCACTTTCATCAACAAATTCGACGTTTTGAATTTCATGTGATGTTCTAAATCCATCAAAGAAATGCATAACTGGAGCTTCTGATTTAATAGCAATTAAATGAGCAACTGGAGCTAAATCAGCAATTTCTTGTACAGAATGTGAACAAATCATTGTAATACCAGTTTGACGTACAGCATAGACATCTTGATGATCACCAAAAATAGATAATGATCTTGTAGCTAATGAACGAGCAGATACATGTAATACTGCTGGTAAAAGTTCACCAACCCATTTATAAATATTAGGAATCATCAACAACAAACCTTGAGAAGCTGTATATGTTGTAGCTAATGCACCAGCTTGTAATGCACCATGAACTGTACCAGATGCACCAGCTTCAGATTGCATTTCAACAACCTTTACAGTATTTCCAAAGTAATTTAGCTTTCCTTGTGAAGAATAAACATCTACAAGTTCAGCCATAGGCGATGATGGTGTAATAGGGTAAATACCTGCCACCTCAGTAAATGAGTATGATGCAAGTCCTGCCGCTGTATTACCATCGACGGATAAAAATGTTTTTTTAACTTCCATAATGACCTCCAATAAAAAACCATTATAAGTATACAATACTTATAAGAAAAATTAAATATTAAAAATCCAAAGTGTTCATTTTATTCTTACTTTCATATATTTTATTGGTGATTATATGCGTGGATACATTGAAATATCAAAAAATCAACTTATTGAAAATTATAAAAACATTAAAGAAAAAGCAAATAAAGATATAATTTGTGTAATAAAAAGTAATGCTTATGGACATGGTTTACTTGAAGTTGCAAAAATACTTGCTCCGCTTTCTCCTAAAATGTTTGCAGTCTCCACTATTGAAGAATGCATGCTAATAAGAAAAAGTCTAATTTTTACTCCTGTTTTATTGTTAGGTAGTTGTGATAATTTAACTTATGCTTCAAATTTTAGAATCACTTTATCAGTAATTAACTTAGAGTATTTGAAAATATTAAAAAAATCTAACTTGCCAATTTTCATCCATCTTTTAATAGATACCGGTATGAACCGTGACGGAATAAAGCCTAGCGAAATTGAAGAAGCTCTCCAAATAATTGCTAAATCCAAACTTATACTAAAAGGTGTATTTACTCATTTTGCTTCGATAAATACATACGAAAAACAAAATGAAATTTTTAGCAAATGTCTAATAAAAATACCAAACAATGGTCTACTTATCCATTCGCAAGCATCTTCTACTTTTTTAATTAAAAACGATAATACTACAGCTATAAGAATAGGTTTAACAATGTATGGGTTAGATAATAACGTTTCATTTACTAAACCAATTTTAACACTTAAAGCAAAAGCAATTAATGAAATCAAAATTAGTGAGTTTGAAATGGTATCGTATAATCAAGAGCCAGTAATTAAAGATGGGTATGTTTATACCATACCTTTAGGTTATGGCGACGGATTATTAAGAAATCATCAAAATATTGTAGAAGTTAGTGGCTTGATTTTATTGCAAATAGGAATAACATGCATGGACCATTTTATGGTTTATAGCGATACCAAAATTGATTTAAGTAGTATTTTTGTTGTTATTGGTTCACATCAAACAATTAATGATATTGCAAACAAAAATGCCACTATTCCACACGAAGTAGCGGCGCATTTATCTAGAAGAATTAAAAGAATAATAGTATAAGTTATTGTTTAAGTGTTAATGGATCAAATTCTTGGTTGATAATAACATCTTCATTGTCATTTATCAAATAAAAGTTATATTGGCTAATAATACTTTTGAATTCATTTTCTAAAAAACGTAATGTCATATTTTCATTAGTAAAAATAAACCGATGGTTATATAATGTTACACGAAATGATAATTTGCAACTATTAGAAACCGCTAATAAGATGTATTTTTTGTTTAATAGTTCAATTACTTTTTCTTCTGCAACTAAATTGTCCATACAAGAATCTCCTAATAAAAAACTGTGTTATAAACACAGTTAATAAGCAAGATGGTGAACCATACAGGATTCGAACCTGTGACCCACTGATTAAGAGTCAGTTGCTCTACCAGCTGAGCTAATGGTCCGTTTTGCATTTAATATATTACTATATCCGATGCAATTATTCAAGCATAAAAAATAATAAATTCAAGAAAAAACTGTCTAATTAGATGGCATTATTAAACCATTGATTGTTTTGCTTGCTTTAACACCATTATATGTTGCTGTCGCAACAAAAGTTACTTCTATTTCAGTATTAGTAGGTAATGGTTTTAAATAAAACATAGCGTCACTTTCTTCTGCAATTTCAAAACAATTATCAGGAATAATTTTCCACGTTACTTTAACAGTAATCGTATTTTCATCATAAATTACTGAAATAAAATTTGGAAAAGATATTGTATCTCTGATTTTTAAATACACTCTTTCTTCAATACAATCTAATGCTCTGTTAACAATTTCCATATCTTTATTCGAAGAACAAGAGAATAAAGATAATCCAAAAGCGGATAACAAAATAACGTTGCTTAAAATATTAGTCTTTCTCATAAAATATCTAGCTCCAACTACTTTTTATACAATTAATATAATACTTTATTTTTAAATATGCAAGAGTGTTACTATTTACAAATAGCAATAAACTGTCCTTTATTAAACTTTGGTCCCCAGTTTTTATAGCCTAAGTATTCTTGGAAAGTTTCATAATGATCACTTGTATAAAATATTCTAAAATCACTGCTATAAACTAGTCTTTCAACACCTCTATTGGTGTTAGACTTTGCAATATCACATTCAGTCATTGATCGAGCGACGCTAATCATATATTCGCCATTCCCATATTTATTAGAAAAATAATCTCCGCCAACTCTAGTGCTAGATCCATACATGTTTTTTCCGCCATTATTATACTGGTCTTTTCGTATATAATTATCTGGTAAATCATTGTAAGTTTTCAAATATAGCGCTACATCATCCTTATAAGTATAATAGTTAGTTTTAGATAAATTCGGTACAGTTCCGCTATCGCCATAATGATATAAAGATGAGCAAGGGACACTTGTTTTTATTGAAATAGATGGTGGTACAACAACAATTGTTTTATTATTATCGCATGATATCAAAGAGGGAAAAAGAGATAAAACTAAAATTGATAATATTATATGTTTATTTTTCATTGTATTCGAATCAAAAATTCGCTTCACCAACTTTCAATTTTTTATATTTTAGCACATCCAAACTTCATAAAGCAAATACAATAAAAGAGACTGCTCTTTTGAACAGTCCCTATTTATATTTAAAATAGTTATAATTAAGCAATTACTGTAACACTTACAGGAATAAATCTAAATACATTTTTTAATTTAGAATTATTATATTTGCTATTGAAATCATAAACAAATATACCTAATTCTACTTTTTTGCCTTCAAATGGTGTTAAGTAAGCATCAATATCATTTAAATTATCAGTAACGTTGCTATTGCAGTAAAATTGAATGTATGGATTTTTTTGTCCTGTTGGACAAGCTTCCCAAACATGATATGAACCTGGATCATATTTAACAATGTCACAAGTCATTTTTAGTAATTCGCCAGAATGATTAACGAATGAACTATTAGTAGGATCAACCACCCATTTATTAACTTCATCAATCGTGGTAGAAATAGCACTTTTAAGACTTGCTTGTTCGTTACAAATATCTAACACTTCCATTGAAGTATAGATTAATTCATCATAAGGAACTTCAAGATTCTTTGATGGATCTTCTGTTTGCATGACTTTGTTTCCTTTAGAATCATATACATATTTGCCATGGCTTCCTCTAGTTCCTCTAACAGCAACTTTACGGCCTGGCACATAAGAATCGATAGCATTTTGTGTATAAACCAAGATTGAGCCAGTATCATCAGTTAAAACAGCACTAGTAGATCCACCAAATGATTTTCTGATAATACCTTCTACTATTACTTCTTTATTAGAATCAACTGGTAATGCTTTAAATTCCGCTACTGTAACTTTATCAACTTTAGCAGTAGCAGATAACTTTCCAGTAAACACTTTTTGAGCTTTTGCACCTTTATAAGTTGCTGTTGCAGTTAAAGTATAATCAACATCAGCTGCTCCTACTTCAGGCAAGCTTACAGGTGTAGCATAAGTAACATGTAAATCGTTATCTTCAAGAATTGTAAATTGACTAGATTCCCATGTAAGTGGTACAACAACATCTTCTTCTCCTACTAAAACTGTAATTTGATTAATCATTTGTAATTGAGAAGTTACTTTTTCATAATTTGCTGTAAGAATAGCAGCGCCTTTAACAGCTTCTTCTGCAACTGTTTTAGCTTCGTTTGAGCATGACATTAATGATAAAGACATTAATCCTGCCGCTAAAAATCCTATTTTTTTATTCATTGTGTTTTTTCTCCTTTTAATTAATTGGTGTAATGTAATTATATGATGCTATATTATTGAACATCATCATTTGATAATTATCGAAATAAGGAATCATATATCCTTTTACTTTATAACTTTTTCCAACTGCAAACAAAGTTTCATCTGGGAAAGGCGATGTTGATCCATCAACTCTTAAGTTAAATACAAGGCCATTATTTAATCTTGCATAAATTGTTAAATGTCCTTTACTTGCATCTTTTCTAAAATAAGAATTGTATTCCGTACCACTAATGATATTACCATCAGGATCACGGTCACCTTGTTCGATATTTCTTATTGTAATTGTTGTTTCAATGTATTGATTTTTCTTAGATTCTAAGATTGCTTTAGTTGCAGTAGTATTATCAATACTAATTGGATCAAGATTTAATTCTGGGTAATCTTTTGTTGGTCCAGTAAATGGAATAAATTCATCATTTTCATATTCGTTTTCAACGACAAACTTTTGTTTACCAGAGAATTTAACATTAATATTACTTAGTTGAATATTGCCATTAAATTGTGTTGCTGTACAATAGAACTCAACAACTAAGCCAACTTTTAAGATTGAAGCCATTGATGAACCATAAGCCGTAAAGCAATAAATTGTGGCATATAATCCTGTTTTTTCAGCTTTGAATAAATCTCTTAATACGAATGAGTCACCAATCATACCAATTACAACGCCTTTAACATGGCATTTAGAGCCCGAGTGTGTTTCTGTTTCACCAATGCCTTGAACGGTATTGCCATTTTCATCTTTATAATCATAATAATTGTCGTAAATTCCTTGAACACCATAGCCATTTACATATTCATAAATGTGTTCAGAATAGTCAAATATTGGGTCTCTTTCACCATATACTTTTGCGCCACATCTTTCAGCATAATCACCAGCTTCTTTAAATGCATTAAAGTAAACTGATTCAGTTTCGTAATTGTAATTTTTACTATAAGCTAGTTCAACAAGTTCAAGATTTAAATTTCTAAAATCTGAATCTTTATCTTGTTGATACCAAACCATTCCTAAATAACGTCCATTACCATCGACTGTATCATAAATATTTCTTTCACAATCTAATACAACACGATAAGCATTATTTAATTTATCAGCATTAAACTTACTAGCTTGTTTTCCCCAAGGTTCAATTCTACCAGTAGATTCTGGTGTATCAATACCATTATATCTAATAGTGATTTTTTCGTATTTGCCATTATGTTTAACCATAAAGTTTGTTGTATCACCATCAGTACAAAAAGCAACACTTTCTACTAAGCCAATACCTGTATCAATATCGGAACTTCCTGTTCCGTCAATATTCAGCTGCAGACGGATCTGTGTTTCTTTTGTGTTTCTTTCGATCAGTGCTTCTCTTGCCATTATTCGTTCTCCTTATCCTCTTCCTCAAAACGGACTGCAATGGAGTTTGCGTGTGCAGTCAGCTGTTCCGATGTGGCAAACTGGATAATGTCCTTGTGGATCTTCCGGAGTGCTTCTCTGGAATAATACACAATGCTGGATTTCTTAATAAAATCATCTACAGAAAGTGCGGAGAAAAATTTCGCGGTTCCATTGGTAGGAAGTACATGATTCGGTCCTGCAAAATAATCTCCAAGAGGCTCAGAGCTGTGCTCTCCGATAAAGATCGCACCTGCATTTCGTACTTTCATCATATCTTCAAACGGATTCTTTGTGACGATCTCCATATGCTCGGAGGCAATTTCATTGGCTGCTT
>URQK01000034.1 GCA_900549975.1 uncultured Mollicutes bacterium
CAAAATCACATTAGAAGAATTAGAGAGTCTCATCGATAATAAAAAGGTAAAAGAAATTCGTGAATTATTCGAATCTACTGATATCATTGATATTGCGGAAGTTTGTGATGATATTGAAGATATTTCTAAATTACTTTTTATTTTTAAAACCGTTAAAAGCGAATATACCGCTGAACTATTTACTTATCTTGATGAAAATCAACAACAAAACTTAATCAATTTATTTTCTGACAAACAATTACGTGAATTAATTAATAACTCATACACTGATGATATTGTTGACTTTCTTGAAGATATGCCTGCTAACTTGGTAAAGCGTGTTTTAAGTGCTTCAGATAAAGATGCAAGAAATGACATCAATAAGTTATTGAATTATAAAGAAGATACCGCTGGTTCAATTATGACTACTGAATATGTTGAACTTATTAACACTCTTGATGTAAAAGATGCCTTAGCAAGAATCAAAAAGATTGGTAAAGACGCTGAAACAATTTCGACAACTTTCGTAATTGATAATAAACGTAATCTCGTGGGTGTATTATATCTAGATGACTTAGTTTTAGCAGATGACGATGTAAAAATTGCTGATATCATGAATGAAGATTTCAAATCCACGAATGTTTATCAAGACCAAGAAGATGTTGCCCAAATATTTAAGCGATATGATATCACCGTTTTACCTGTTTTAAATAATGAAAATCGTTTAGTTGGTGTTATTACTGTCGATGATATTATCGATGTCATCGAAGAAGAAACAAACGAAGATATCGCTATTCAAGCTGGTATGCAACCACTAGAAGATGAATACTTAAAGACTGGTGTCTTCTCAATGGCAAAAAAGCGTGTCACTTGGTTATTGTTATTGATGATATCCGCCACATTCACTAGTATTATTATTTCTAAATTTGAACATGCTTTACAAGCTGTCGCTGTATTGTCTGCTTTCATTCCAATGTTCATGGATACTGGTGGTAATTCCGGCGGACAAACTACTTCTCTTATTACACGTGGTCTAGCTACTAGAGAAGTAACAACACATGATTATGGAAAAGTCATTTGGAAAGAATTTAGAGTTGCACTTGTTACTGCCACACTAGTTTCTATTTGTAACTTCTTATGGATACTATTTGAATTGTCTGTTGGATTAGTTAAGAATGATTCTACAAGTGTACCAAATTGGCAAGTTGCCGCCTTAGTAGCCACCACATTATTTATTACTATTGTTATTGCTAAATTATTAGGAGCGTCATTGCCAATGCTTGCGCAAAAAATAAGATTAGATCCAGCGCTTATGTCTGGTCCAATCGTAACAACAATTGTTGATGCCACATCGCTTGTCGTATATTTCTTACTTTGTACATACGTATTCTTTCCAGCGTTATTTAGTTAAGAAAAGAGTCAAACTCATTTGAGTAAATTCTCATTTGAGTTGACTCTTTTTTTTGTTAACACAATGGTGAAATTAAATCAATTATTGATATTAAAATGCGTTTAATTATATTATCTTTTTTATCTTTCTTTGGCATCATATTCGACTGACTACGTACGTTTAAAAAATCTTCTTTCAATGGCTTTAAAATGCTCGATTCATAAAATACTGTATTATTTTCAAAGTGTAAATATAAACTACGATAATCCAAATTAACTGAACCTATAGAACATATTTTATCATCCATTATTGCTGCTTTTGCGTGAATAAATCCATCTTTATATACATATACTTTTACGCCTTTATTTACTAATTCTTCCGCATATTTTTTAGTTAATAAATACACTAATTTTTTATCTGGAATACCTGGAATAATAATTTGAACATCAATACCTCTTTGAGCCGCTTGGATAAATGCTTCTTTTAATGGATCATTCAAAATTAAATAAGGAGTATAGAAATAAGCGTATTTTTTTGCTTGAGATAATAAATCAATCATTAGTTTATTGCTAATTGCTTCTTCATTACTTGGTGAATCATAATACGAAATAACATGTTCGTTTGTCTCATATTCTTGATAACTATCTTTAAATAAAGCATGCTCATCAATCTTATCAGAAGAATAAGCATTCCAAAACAAAACAAACATATGTGTGTAAGATAAAGTGGCTTCACCTTTTAATTTAAAGCCAATATCTTTCCAATAACCAAAACGAACTTTAGTGTTTATATATTCATCGGCAATATTAATACCGCCACTATAAACAACGCGGTTATCGATAATCATCATTTTACGATGGTCTCTATTGTTAAGCGATAATTTAATAAATTTAATTGGGTTAAATGAGGCGATATGAATGCCATTCTTTTTTAAAAAATAGTTGTTATGTAAAGAAAATGTTGAAATACTGCCTATATCATCATAAAGTATCCTAACATCCACTCCTTCTTTTACTTTTCGTTTTAGTATATCTAAAATAGAATTCCAAAATTTTCCTTTTTCCACAATAAAATATTCTAAATAAATAAAGTGTTTAGCGGTCTCTAATTCCTTAAGCATGTCTTTAAACATACTTTCTCCGCTAGGAAAATACACCGCATCCTTATTTTTTACAATAGGCGCATTAGATAATGAACTAATCATATTCATTGTTTGTAAAGCTCGGCTATCATTAGAAAGCTGTTTACCATCTGGTTTATTAGATAAATATTTATACTTATTTATTTTTTTCAATATTGGTTTAGAAGTACGTCTATTTCCGCTAGAAACATATAACCATGTTCCAAAGAATGGTAACAATGAAACAATAATAATCCATAAAATTTTATAATTTGATTCTTCTCTTCTATTAATGATATATATAATAACTAAAACGGAAAAAGCATAACTAAACGCTATTAAATAATTATAGTAAGTATTCCACCATCTAAAAATTAATAACCACCATAAAACTTGGAGTACTAAAGCAGGAAGTACAAGCAATAGCCTTGATAAAAGTCGTAATATTTTCTTCATGCTTTACACCTCCTTATTTTAGCAAGCAAAATTATTATACACATTTAGTAAAAAAAGACACTAGTTTTTGTGTCTTTTTATTTCGAATTTAATGATTCTTTTAAGTGTTGTTTACGTTCGTGACGTGATTTTATCATTCCACCAATGACAAATCCCATACCAATTAAAACTATTAAGAAATAGCAACAAAATCTCCAATATGCCATTGCCCAATATTTTGTAGAAGCAGTTAAACCAGTAAATAATAAAGTAAATGATAATTCCGCTGCTCCAGAGTTACCTGGTGTCGGAATGAATGATATTGCAGAAGATCCAATTACACAAGTACACATTAAGGTAAACCAATCTGCACTACCACCACATGCTCTAACTACAAAATAAGGTATAGAGCATAAAGACATTTGATAAACAAAAGATAAAATTGTTATTATTATGACAGTGAATTTACTTCTTGTTAGCATAAATAAACTCTTACGATAATCATTAACTAGTTTATTAGCTTTTCTTGTCGCAGCACCTTTATTCTTAACTAATTTGAACTTATAAGAAAAACGTACACATAATTTAATTATTTTTACACGTAACTTTGGTAAAAACGAAGCAATAAATATAGCAGCTGGAAGAAAAATAGAGAAAGCTGCCCCAACATAAGACATAATCAGCAAAGTTGTGCCTGCTGTAGTATTTGGTACTACTTTGCCATTAACTGCGCTATAGATAAACGCGGTTATACAAAGTATTAAAAAGGCAAATCTATTCATAAAGAAAGATGCAACTGGTAAATACATAGATTCCGCTCCTGGAACTCCGCCTTTTGTTAAATAATAAATTTGGAATGGTTGTCCACCACCACCAAGTGGAGTAATGTTATCATAATATTTACCTAAAATAGCCGTTTTAAGTGATAAATAAGGCTTGCTTTTTCCTGTTGTTTTATGAATTAAAATATAAAACTTAGTAGCTTCAGCAAGTACAGCAACTAATCCTAAACATAAAGCAATAATCCAGTAGCCAACATTTTCTTTTTGAAACCAAATATCTAATGTAGTTTTAAAAGATGAGCCTTGATCATTTCCATCTTTGTTAAAAGTAGTAAATCCTAAGATTATAACTAAAATAACATTAATAAAAACGAATAATAAACCAAATAATGATTTTTTCGAATCTTTTTTAATCTCTTCTTTTTGTTCTGATTCTTTTATTGTTTGATTAATAATTGTTTCATTAATAATAATCTCTTGTGTTTTGCGAATTTCTTCTTCTTGAATATTTTTATCAACTTTTTTATTTTCTTTTTTTGCAGCCATGGTTAGTATAACCTCCTAAGCAAAGCAAGTCTATTTTATGCTACTATAAATAAGTTTGCAACCTTTTGTTATTTTTATTAAAAATAAAGCGTAAAAAAAAGCACTTAATTTAAAAAAAGTGCTTTGAAATTTAATTCTTACTTTGAAATATCGTTTACTTCTTGTTTTAAATTTTCTTTTCGATGATGATTAGCCTTAAGCATACCTGCGATTATAAAGACAATTCCAATCAAAACAATCAAGAAGTAGCAGCAAAATCTCCAATATGCCATTGCCCAATATTTTGATACAACAAGCGACCCATTTAAAGCAGTAAATAATATCATGAAAGATAGTTCTGCTGCGCCAGAGTTACCTGGTGTTGGAATAAAAGAAATTGCGGAATACACAATAATAGTCATACATAAATAAATCAACCAATTTGCATCCTCTATACCACACGCTCTTATAACAAAGTATGGAATCGAACAAATTGCTAATTGATAAATAATTGATAAGATCGTTGTGGACATTACTGTTCCTGGGCTTTTAGCAAGCATAAATAAGCTCTTACGATAATCATTAACTAATTTGTTTGCTTTTCTTGTTGCAGCACCTTTATTCTTGACTAATTTAAATTTATAAGAGAATCGTACACAAATTTTAATTATTTTTGCACGCAATTTTGGTAAAAACGAAGCAATAAATATCGCAACAGGAATAGAAATAGAAAACACCGCGCCAATATAAGCCATAATTAATAAAGTTGTTCCTGCCGTACCAGCATTACTAACTGGTGCACCGTTGGTAACACTATTAACGATAAAAGCCATAATACATAACATTAAAAACGCCAATTGATTAAGAAAGAAGGAAGCAACTGGCAAATACATAGATTCCGCTCCTGGAACTCCGCCTTTTGTTAAATAATAAATTTGGAATGGTTGTCCGCCACTTCCAAGTGGAGTAATATTATCGTAATATTTACCTAGAATTGCGGTTTTAAGTGACAAATAAGGTTTGCTTTGTCCAGTGGCTTTGCGAATCATAATATAAAATTTAGTGGCCTCTGCAACTAAACTAACTAAGCCAAGGAGCAAAGCAATAATCCAATAAACTATATTCTCTTTTTGAAACCAAACAGCAAAAGTTTGCTCAAAAGTAACTTCTCCAGCTTCACTATTATTAAAAGTTGTAAAACCTAAAATAATTACTAAAATAACATTTAGAAAAACAAATAAAAGGCCAAACAAAGATTTTTTAGAACTTTTTTTAACATTATCTTGATGTTCAGATTCTTTGATTGCTTGATTTAGCATTGTTTCATTAATAATAATTTCTTGTGTTTTACGAATTTCTTCTTCTTGGGCAACATCAATTGTTCTTTTTTCTTTTTTAGCCATGATTAAGTTTCCTCCTAGGCGCAGCAATTTATTATAATGCTTATAAGTTTTTATAATCCTACTTTATTTTTATAATATGTGCCTATTTTTTAAAACATACATCTTTAGTGAAATTAAGTGCTTCTAATATGACATTATGCATATCTAAATATTTGTATTGTCCTAATCTTCCGCCAAAATAAACGTTAGCTTCTTTGTTAGCTAATTGTAAATATTTTTGATACAATTCCGTATTTTTTGCATCGTTTACAGGATAATATGGCTCATCACCTAATTTCCATTTTTTAGAATATTCTTTGGAAATAATTGTTTTAGGTGTTTTAGCAAATTCAAAATGCTTATGTTCAATAATACGAGTAAATGGAACGTCCTTGCTTGTATAATTAACAACAGCATTACCTTGATAATTCTCCATATCTAATGTTTCTGTTTCAAAATAAACTGAGCGATATTCTAATGGTCCATAGCAATAATCATAATAAGCATCAATTGGTCCAGTAAAAATAATTTTGTCTCCTAATGCTAAATACTTTTCTTTTTCTTTTAAGAAATCAACGTTTAGTAAAACATCGCTACCTTCAAGCATCTTTTCAATTATTTTTGTATATCCACCCATTGGTATACCTTGATAACGATCATTAAAATAATTATTATCATAAGTAAATCTTACTGGCAATCTTTTGATAATGAATGGTGGGAGTTCATCACAACTCTTTCCCCATTGTTTTTCGGTATACTCCTTAATTAGTTTTTCAAATATTGTTTTTCCTACTAAGTTTTTAGCTTGTTCTTCTAAGTTTGTTGGATTTTCTACATATGATTCTTTAACTTCATTTTCAATAGCACGTTTTGCCTCTTCTGGTGTTTTAATATTAAACAATTTAGAAAATGTATTCATATTAAATGGTAAGTTATATAATTCATCTTTATAAATAGCAATTGGTGAATTAATGTAATTATTAAATTCCGCAAATTGATTAACATAATCCCAAATCATTTTATTTGATGTATGGAAGATATGCGCTCCATATACATGAACATTAATTCCTTCCACTTCTTTAGTATAAATATTTCCGCCGATATGATTTCTTTTTTCTAATACTAAACATTTGTATCCTTTTTTGGTTAATTCATAAGCTGCAGTAGCGCCATATAATCCAGCGCCCACTATTACATAATCATATTTCTTCATTTTGGCAGTTCACTCCTTTTAGTAACTATCTTATCATAACACACAATCATAAATATTACGATTTGAAAATTTCTTTATTTACAATTAATAGCTAAATAATCTCAACTATATATAAACAAACGATGATTTTTTTCAATTATTCTTTTGCCATTCAACATTTTGTAGTAAAATGAAAAAGATATTGGAAAGGAATATCAACCAATAATAGAACAAATCTATGACTAAAAAAATTGAAAAAACAAATGCAATTAGAATTTTAGAACAAAAAAAGATAAATTTTAATATATACGAATACGATGCAACTACCGCTATTAGTGGTGAAGAAGTCGCTAAATTATTAAATGAAGATCCAACGAAGGTATTTAAAACACTAGTAACTATTGGTAAATCTAACAATCATTATGTGTTTTTAATTCCAGTAAATAGTGAACTTGATTTAAAGAAGGCCGCTAGTGCTGTAAATGAAAAAAGCATCGAAATGATTAAGAGCAAAGATTTATTGCCACTAACTGGCTATATTCATGGTGGCTGTTCTCCTATTGGTATGAAAAAATTTTTTGTAACCACTATTGATATAAGCGCTAACGATAAAGAAAAAATCATTTTTAGTGGAGGAAAAATTGGTCTTCAAATAGAAACGACTTTATTAGAACTGAGTAAGGTAATTAAGTTTTCATTAAACGATATAAAAAAGATATAAAAAAACAACAAAGTGATTAAATTAAATTTGGTGAAATATTTACTTGATTTGACAACAAATTAAAATTACAATATAATTCACTTGGCGATAAGGAGATTTTGCAATGGCTGAAAAGGACAAATTAAAAATAGTTGAATTTTGCGATAATTTTTTTCCACAAATCGATGGCGTTGTGCGTGTTGTGGACAATTGTGCAAAACATCTAAATCGTATAGGTGAATGTGAAGTGGTTGTTCCCCAATATCACGATGACTATAAAGCATGGGATGACAAATTACCTTATAAAGTTTTAAGAAAAAGAACAAAAATTAAAATTGTTAATAAATTTATTATTCCCCTACCAAGAAAAGATAAAGAATTAAACAAATATCTTTTAAATTCCAATGCCGATATATTTCATGTCCATTCTCCGTTTTTCATTGGCCATTATGCCTTAAAATTAGCAAAGAAAAAGAAAATTCCTGTCATAGCTACTTTTCATAGTCAATTCAAAGAAGATGTTATGGCTCAAACTCATAGTAAAATAATTACTAATTTTGCTGTAAGTTATATTGTAAAATTCTTTAATAAATGTGATGAAGTATGGGCTCCTTCTAATAAAGCCGCAGAAACATTACGCTCATATGGATATAAAAAGAATGTTTTTGTAATGGAAAACGGAACAAATTTTATATATCCACATAATAGTGATGAATTAAAAAACATTGCTATAGATAAGTTTTCTATTAATCAAAATGCTAAAAATCTTTTATATGTTGGTCAACTTCGTTATGTGAAAAATTTAAAACTTGTTCTTAAGACCATTAATGAACTTGTTAAAATTGATCCAGCTTACCATATGTATTTTGTTGGAGAAGGCCTAGACGAACAAAGCATGCGCGAATTTGTTAAAAAGAATAATTTGATAAACAATGTACATTTTCTAGGAAAAATAAATGATGTTGCTTTGTTAAGCGGTGTTTACGCTGCATGTGATTTATTTTTCTTTCCATCTACTTACGATACATTTTCTATTGCTGTTCGTGAATCTTGTACAATGAAAACACCGTGTCTTTTAACAAAAGAATCTAATGCTGCAGAACCATTCAAAGATGGAATCAATGGATATTTAGCAAATGAAACTGTCGAAGATATGAAAAATAAAATCATAGAGATTTTTAGTAATCCTGAACAAATGACTAAAGTGGGTATTGCTAGTTCTAATACAATTCCAATCTCATTTGAAGTAATGTCTAATAGGACTTATACAAGATATCAAGAGATTATTGAGAAATTCAATAAAAAGTAGTTTAATTCATGTTTTATAGTGTGTCAAATAAAAAATCATTGAAAATCATTCTAAAAATGATATAATATTTTCGCTGCAGGAATGGCGGAATCGGTAGACGCGTACGTTTGAGGGGCGTATGGGAAACACCCGTGTGAGTTCGAGTCTCATTTCCTGCACCAAAATTGTTTGAAAAGTTCGATTTAATCGGGCTTTTTTTATGTTTTTAGTCAATTTTTGTGATACGCTTTTGATACTGTTTTAGGGCTTTTTGATACCTTTTTGATACTGTTTTCGGTATCACGAAAAATAGAATTATAATACGATGCAATCGCAGTTTTTCGAGTTGGGAATAAATGAAAATATGTTCTCATGGTAATTTCACTACTAGAGTGTCCTAACCAGGCTGCGACTTGCTCTGGAGTAAAGCCATTATTTATTAGTTCGCTTGCGCAACTATGCCGAAATTCATGTAGTCTAATATGCTTTAATCCTGATAGCTTTTCATATTGAGCCTGTGCGCGTCTTATCGGTGATTCGCCAATCGTTAGTCTTTTATAGTCATTCGCGCGGAATACATAGTCACTTGAATCAAAACCATCTAATGTTTTTACATAATTCAAATAAGCTTCACGCACTGTATCAATTAATGGATATTCTCTCACCGAAGATTTTGTCTTTGGCTTAATCTCAACTTGGCGGCCATTTCCTAACTTTGTAGCTATCGCGCGCCGTATAGCTACTTTATCTCTACTAAAATCACAATGTTTAAGCCCTAATAATTCGCCAATGCGTAATCCGTAATTAAAAAGCAAGTTAAATATTAGTAGATACTTAGGACTATCTATAACACTTATAAACTGATTAAACTCTTCACGCGTGTAATAATCAAAATCAACATAATCAACAAATGAATTATATCGAGCGTATAACATAGACATATTTATCTCTCTATCTAATCCATAGTCCATTAAATATGTTAGAAATTCTTTTAATAGTGAAAACAAATAATTCTTTTTCTTGTACTTCTTTTTATTGATTTCACTAGCTACATGATTAAGATAAACAGATGTAACATCTTTAACTTTGATTTTTTCAAAATAAGGAAATATATGTTTGTACAATACTTGTATCTTACCATGAGCTGATGTTATTTTGATTTTCGTTTGGATCAAGTTGCAATACGGCTTAAATAAATCTTTTACATAAAAAGTTTTTAATCTCTTTTTATTTTTCTTTAACATTGAAGCTTCATAAATAATAGCTTCTGTTTTAGTCTCAAAGCCGCGTTTACAAGTGGTATAGCCTGATATGGAATACTTTACATAGAAGCGTATACCTTCGCTTGTTTTGTATTTATAAACAGGCATTTTCTAACCACTCTCCATTCGCTCAAAAACATCAGGCTGAAGATAAATTTCAATGATAGTAGTGTTAATATCATCAATTAGCTTTTTAGCCGCACTAGGCCATTTATTGACTGAATAACTAAATACATCATTATAGCAACGCGTGTTAATACGTTTTGTTGTATTATCTAAATACTTAATTATCAGTTTCATAAATGTTTATCCTTGTATACGCCCATGTATTTAGCTAATGCTATTTCTTTAGCTTCACCATTATAGGCCGCTACAGCATTTTCTAAAATCATTATCTTGTGCTTTTTGCTTATGTTATTATCTATTAGTAATCTACTCATTACTCTTAGATTATAATTCCATTCAGTTGCGCTAAACATACAAATACCATCTTTAGCTAAATCTTTAGTAACAAAATTAACTTCATATATTTTATCAGAATAAAAATAACGACCAGGAAAAGAATTTATTTTAAATTTAATCAAGTCATGTATTTTGATTTTCTTATTTCTTGATGTCACTAAACCTTTATTTTGTAATACATCCATATAACAGCCTAAAGTAATAGGTTCTATGAAATAATTAATAGCCATTGCGTTCACTCTCCTTAATTTTTTGCTTGATAGTTTCATAGAAAATATTATCTTTGTTGATGGACATCCAGATAATGCCATTAGGATTGATATAACTATTTTCAATCATAGTTTTTAACACTTCATCATTCTTATTTGCCATTGTATCTTTTCTCCTTGATTAAAGCCTTGAGTTCTGCATAGTGTTTATCTGTCGACCTAGTAACTGAAAAAAACGAACCATTAATTCTAAGTTCACCATTTTGAATAATCGCTTTTATCAAATCATTAGTGCATGGATTTATACCATTAAAAATGGTTATAATCTGCCTTAAAATTTTAAAAAATTTTTTACGGTGGCAACAAAACATTATACTAGTCACGATATTTTCATCATCGTCATCATCATCAAAATCGTCATCATCATCAAATATGAAACTATTATCAATCATAATTTCTAATAATTCACTTTGTTGTTGTGTTGTCATTTTTCTTAGTCTCCTTTTTTTCAAATGTCTTAAAGTAATTAGTGTACATGTATGAGTTCTGGTATTGATATTCTTGAATTGACGGTGTCAAGCTTGAGTAATGCTTTAAATCCGTTATTCCCATGTTAGACTGTCTCATTTGTTGCAAGAACAAGCGCCTCATGACTGTACTTGCAAAACGTCCTGAATACGCTACTTTATCAAATAACCTTAGTGATACATTTTTAACTTCAGTATTAACATCTGATAAAGAACCATTAACGTTATAAAGTTCAAATTCAGTGTAGCTAAAGTTGTTATATCTTTTTATGTAATAATCGTTAACATGGCCTACAAACTCTTTTATAAAGTAGTTTGGCAAAGAACTATTTAATTTAATTTCTTTACGATGGCAATTATAGTCATCATATTTTTGTAATATCCATTTACATAAGAATTGCTCTATCCACCAGTTCTTAAGTGCGAATTTACGTTTTTTCTTATGACGATCTAAAGTTATAATCGTTTCAGATGTCTTTCTTAGTTCAACATTTATTCCTTTGGCGTCTTGCTCATCCATGATAACTTTAAATAGTGTCTCATATCTGATTGTTGCAATATGTGACCATATCTTTAATCGCTCATTAAATTTATCATTTTTAATATTAGAATCTTTGGCATTCCTTGAAGCGTGTTTTACATCGTCTGTCGAGCCGCGCTCTTTTCCCATTTCTGTAAAAGCATAAGAACCTAAATCAGGTATATAAGTATCGGTTGCGTTAACATTTGTTTTAATTCCTAATTTCAAGTAATCAAAATTATTTATTAATGATAACGTCTCTTCGCTTCTAGCTTGAACACGTCTTAAATATTCGTTTTTAGATTCTTTAAAAAGATTAAAGTGATCTACATTGAAATAATGATTATCTGGATTAATAACGCTATTAGACATAATAGGGTAATTACTTATTAACATTGGATTATCTAAATTATAGAAATAATATAATATCGCATAATCATTAATAGCATTAAAGATAGATTCCATAGTTAAGTTATCCCATTTAATGTATCTATCTAAATCTTCATCAAATAAGCCATAAGTGTTTTTACCGCTTCTAGCATCTTGCATGATATGAAATACAAAGTCATTTATATCAGCTTGTGTTTTCAAGCTTGTTTGAACGTCAATTAAACAGTTTAATCTATTCCAGTTGAATTTTGGAAATTTTCTTTCAATCGATAAAATCAAATTAAGTAACGTTGGACGAAAACAAAGCTTTTCATAAAATAAAGATAATTCAGTTACAAATGCTGTTTTACCAGTTCTAGAAGCTCCTGTTATCAAAATAATATTACCTGTATCATTTAAGAAATCTTTTGTTTCTTCCGTTAGCTTGTCTAATTCTTTATAAGCTTGATTCATTCTAATTAAATCAAATATCCAATAAATAAAGATTAATCTAAATATAATTGGAATAGATAGCCATTGTGGAACAAAATCAATTAGAATCATTAATAACATTGTTGGAATAATTGTTAGCTTAAATTCCGCAAATAAATAGAAATAACCAGCTAGTAAATCAATAGCAATAGTGAATAGTTGAAGATAACAAATTAATGTCAATAATAAAGCTACACCAAGCCAGGAATGAAACAAATAATTGTATGCAACTTTTAGCTTGTTAAATCCTGGTTGAAGCTTCTTTTTAAGTTTCTTATATTTAGCTAATGCTTTAGTATCTTCCGCTTCGTCTCCTGGCTTATATTTACGCGTTGAATTAATTACCAAGACGATAATAAATAATGAAAGTATAATATTAATGATGATTGATAAATAGCTTGCATAAGTACCAATATCAAGTAAATAAAGATTAAAGAAATCAGGACTAATAAGGACTCTACCAAAGTATTCAATATTATCAAAGAAATTACGTAAATCAACTGGAAATAATTCAGCGATATTACCTTTATGTAAGTAAAGAATAATATCAAACGATGTGGGTGGTGGCGTTAAATCTTCAACGCCAGCGATGGCTTGCCAGTAATATTTCAAGCTATTCCATAAAGATAACAAGCTAATACATAAACGCTTAATGTGTGAGCTAAAACAAAAGAAAAAGAACAAAGTTAAAACAATAGCCAGAATAATTAAACGTGGCCAGTTATTTTTCAAAAACTCCTTTGTTCTTTTTATTAAATTTTTCATTTTTAACACCTCCTGGAAAAATGTTTAGTACTTGTAAAATAATTTGTTATTAGATAAATCTAGTAATCCATCCTTAATAATTTTGAAACTAACGTTATCGATATTGTCATAAAATGAAATATCCACTATTCCTTTATCTGATACTTCATAATTAAATGCAAAGCGATCAACTTCTTGCTTTTCTTCATACTCAATTTTTACTCCTAAAGAATCAGTAGCAAAGTAATATAAATTATCAGTATTGGTATCAAAGAAATAAGTATTAGCGATGTTATTATCAATGCCAGAACTATTAACATAGTCACAGGCTTTAATTAAATAATTAGCTACAAATAGAATTACACCGATTAAAAGAAATTTAAGGAATACATTACGCTTTTCATGAGTATCAAAATTGATTTCGCGAGCGGCTTTCATACGTTATCATTCTTTCTTTTTAAATATAGCTACAATTGTAGGCCCGACTTGTGATATTACAAATGCAACGCCGCCAACAATGGCAATAGTGCCTAAGATTGAGCCAATCTTCTTTAATGCTTTTAAAAATTCATCTAATACATTTGTTGGCTTTGGTACAACAGGTGAAGGCACTTCATTTTCTAAAGGATCTTTTAATACGCCTGTAGCTGGATCAAAGTGATAACCCGGATGTGTTTTTCCATCTTTATCAATAATGATGATTGTGCCATCTTCCTTTATTACTCCAGTATAACCACTACCCCATGCATTTGATAAGCCACTTAAATTAATAATTTCACCTACACCATTTGTATAAATAACTGATGTAATATTTTCAAAATGAATTTTTCCTTCAACTGATAACGTAAATGATTCACCAACATTTACTGGGTGTAAAATATTCCAATCAAGAATGTTTGCCGGTCCTAAATAAAACTTATAACCAAATTTATCTTTTTTGATTATATAGTTGTCTTTATTAAAGAAAACAAGATCTTTACTAGAATCAACTTCTATATCACCTGAAACCATACTTAATGAATGTTTAGTTTTATAATCTTCTTTTGGTATTGAGTAGTAAAAAATAACACCGTTTATTTTAGAAACATTTAAACCGATTGATGCGTCTGATACTTCAAAGTTTAAAAAACTATTTTTGTCGAGTGGACCCATCCAACTTGTGGCTTTTATGTCTAATGTGTGCACTGAAAATTCAGTGTTATATCTAAATACGTAATATTCTCCACAATCGACAACAGCATTGCTTACTTGACTTGACGATGTTGCACGTCTTAATGTTTTAGGCTGTTTGATAATAGGACTTGGCGCAATACCGATTTTTTCTTGTAAATCACTATCTGATATTGATGGTGTTTTGTAGCCGCCTGGCCTTAATGTATCATCTAAAATATCTCTTAGATTTTCTCTTAAGTCAGTATTATCAAAGACTAATGAATAGCTATAATAAGTGATATTAAAATCAATATCTTCAGTTGCTCTTTTTAGTTTATTTACAAAAGCACTATCGGAATCATAATTAAATGGAATCTTGAAAGTATTATCTAAGTACAAATTATATATTTGCTCTCTTCCGTTATCTAAATAGTATTTACCTGTTGGCTGTGTATATAACAACGTTTTATCATCGATAATAATATAATCAAGATTGTAATGATCGCATATATAACCAAATGCTGTTTCTATTTTATTTGCTCTATCCGCGGATACCGCTGTTAATTGTC
>URQK01000035.1 GCA_900549975.1 uncultured Mollicutes bacterium
ATTCATCAAGAAATTTTTCCCGGTTATGGCATTCGCATTCTCAACCGCTACATCCAATGCGACCATTCCGATGTCTATTGATACCCTTTCCAAGAAGGTTGGTGTATCCAAGAAGATTTCTTCATTTACGATTCCGCTTGGAGCAACAATCAACATGGATGGTACTGCATTAATGCAGGTTGTCGCTACAATCTTTATCGCAGGTGTTGCTGGATACACAGTACACCTTCCACAGTTGATCTTAATTGGTCTATTAGCTGTTATTGCTTCTGTTGGTACACCAGCTGCTCCAGGTGCAGGCGCAATTATCCTATTTACAATCTTATCTGGTGTTGGATTCACAAATCCTATCGCATTATCAGTATATGCATTGATTCTCGCAATCAACCGACCAATTGAAATGCTTGTTACCGCATTAAATGTTACAGGTGATACTGCCTGTGCAATGGTTGTATGCAAGAGTGAAAACTCTCTCAACGAAGAAGTATTCAATACAGTAAACAAGTAATCGATCTATGAAAGTCACTTCAAACGAAGTGGCTTTTTTTATAGGTAACAACGCGTTGCTTTACCCATGTTCTTTTCTTTGCAAATTTATAGTTAATGGAGGAAATCAAAAATGGAAAACGTTATTGAAATTCAACATCTTATAAAAGACTTTAAAGATGTACGTGCCGTTAACGATTTATCATTTAAAGTAAAAAAAGGAGAATTTTTTGCTTTTTTAGGTGTTAATGGTGCCGGTAAGTCTACAACTATATCGATAATGTGCGGAAAGTTATCCCGTAACAGCGGATCTGTTTTAATTAATGGTTTAGACATTGATAAAGATATGGATCAAATACGAAAAGTACTCGGTGTTGTTTATCAAAATAATGTACTTGATAAAGTATTAACTGTTTATGACAATTTAAAATTCCGTGCTGGATTATATAACATTACTAGAGAAGAATTTAAAAAGCGTTATGAATATTTTGCAGATATTTTAGATTTTAAAGATTTAAAAGATCGTGTATATGGCAAATTATCTGGCGGACAAAAAAGACGTGTTGATATTGCAAGAGCCTTACTTCATAATCCTGAAATATTAATTCTTGATGAACCTACAACTGGTTTAGACCCTCAAACAAGAAAATTAGTTTGGGAAGTTATTGATAAAATTCGTAAAGAACGTCAAATGACTGTGTTTTTAACCACACATTACATGGAAGAAGTTAGTGACGCTAATTACGTCGTCATTTTGAATAAAGGTGAAATAGTTGCTTCTGGTACGCCTTTAGAATTAAAAAATAAATATACGGGCGATTTTATAAGCATTTATAGCATTAAAAAAGAGGACATTGATAAACTTGGCTTAAAATATGAAATTATTCCTAATGGCTATCGTATTGAAGTAAAAGATACAGAAGAAGCCACAAAATTAATAACTACCTATCCAAATTTATTTAAAGATTATGAAGTTATAAAAGGAAAAATGGATGATGTATTCTTAAATGCCACTGGCATAAAGTTAGGGGGCGACTAATATGGTACTTATGAATTTATTAAAAAGAAATATAAAATTATTTTTTAAAGATAAAGGATTAGTAATATCATCTCTTATTACTCCAATGATCTTAATATTACTTTATGTTACATTTTTAAAGAATGTCTATGTCGATTCATTTAATAGTGCGATTGCTAATGTTGGAATAACTATTGAAGATAAATATATCAATGGCTTTGTCTATGGTTGGTTATTTTCTTCTTTATTAGCGGTATCAAGTGTTACGGTATCATTTTGTTCTAACCTATTAATGGTACAAGATAAAGTAACTGGTTCCATTAATGATATTGAAATTGCTCCTATAAAAAAGACCACCATTGCGATAAGTTATTATTTAGCAAGTATGATAGTTACAATGATTATTATATTATTAGAAGCCTTAGTAGGATTTATTATTATGTCATGTACAGGATGGTTCTTGTCTCTCAGTGATGTTTTACAAATATTATTATCTTCATTCTTATTAGTTAATTTTGGAACAGCATTATCCTCAATTATTCATCATTTTTTAACCACTCAAGGTCAAATATCTGCAGTCGGAACACTTGTTTCATCCGTTTATGGATTTATATGTGGTGCCTATATGCCAATTAGTCAATTTGGTTCTGTATTACAAAACATATTAGGATTCTTACCAGGAACATACGCCACTTCGTTAATACGTTCTTTCTATGAACGTGGAGTATTAAATAGATTAGTAAATGAATGTAATTTGCCACAAGAAGTAGTGAATAGTATAGCCGCTAACTTCGACATCAATGTTTCATTTTTCTCTCATCAAGTACCTGTTTGGTGCGAATATTTAATTCTCTTTCTTAGCGTTGTTATCTTGATTGGTGTGTATATTTTAATTAACATTAAAAAGAAAGCACAAAACAATTAAAAATGGATTTATTATTAAAAAACATCAACAAAATTCATACAACTTTACTTGGTGATATAAGAATTAAGAAAAATTTAAAATTAGAAAAAAATATTGATTCAGTCGAGTTTTGTAAAGAAATTATTCTAAACAAAGAAACAAGTATTACCCATATTGGTAAAAATTATTATTGTTTATATAAGAATATAAAAATCGTTATTAATTCATATTCCTTTACTATTATAACCGCTCACACTATTTAATTAATTCAAAGAAATAAGTTGTTATTTTTTCCGGTGTTTCTAAGCAATTATTTTTAAACCAATAATCCATTACAACCACAAATAATTCCGTAACTTTATTTAAAGACAATTCCATTGGTAAATTATTATTAGCAATAGAATTGTTTTTTATTATTATATTAGAAATAGGACTAATAACATCTTTCATATTGTTAATAAAGATATTTTTACTTTCGCTAGATAAAATTGCACTAATGAGTTCTTTTTCATCGTGCAAATGATAAAAAATGTGTGTGATTAAATGGGAATAATCTAAAATATTTGCTTTCGAAAAATCATGAGTTTTTTCTTCTTTTAAAGAATGGGAAAATACATGTTCAAAAATATGGTTTGATATCGAAGCTAATAATTCCTCTTTCGTTTTAAAATGAGCATAAAATGTTGATCTAGAAACTTTTGATTCTTGAAGTATATCTTCAATAGTAATTCTCGAGAATGGTTTTTCTTTAAGTACTTTAGCAAAGGCATCATAAATCGCATATCTTGTTTTTAATATTCTTTTATCCATAAAGTAAGACTCCTTGTTTAGTATATATATAATTATAATACACTTTGTTTTGTAATTAAAAGATTTTATCGAACAAAATAGCCAAATTGTTGCAATATCTTTGTTATTTTGCTAGACTTTTCATTGCAAATGGAGATATTATGAGCGACGAATTAGATTTAAAATTAAAGAAAGAAAAAAGCAAAAAAATCCAAATCATTATTAGTTTAATAATAATGGTTATTCTTTTTTTTGCTATTTCTTTATTCGTTGGTTCTTCAAGTATGACAATCATTGATGCTTTTAAAGCATTATTAAAACAAAGCACTCCAACTTATAACCGTATTATGTGGAGCATCAGAATGCCTCGCGTATTAGCAGCACTTATTGCCGGGGCTGGTTTATCCGTTTCCGGGCTAATTATGCAAACTGTTTTAGGCAATCAAATGGCTTCTCCTTCAACATTAGGAGTATCAAATGCCGCGGTATTTGGCGCAAATGTATCAATTATTGTGTTTGCTGGTGGATTTTTAGTTACAGGAAACAATATTAATAACTATCTTAGTAGCGCCAATCCATTCCAGACATCATTAATGGCTTTTATATTTTCTTTTGGTTCTATATTATTAATATTACTATTATGCAAAATTAAAAATTATTCGCCAAATACTACTATTTTAGCAGGTATTGCTATTGGATCAATTTGGACTGCCGCTACAACTATATTACAATTTTACGCTACTGATGTTAATTTGTCCGCGGCGGTAATATGGAATTTCGGTGACTTAGGAAGAGCAACTTATCGCACTGATTTAATAATGTTTATTGTGATAGCCATATCATCTGTTTTCTTTATTATTTCTAGTTGGAAATATAACGTTTTATTGAGTGGCGATAACTTTGCTAAAAGTACTGGTATTAATATCAATGTATTAAGATTTGTTTCTCTTTTATTAGCATCATTAATTACTTCTGTTTGCGTTTCATTTTTAGGAATAATTGGATTTGTTGGAATTATTTGTCCGCATATTTTAAAAAAAATATTAGGACAAGATCATCGTTATTTAATTCCTTCTTCGATTCTTTCTGGAAGTGTCTTACTTTTACTTGCCGATACTTTATCAAGAAGTTTTGGAAATGGAAGTGCTCTTCCAGTTGGGGCAATAACATCTCTTCTTGGTGCGCCTTTCTTCTTATATATTATTTTTTCTTCTAAAAGAGGTGAAGCCAATGCTTAGTATTCAAAATTTATCTTCATCTTATGATAAAAAAAGTAATATTATAAATGATATTTCTTTAACGCTTAATAATGGCTTAATTGGTATTGTATTAGGAAAAAATGGTGCAGGTAAATCCACATTATTTAAAACAATCTTAAATATGATGAAATTTAAAAATGGTGAAATCATATTAAATGATGTTTCTATTAATACTTTATCTAGTAAAGAACGAGCCAAAAAAATAAGCTATGTACCACAAGATATTAAGTTTGGTGAATTAAGTGTTTATGATACGATTTTATCTGGTCGTATTAGTTCATTTAATTACGTAGCAACTAAAGAAGATAAAGAAAAAGTAATGCACATTATTCATGATATGCATTTAGAAAACATTATGCTTAAAAATGTCACTTGTTTAAGTGGCGGGGAAAAACAAAAAGTTGCTATTGCTCGTGCTTTAGTTCAAGAACCAGAACTTATTATATTTGATGAACCAACTGGTAATCTTGATATTAATAATGAACATTTAATATTAAAAGAAGCCAGAAAAATTGTTAAAGATAAAAATATTATGATATTAATAGCAATTCATGACTTAAATTTAGCACTAAATTATGGTGATAAATTTTTCTTTTTAAAAGAAGGAAAATTAATTAGTGAAAGACTATCATCAGAAATTGATGAAGAAATTATAAAAAAAACATTTGATATTGATGTAGAAATCAAAAACATTGATAATCAAAAAATAATATTAGCCAAGTTAGATTAAGATAAGGAGATTTATTATGAAAAGAAACAAGTTATTTATTATTTCTTTACTAGCACTTACACTATGTTCTTGTAATTCCAGTAGTGAATCAAATTCTACTAGTACAAATAACAATACTAACATTGAAATTACCGATTTAATTGGAAGAAAAAACACAATTAATCCTGGCAGTTATAAACAAGTGGTTTGTATTGGTGCTGGTGCATTACGCCTATATAGTTATGTTGGTGATGTGTCTTTTCTTAGCGGGGTTGAAGATATCGATAATACTTCACTTACAAATCGTCCGAAAATGTTTGATGGAGTTGCTCGTCCTTATGTTATTGCTTATGGAGACACATTTAGTAAACTACCATCATGTGGTGTAGGCGGCCCAATGGCCCAACTCGCGGAAGCTGAAAAAATACTAAACTGTAATCCAGATATTGTCATATCTGAATATGAAGATGTTAATAAAGCTAATGCTCTTCAAGAACAACTTGGAGTTCCTGTTATAACTTTAAGATATGGCGCTAAAGGGGTATTTGATGATAATATTAAAAATAGTATTGATTTGCTGGGAAAAGTATTTAATAGAAACGAAAAAGCCACTGCTTTAAATAATTATATTGAAGCCCAAAAAGAAGAAATATTTAATAAAACAAAAGACATTAAAGAAGAAAATAAAAAATCCACTTATATTTGTGGATTAGGAAACTGGGGAACAACTAATCAATATATGACCGCACAAAATTATGAGCCATTTAATGTTGCGCATATTAAAAATGTCGTTAATGATTTAGCTAAAGATGGTATTCAAGAAATTGAAAAGGAAAAATTCGTTGATTTAGGGAAAAATATGGATATTATGATTTTTGATGCGGCAGCAATCAAAAATATTAAACCACTTTATAAAGAAGATCCAACAATATTTGATGAATGTAAAGCTTGGCAAAATGGAGAAGTTTATCTTCAAATGGCTTATAATGCTTACTATACAAATGTCGAACTTGCTTTAGCCAATACTTGGTACAATGCAAAAATAGTTTATCCTGAATTATTTGAGTATGTTAGCATTGAAGACAAAGTAAATGAGATTTGCACACAATTTTTAGGTAAGAATTTATATAACAAAATAATTTCTTACCCAAATAGTTTTGGTGGATATCAAAAAATCAACACCAAAACATTCTTTGCTTAGGAGATTTAACTAAATATGAACGAAGTTGAAACCTTTTTTGATAAATGTGCTTGTTCGTGGGACAAAAATGAGTGTCACTCTATTGAAGAAAAAAAGTATTTATTAGATAAAGTAGATATTAAACCAAATTCTAAAATTTTAGATATTGCCTGTGGAACTGGAGTTATTACTCGTTTGTTACATGAGTATTCTAATTCTGTAGTTAAAGGTATTGATATATCTCAAAACATGATTGATATTGCTAAAAAGAAGTATCAATCAGACAATTGGGCAATATTTGAAAAATGCGATTTTATTAATTCAAAAGAACAAAACTATTACGATTACGCTATTATATATAACGCATATCCACACTTCTTAGATACCGATGCATTTGCTAAAAAGTTAAGTGAAGTGCTTAAAAAAGGCGGCAAATTTGCAATATTACATTCTTTATCCCGCTATGAACTGCAACGTCATCATAGTGGTAGAGCGGTTAATGTATCACGTACTTTAAATGCTCCGCTTATTGAAAGTAAAGTATTTGAGCCCTATTTTGATATTATTGAAGCAAGTGAAACTGAACATACATTTGTGCTTATAGGAAGAAAAAAGTAAAACAAAATCCAAGATTACTTATAATTAGCTAGTCTTGGATTTTTATTTTATTCTTTGTGACTACGATTATATAATTCTTGTATTTCACTAGGTAAGTTATTTGGTATCATTTCTTTTAAATGTTCTTCATTACCATCTTTAATAGCAGTTTCATAATACCAAGACTTAAAATTTAACATATCAAGAGTTTTATTTAATTTTTTAATTTCTTCTTCCACTAATGTCTTTTGATTATCAAAAAGTGCTTTCCTTTGTTTATATGTTTTAGGGCCTTCTTGACACATTTTCATAAACTCTTTGATTTCTTTAATTTCTAGTCCGGACTTTTTTAGACATTCAATAACTCTAATTGTTTCTAGTTCGCGGTCGCTAAATTGTCTAATACCAGATTTGCGATTTAAGTTAGGAAATAATCCTTCCGCATCATAATATCTTAATGTCGAAATTGATAGGTTTGTCATTGTAGAAATCTGTCCAATTGTATAAAGCATATTTTTTCTTCTAAAGTATTGACCTAAAGTTAGGTTTAGGTATTATTATTATTTTAGATAACATAATAAGTGTTGTCAATTTTAAAGGAGAAATCAAAATGTTAGGAAATTTTTGCTATTCTAATCCAACTAAACTTTATTTTGGAGATAAGTCATTAGATTATTTAAATGATGAACTTAAGCATTATGGAAAGAAAGTTATGCTTATATATGGTGGAGGTTCTATTAAAAAGAATGGAATTTATGATGAAGTTATCAAGATTTTAAAAGATAATGATAAAGAAATATTTGAAGATCCAGGTGTTATGCCTAATCCAACAAAAGAAAAATTATTTGAAGGTGCACATATTGCTAAAGTTAATGATGTTGATTTAATTTTAGCTGTCGGTGGAGGTTCTGTTGTTGACTATGCTAAAGCAGTATCGGTATCCGCACATTGTCCTACTAACCCTTGGGAAAAATATTATTTAAGAATGGAAGATGTTGATAATAAGATTATTCCAGTTGGCGTAATATTAACAATGGTAGGAACTGGTAGTGAAATGAATGGTGGCGCTGTTATCACCGATCCTAGTACTGGACTAAAAATTGGTCATGTATTTGGGGATAATGCTTTTCCTAAATTTTCTATTTTAAATCCAATATTTACTTATACTGTTCCACATTATCAAATGGTCGCAGGTATTTACGATACTATGAATCACATCACCGAACAATATTTTTCTGGAAATGATGATTCAACATCGGATTATATTATGGAGGGATTAATGCGTAGTTTAATTCATTCTTCTTTAATCGCTATTAAAAATCCAACTAATTATGAAGCAAGAAGTAATATCATGTGGATTGCTACTTGGGCTTTAAACACTTTGGTTGGTAAAGGCAAGTCTCAAGACTGGATGGTTCATATGATTGGTCAATCTATTGGTGGAGTTACTAATGCCACTCATGGTATGACACTTTCTAGTATTTCTATGGCTTATTATCATTTCATTATGCCATATGGCTTACATCAATTCGTTAAATTTGCTAAAAATGTGTGGGATGTTGATGCAACTAATAAAACTGATGAAGAAGTTGCTTTAGAAGGCTTAGATAAAATGGAAGAATGGATGAAAAAAATTGGATTAATAATGCATATTGGAGAATTAGGAGTTAAAGAAAGTATGTTTGATCAAATCATTGAAGGAACTTTCATTTCTGATTCTGGTTATAAAACATTAACAAAAGAAGAAATAAGAAAAATTCTTGAAAAAAGTATATAAAAATAAAGACGGTCCTGTAGGCGTCTTTTTTAGAAAGCGCTTTACATTTTTTTTATGCTTTTTAATATTGATTTTCTATTTTACCAAAAATATAATATTGGTAATTTAAATCAAGGAGATAAATTTTTATGAAAAGCAAGACATTTTTGTCGACTATTTTGTTATTATCGCTTTTAACCATTACTGCTTGCGATAATAATAAATCATCAAACTCAAACAGCAATGGCACATCTGACACACCAGCAAGTGATAGTAAAATAAGTGTCAATCCAAAACCAACTTCAAGTGCTAAAGAGGTATTTGATTTTCTAAAATTAGCTGGTTCTTCCACTAATTTCACATTAGAAATTCCATATGATGCCACTACATCATTACATATTACGTATAATCCTCATTACATTTATTATGATTTAAGTGATGCTGGCTATATCCAAATTGATTCTTATAAAGGAAATAATGAAAAGTTATTATATAATTTTTCTAATAAATCAAAAGTTCAAATTGAAAATGCTGTTAGTTATAATGATCCACTAGGTAATCGCTTTGCCGTTTCTTCTCCAGAAGAAATGAATGCTTTAAATGATGGAGTAAAAGATTTAACCGAAGCCGATATTAGTGCAAATTGGGACTATTATTTTACAAAAAACAAAAATTTAATTACTGGATTTGCTTATGTTATTGGCGCTACAAAATATGTTGGTTCCATTGACGCAATTAGATTTGCCCTTAATGAAGATAAAACTGAATTAAGTTTCCAATTTGTTCCAAATTTTTCTTCTCTTGAAGATAGTGAAGTTGTTGATACTTTAAATGGAAAAATTACTAAAGTTGGTAAATCAAGCATTTCTGAATTAGATGCATTCTTAGCTTCTTATTCTTTACCAAGCGAGAGTTTATCTGACTCATTAATTACTTCATTAGCTGGCAAACAAGCATTCCATAGTGTTGTTAATTATAATTATGATGGAAAAGTTAGCGTTGACCAAGAAGATAAAGTAATTATGGAAGAAGGCAAAAAACAAATTGTCCGTTCTAGCGGTTCATCAACTAATTCTAAATCATTTTATTACACAAAAGATTCTTCAACAGGTCATGCAATAAGAAGATACTTAAATTATAAAAATGTAGTTGTCGATGAAGACACTGGTGATATGTTTGACAATATCGCTCCGCATATTTCATCATTAATTGAAAAAGATGCATTTAGAAAAACATCCGAAAACACCTATACATATTTTGGATATAATGGGCGAGGATTTATTTCTAAATTATTAGATTATGAACCTGGCGAAATACTTTCAATGACTTTAACAACTTCTGAAAACAAAGTATCTAGCATTCATGCACTATCAACTTTAAGATACGATACTTATGGCAAAAAAATGTATTATGATATTACTATTGATTTTGGCCAAAATTATGAATATAAGTCATTTACTCCTCATGAAGAACCAAGTGATAACATGCTTAAGTATGCTTTAAATTCTTATGATAATGAAGGAAAATATTCTTCTTATGTAGATTTCCAATATTCATTTAAAGCCACACTATCTACCAATACTGGAGTTGGAGTAAACAATTATAAAAAGACTATTTCTGTTGTAAAGCGCAGCGGTGTTACTTCTAAAAGTTATGGAATGAATACAATTATTATCGATCAAGAATCTGTTGATACCGAAGAAGGTACAACAGGAGATCCAATTCATATTATTACTGGCTTCTTTGAAACATCTACAGGACTTGCTCCTTTCAAGGTTACAGAAGATAATAAAGTAATTGCTTCAGGTCCAGAAAGAACTGGTAAAAAATTAAAAGATTTCTTCAACATGAATATTTCTTACCAAGCTTTTGAACCTATCGAAGTAAAAGAAGATGGTACTCATACATTCCGTTTATATGATGATATTGAAAATGTTAGCAGCCATGTATTTGGCTATAACAACATCAATTCAATTATTCCTTCATCACTAACTATGGAAGCTAAAGAAGTAAAGGTTGATGAATATACAACTAATAAAGCATTAACTAAAATCGAATATGAATTTGATGGCCATGGCATGTTCAAAGGTACTGAAACAATTGAATTTAGTGATTATGGCACTACCGTTCTTCCAGAAGAATTAGACTTCTCAACATTCGGTGATTGGGTTGCCCCTACAACATGGGACAAAGGTGCCGCTAACGTATATGCAAAATTGATTGGTGAAGAAAAATTCACTGCTGAACAAATCGCCTTAATTCCATTCTTATATAGCGATAAAATTGAAGGTAACTGGGATGTTGATGTTACTAATGATGGAACATATTTATGGGCTTGCATCTTCAATGATACATATGCAGCAAGTGATTCTGATACTTATAGTGAAGGTTATTTAGCAGATTATGTTCAATTATTAAAAGATAATGGTTTTGTAGAAAAAGATTACCCATTAGCTAATAAAGGCGATGGCACTCAATTATATAAAGATGGCGTTTACGTTCGTATTCCTGGTGATTCATTAATGTCCGGAATTCGTATTCTTGTTGAATTGAAATAAAGAGTTTAAAAAATGATGCATTCTCAATCGTTTGCATCATTTTTATTTTGCTTTAATAAATAATCATCAATATACGTCCACACATAGTTATCATAATTTCCAAATAAACTATAGTTATCCATGTTAAATCCATGTCCAGCTCCTTTAATTACATAAAGTGTGGAATTTTCATATGTTTCATTAGCTTTCTTGGAATAATCAAGTGATACCGTAGTATCTGAATCTCCATGAATGATGATTACATCTTTTTTAAAATTAGCAATATGCTCATAAGGATTATAGTCTTTTAATGTTTCAAAATATGCTTCACCCATTGGCATATAACTACTATAAGAGGAATCTTTTACTTGATCAGGAATATTAAAAGCTGGATATAATAGTATTAATCCTTTTATATATTCATTATAATCATTTGCAGTAATTGCGGATACTAATCCGCCTTGGCTTGTACCAAACAAATATATATTTTCTAAATCAATCTTTTCATTATTTTTAAATGTGTTAATAACTGCTTTTAAGTCATCTACTTCGCTAAATATAGTCATACTTTTTAGATTACCATCGCTTTTTGATGAAGGGCTACCGCCACAAAAATCAAACGTATAAGCCATATAACCACGATTAGCAAATTCTTTTGCATAACTTTTTAATGAATCTCCTGTTAAAAAAGCACTATGGGAAAGAATAACTAATGGATATTTTTCTTTTTGTTCAACTGGTGTATATAACTTACCATATATTTTTTGTTCATTTTTATAAACATACTGTTCTTCAGTAGTATATTTTTCTGATTCAATGGGAGAAATAGAATTTGAAGTAGAATCTATATCATTAAAAGTTGAACTTGTCGAATTATTAGCGCTACAGCTAAATAAAGTAAATAAACTTAGTATAAGTAATAATTTTTTCTTCATAGCAATTTAAACCATCTCTCTTTGCTAGAATTGTAGCACTCATCTATTAAAATATCCATAAAAAGAATTAATCACGGAGCATATTAATTGGCACAACATAAATACCATCATTTCTTTTATAACATGGTCCATATGCGGTTAATATCATCATAAAACTCGGCGCTTGTGTATTACTTTTTTCAAATAATTTATTTTTCAATGTATTGAGCCTTTTTGCACCATAATCAATTAACTCATTTCCACCTAATTTTATTTCAATTGCTCCCCATTTTCCGTTATTCAAATGGATTATTGCATCGCATTCTAAGCCTGCATTATCACGGTAATGTCTAATATCTCCATCCAATACACTGGCATATACTCTTAAATCTCTAACGGCAAAATCTTCAAAAAATAGTCCAAACGATTTTATATCATTTAATAGATCATTAGGAGAAATACTTAATGATTGGCAAGCAATTGAAGTATCAACAAAGTGTCTAGTTGGAGTTGAAACTATTGATGTTTTAGATCTTATATTAGGATTCCATGCCTCCATATCTTCAATAATATATAAGTCTTTTAAAGCTTCTAGATATTCATTAAATGTTTTTTCATCCATTGTTCTTTCATTTGATTGCTTAACATCATTTATAATTGACTTTAATGATGCTTCTGTAGAGATATTTCTAGCGTAACTTCTAATTATCATTCGTAAAACCTCTGGCTTTTTATTTCTGAATTTTTCATTATCACTATCTTCAAAAGTAAATAATCCATCGTAATAATTTTTAGTTATATCAAGCGCAACATCCTTATCTCCCATTAATGACAATGGCCATCCGCCACGACAAATTAAAAAAGCAATATCTTCTAAAGTTATTTTTTCATTAGCGGATACCACATTTAAATCTTTGTTTTCAAATAATTCACGTAAAGAAATCAAACCATTAGATTCTAATGATTCAAACAAAGACATTGTTCTCATCTTCAAAGCAACAATTCTTCCTGCTCCATCATGTTGAATTTCAGTTTTATCAGCAGGAGTAGAACTACCAGTCAAAATATATTTACCAAATTGATAATCAATATCTAAATCTTCTTTTATGTAATTCCATGTATCTGGTACTTTTTGCCATTCATCTACCATATGTGGAGTGTCACCTATTAAGGCAATTTTAGGATTCATTCTTGTTGTAGTTACAATACTTTTGGTGTTTATGCGATAAATGCTTTTAGCAAATAAAGAGCATGTTGTGGTTTTACCACAAAATTTTGGTCCTGCGACAAGAATAGCACCTGATGAT
The DNA here is from genome assembly GCA_900549975.1 of uncultured Mollicutes bacterium. Classification (GTDB taxonomy): domain Bacteria; phylum Bacillota_I; class Bacilli_A; order RFN20; family CAG-826; genus RUG131. The sequence continues at coordinate 13,457 of URQK01000035.1, forward strand.
TTAAGTTTTTTCTCTATTAATTTTTCTACATAGCGTTTATAATACTTTTTCATAACACTCACCCCTTATAATATTAACGTAATAAGAATAAAATTTCAATAAATTCCTATGATTTTCAATGAAAAACTCCCATGATTTTCAATGAAAAATTCCTATGATTTTCAATTTTTATATTTTTTTTAGCAATTTATTGAAATCAATTTGTAAAAATTTTATATTTTTTTAATACTATATTAAAAATATGTTAAACTTTAAACGGAGATTTAAATTATGATTAATGAACTTATTAATGCAAATGAATTAGAAATCAAAGAATTTGACTATAATACTTTTTTAAAGGCAAAGAAATATCCTGTTGTTGCGGCATTATCCGCGCTTAAAACCACTAATGAGATACAAAAGTGCTATTTTTCTTTAGAAGATAAAACCGAAGATTATAATGTGATGAAATTATATGCTTTACTTCAAAGTTTATTTGTTTCCATTGACTCATTGTATGCTTTATCTTATTCGTTAACTGGAACAAAGAATTATATTAATATTAATAAGAATCAAAACTTACGTAATCTTAAATATATTCGAAATGATGTGGTTGGGCATCCTGCAAATAGGATATTAGATTCCGATGTTTTAGCTTATTGTATTCTAGACTCTAAAAGTATTAATAAAGAATCATTTGCTTATAATATTTATTCTAAATCTAAAGTAACTAAAAGAAATGTAAATCTTATTGAATTAATATCCGCGTATTATCAAGAATGTAATATCTTTTTAAGCGAATTACAAAATGTATTAAAAGAAAAAAATATTAATGATATCTTAGAAAATGCCGCAGTTGAGGTGCTTGAAGCATTTAAAAATAATGATAATTATTTAGAAAAACTTAACAATCTAAAACTCAAGTATCTGTCTTTCCATAAATTAGCTAAATCCAATCAACATCGTGTATTATGGCGTATAGAAATCATTTATGATTTATTAAAATTTAAAAGCGAAGATCAAGATATAAAAGAATTACATAATTATGTAATTGGCTTAGAAATAATTAAGATATGTCAACTATTATCTAATAATCAAAAATATAGTTTAGACATAAAGCTTCCAAAATTAGTTGTTACTTTTTATCGATTTTTAAACCAAAACAAATCACTAATTCGCTATATTGAAAGAATTGATGACATAAAAAATCCATTATTTGTTAATTCCATTGAACAAATTTATGAGTTAGCTAAAATTAAAAAATCAAAAA
>URQK01000036.1 GCA_900549975.1 uncultured Mollicutes bacterium
TTATTAAGTACTTCAGCTTATTTAGATATGAAAAATATTGCTGATTTTATTGATAAAATATCATTATCGGAAGTAGTAATAAAACTTTTTAACACTTTAGATGTTTATAATAAATTGATTTTGATTGGAAATGTGAAAGATAACGAAATCATTTTGGATCGACTTATCAATGTATCGAAAACAATGGAATCATTAAATTATTCTTTTGATGATTTTTTAGAATATCTTTTAATTATTAAAGATAAAGATATCGATATTGATACACCAATTAATGATAATATGACCGATGTTGTTAAATTAATGACAATTCATAAATCTAAAGGTTTAGAGTTTTCTATAATTTATTTTCCAAGCTTAACAAGTGATTTCTTCCGCTCGGGCGGAAATATGTCATCGTTTAAGACTAGTAATCAACTTGGGCTTATTTTGCCAATTATTAATAATGACAAAGATAATTATACAAGTATATTGAATTTTATTAACGATGAAGTTAACAAAACTTTAACGATTTCAGAAAGAATGAGATTGTTTTACGTTGCATTAACAAGAACAAAAGAAAAATCAATATTAATTGTGGATGAGGCAAAATATAAAAATATTGCTACTTTAGGACAAGCAAAAACATTTTTGGATTTTGTTAGTTTCTATGAGAGTAACTTAACACCGATAGAGACCAAACAAGGAAACATAGAAAATATTAAGTTAAATGATTTAAACACTAAAGAATATAAAGAAGATTTATTAACCTTAAAAACTCATAATATTGTTATTAAAGATGAAATTGGTCATCAAAAAGCCTCAAAAGTATTAGATGAAAGTATCAATGAAGAATTACTTAATTTTGGTAATCAATTACACTTGCTATTAGAGTTGACTGATTTTATTAGTAAAGATACAAGTTTTATTGAAGATAAATATCAAAAACATCTTATTGATAAAGTACTTCAATTATCGGTTTTTGATGATTTAAATAACGCTACTATACTAAAAGAATATCCATTTTTTGATGAAGTAAATAATGTGCAAGGTATTATTGACTTATTAATTGTTAAAGATGATGAAATTAAAATCATTGATTATAAAACTAAACATATTGATGATGAGGCATATGTTTTGCAATTAAAAACATACGCTAATTATATTCATCAAAGGTTTGATCAACCAATACACGTGTATTTGTTATCAATAATGGACGCTAAAATTGAAGAGAAAAATTTGTAAACGCTTATCATATTAATTTGTTTACAAATAGTCTTTTTATGGTGTAGTATATTAATGGTTGCAACGTAGATTATATAATAATCTAAGTACTCAAGTTGCTTATAAGGATGAAGTTATGAATAAGTATGATGTAATTATTGTCGGTGCGGGTCCAAGTGGCTATATGTGTGCATATGAGCTAAATAAAAAGAACCCTAATTTAAAAGTTTTATTAATCGATAAAGGAAAGGATATTAATACAAGATACTGTCCAGTCTTAAACCATCTTATCGAAAGATGTCCTTCTAATAAAGAAGGAGTTATTGGTTGTCACCCATCTTGCTCAATGACTTGTGGCTTTGGTGGTGCAGGTGCTTATAGTGATGGTAAGTATAACATTACAACAGAATTTGGTGGTTGGTTAAATGATTATATTTCTGATGAATTGTTACTTGAATTAATTAATTACGCAGATGAGATTAATCTTCAATTTGGAGCAACTTTAGAAATTACTAACCCATATAACGACAAAATTAGAGAAATTGAAAGAAGAGCAATTGGTGCTGGGCTTAAATTATTACGCGCTCGCGTAAGACACTTAGGTACCGAACAAAACTTATTAATCTTAAAAAGAATATTTAATTATTTAAATGAACGTATTGATATAAAGATGTCTACTGAAGTAGTGGACTTAATTGTGGAAGATGGTGCATGTAAAGGTGTTATCACTAAAAAAGGCGAAGAGTTCATAGGTGATAATATTGTTTTAGGCTTTGGAAGAGATGGCTCAATCTCATTAGGTCAATTATTAAGTAAATATGGAGTTCCACTTTTAAATAACCAAGTTGATATTGGTGTTCGTGTCGAAACAAGCAATGTTGTCATGGATGAAATTAATGAAAATCTTTATGAAGGTAAGTTTATCTTTACTACTTCAACTGATTTAAAAGTTCGTACATTCTGTTCTAATCCATCAGGACATGTTGTATTAGAAAATGATCATCATGTAATTTTAGCTAATGGTCATTCATATCAAGATAAAAAATTAGGAAGTAGTAATACTAACTTTGCTTTATTAGTATCTCATAAATTCCAAGAACCATTTAATGAGCCAAATGATTACGCTTATCAAATTGCAAAACTTGCTAATAAATTAAGTTGTGGCTCCGTTATTGTTCAAAAATACGGTGACTTGAAAAAAGGAAGAAGAAGTACACCTACTCGTATTCAAGAAGGATTTGTTACTCCTACTTTAAAAGAAGCAGTTCCAGGAGATTTAGCTTTAGTATTATCTTATAAAACGATGAATAGTATTATTGAAATGATTGAAGCTTTAGATAAAGTTACACCAGGTATTGCAAATGATGATACCTTACTTTATGGTGTGGAAGCAAAATTTTATAGTGCTCGACCAGAAGTTAATAATGACTTAATGGTTAAGAAAATTAAAAATCTTTATGTGGCGGGAGATGGCGCTGGTATTACTAGAGGCTTATCTCAAGCTAGTGCATGTGGCATATATATTGCAAGAAATATTTTAAAGGAGAATGAGAAATAATGGCTACTACAGTTATTGAAGGTCTTCAATGGGGAGACGAAGGAAAAGGTAAAATTACTGATTATTTAGCAACAAAAAGTGATGTTGTTGTCCGTTATCAAGGCGGAAATAATGCTGGACACACTATTGTTCATGATGGACACAAATTTGCTTTAAGATCTTTGCCTAGCGGAATCATTAATAAAAATATTATTAATGTTATCGCGGATGGCGTGGTTTTAAATCCATTTATGTTAATGGATGAAATTAAATATATTAAAGACAATGGTATTGAAGAATTTAATTTATTTATTTCTAATCGTTGCCATTTAATTATGCCTTATCACCTTGATTTAGATGGTGCTTATGAAAGATTATTAAGTGATGCTAAAATTGATACAACTAAAAAAGGCATTGGACCTTGCTATATGGATAAGATGGCTCGCCGTGGAATTCGTGCTGGTGACTTATTAGAAAAAGAATTTTTAAAACAAAGATTAACTGCGGCTTTAATTGTTAAAAATCTTGAATTAAGATCATTAGGCTTAAAAGAATATGATGTTGATGAATTATATAATTCTTTGTTAGAAGTGGGAGAAGTTTTAAAAGATCATATTGTTGATACCACAGTTTTAATTAATAAAGCATATGATGAAGGAAAGAAAATTTTATTTGAAGGTGCACAAGGATTAATGCTTGATATTGATCGTGGTACATATCCTTATGTCACAAGTAGTTCACCATCAAGTAACTATGTTCCTCAAGGTGCTGGTATCTCTCCTAAAAAGATTGATCGCATTGTTGGTATTGTTAAAGCATATACAACAAGAGTTGGAAATGGACCATTCCCAACAGAATTAGATAATGATTTAGGCAATTTAATTAGAGAAAAGGGCCATGAATATGGAACTGTTACTCGCCGTCCACGTCGTGTCGGTTTCCTTGATTTAGTCTTATTAAAAAGAAATGTGATGATGACTGGTGCGACATCAATTGCTTTAACATTATTTGATGTATTATGTGGTATTGGTGATTTAAAAGTCTGTGTTAAATATGAATTAGATGGAAAAGAAATTGACACAATTCCTGCCACTAATAGCGCATATTTACGTGCTAAACCTATTTATGTTGATATGAAAGGCTTTGACTTTAATAAAGATGATATTCATTCATTTGATGATTTACCAAAAGAGGCCCAAGATTATATTAGATTTATTGAAAACTATTTAGGAGTTAAAGTATCTATTTTATCTGTTGGTAGTGATCGTAAAGATACTTTAATTTTAGGTGATTTATAATGATTGATCGTTATGATGATAAAGAAATCTCTACCTTATTTACTTTAGAAAACCGCTATAACAAATTTCTTGATATCGAATTAGCGGTTATCGAAGCTAATGTTAAATTAGGTAAAATTCCTAATAGTGATTATCAATTAATTAAAGAAAAAGCAAAAGTTGATGTAGATCGTATTAATTATCTAGAAACTATTTATAAACATGATGTAATTGCTTTTACGCGTTCAATAAGTGAAAACTTAGGCGAAGAAAAAAGATGGTTCCATTATGGCTTAACATCAACCGATGTTGTTGATAGTGCTATGTCGCTTATTTATAACGAAGTTACGAATAAACTATATCCCACTATTGATAAATTATTAGAAGCATATAAAGAAAAAGCATTGAAATATAAAAACTTAAAATGTGTAGCGAGAACTCATGGTGTCCATGGAGAAATTACCTCTTTTGGTTTAAAGTTTGCCCGTTTCTATGATGAATTAAAGCGTAATAAAGATCGTTTAATAAATGCCCAAAAAGAATTGTGCGTAATTAAATTAGAAGGGGCAGTTGGTAATTTCTTAATGACTGATCCGGAAGTTGAAAACTATGTTGCTCATAAATTTAATTTATTAACACCACGTATTGCAACCCAAGTTATTGCTCGTGATGTGCACACTAATTATTTAAATGTTATTAGTTTAATAGCAACGCACTTAGAAAATGTGGCAGTAGAATTTAGAAATTTATCGCGTACGGAAATTAATGAAGTAAATGAATATTTTTCTAAAGACCAAAAGGGTAGTAGCGCCATGCCGCATAAACATAATCCCATTGGCTTAGAAAATATCTCAGGATTAGCAAGACTTGTACGTGGTTATAGTTTTGCAAGTTATGATAATATTTGCTTATATCATGAACGTGATATATCTCATTCATCAAATGAAAGAATTATTTTTCTTGATGCTTTAACACTTATTTCCTATATGTTAAAAAGAATGACAAGAATTATTAATGGTCTTGTTATTAATGAAGATAATATTGTTGCTAATATCTATAAAACCAAAGGATTATTATATAGCGAAAAAGTATTAACTAAATTAATTGAGTCAGGTGTATCAAGAGAAGAAGCATACGATAATGTTCAAGTGTGCGCGAATAAAGTATATAATTCTAACTTTGCATTAGATTTTAAAGAAGAGTTAAAGAAAAACGATTTTATAAAAGCTCATTTATCTAATGAAGATATTGATAGCATCTTTAATAATACTGATTTCTTAAAGAATGTTCCGTATATATATAAAAGAGTTGGATTAGAGTAAATTTAATTAGGCTATGATTTGATTCATAGTCTTTTTTTATTAACTATAACAAAAAAATATTCTTATAAATAGTTGACAAAAAATTTATTATGAATATAATATAATTAGTTGAACGATTGAATGATTGTTCAAATGAATGGAGACAATATTATGAACGATGAATCTAATAAGCAAGCACTTAAGAACCATGAAGAACTTGTTAATAATGTTCGTGAGCATTTACCAGAGGATAAGCAAGTAGAAGCATTATCTGATTTGTTTAAAGTATTTGGTGATGCGACAAGAGCAAGAATTATGAGCTGTTTAGAAGTTCGTGATTTATGTGTTTGTGATATTGCAGAAATTCTAAATATGACAGTATCAGCGGTATCGCATCAATTACGTGTCTTAAGAACTGCCAAACTTGTGAAAGCCACTAAGATGGGAAAAGAAGTAATGTATTCATTAGATGATGATCATGTTGCTAAGATATTCGAATGTGGTTTATCGCATATTAATGAAGATTAATAACAGGCTAGACCTGTTTTTAAAAATAATGTCGTTTGAAAATTTGTTCAAATGTTAAAGGGAGAAACTATTATGAGAAAAGTATTTGAATTAGAAGATTTGGATTGTGCAAACTGTGCTGCCAAAATTGAAAGGGAAATCGCAAGTATTCCTGGCGTTAACTATGTTAATGTTAGTTTCATGATGCAAAAACTTACTGTCGATATTGATGATGGCAAATTTGATGAAGTTATGAAGAAAGTAGTTAAAACGATTGCTAGAGTTGAACCTGATTGCTCAATTAAAAAGTAGGTGTTAATATGTCTAAAAAACAAAAGAAAACATTAACACGTATTATTGTTGCTCTATCATTGTTTATCATTGTTTTTACTTTAGATAAAATATTTACATTATCTTCAATATTTAGTGCACCATTTAGTTGGTTATTTCCATTTCTTTTTTATTTAACTATTTATATTCTTATTGGATATGATGTTGTATTTAAGGCATTTAGAAATATTATTCATGGCGAAATGCTTGATGAAAACTTCTTGATGGTTGTGGCTACATTTGGAGCATTTGGTTTAGCAATTTATCGTGGCTGCACTGGTCAAGAAATTGAAGGATTTGATGAAGGATGTGCTGTTTTACTCTTTTATCAAGTTGGTGAATTCTTCCAAAGCTATGCCGTTAATAAGTCACGTAAATCCATTACAAGTTTAATGGATATTAGACCTGATTACGCTAATGTGAAAAGAGGTAACGAAGTAGTTACTGTTGGACCAGAAGAAGTTAAAGTTGGCGATATTATTGTTGTTAATCCAGGTGAAAAAGTACCACTTGATGGAATTATTGTTAAAGGTAAAACTTCGCTTGATACAAAATCATTAACTGGTGAATCATTACCAAGAGATGTTGAAGAAAATGAAGAAATCATTAGTGGTGTTATTAACTTAACTTCCACGATTGAAGTCAAAGTAACAAAAGCATTCTATGATTCAACAGTAAGTAAAATTCTTGAATTAGTAGAAAATGCTTCGAGTCAAAAGTCCAAAACGGAAAACTTTATTACAAAATTTGCACAATATTATACACCAATCGTTGTTGGTTTAGCGGCTTTATTAATGCTAGTTCCTAGTATTATTACGGGTGAATGGTCAACTTGGATTTATCGTGGACTTAGTTTCTTAGTTGTATCTTGTCCATGTGCCTTAGTTATTTCAATTCCATTATCTTTCTTTGCTGGATTAGGAGCCACATCAAAAAAAGGTGTACTTGTTAAAGGATCTAACTACTTAGAACAATTTAATAATGCTTCAATATTTGTATTTGACAAAACTGGTACATTAACTAAAGGTAATTTCAAAATTAGTAAAGTGTTCCCTGATAATAAAAAAGAAGAAATACTAAATTTAGCGGCGATTGCAGAAAAAGATTCCTCACACCCAATCGCTTTATCAATTAAAGAATTAGTTAAAGTTCCGGAAATTGCTAATAAATATGTTCTAACAAATATTGCTGGTGAAGGTATTAAAGCCGTTAATGGCGATGATATCATATTAGTTGGTAATTATAAATTAATGAATAACGCTAATATTAAATATGAAGAATTAAATGAAGTAGGCACTATTCTTTATGTAGCACATAATAATGAATTTGTTGGTTCAATATTAATTAATGATGAAATTAAAGAAGATGCAATAGCGGTATTGCCAGAATTAAATAAGATGGGAATTAAAACTGTTATGTTAACAGGTGATAATGAAAATATTGCTAAAAATGTTGCTAGTAAGTTGTCATTAACAAATTACAAAGCAAACTTATTACCACAAAATAAAGTAGAAGTCATTGAAGGACTTATGAAAGATAAAAAAGAAAAAGAAGTTCTTTGCTTTGTGGGTGATGGTATTAACGACGCTCCATCATTAATGCGTGCTGATATTGGTATCGCTATGGGTGGCGTTGGTTCTGATGCCGCAATTGAAGCAAGTGATATTGTCTTAATGGATGATAATCTTAACGGAATTGTTGAAGCTAAGAAAGTTGCAAAAAAGACCATGCGTATTGTTTATGAAAATATCATCTTTGCTTTAGGAGTTAAAATCATTATCTTAATTCTATCAGCATTTGGTATTACTAATATGTGGATTGCAGTATTTGGTGATGTTGGTGTTGCGGTACTTGCTATATTAAATGCAATGCGCGTTAATAGTAAATATTAAAAAATTTGCTTAAGCTTAAATAATAGGGATAGTTGTATTAGATTATCTCTATTTTTTTATAAATTAGACTTAATTTTACTTTACTTAACTATGTTAAAAGTGTTTAATAATCTTTGAGGTGAAAACAATGCTAGAAATAAAAAATGTAACAAAAAAATATAATAACAAAGTTGCTAATGATAATATTAACTTAGTTATTAAAGATGGCGAAATATTTGGTTTTATTGGACCAAATGGTGCTGGTAAATCAACTTTAATTAAATCAATTGTTGGTTTAAATAATTTTGATAGTGGTGAAATTGTTTTTAATAATATGACTATGAAAAATAATGAAATGGAATTTAAAAAAGCTTTAGCATATATTCCTGATAATCCAGATTTATATGAACATTTATCGGGAATTAAATATTTAAATTTCATTTGTGATGTTTTTGGTGTTGATAAAAATAAAAGAGTTGAAGAAATAGAAAGTTACGCCACAAGATTTGGTATTAAAGATAATCTTAATGATTTGATTTCTTCTTATTCACATGGTATGAAACAAAAATTAGCGGTCATAGCTTCTTTAATTCATCATCCACATTTATTAGTAATGGATGAACCATTTGTGGGTTTAGATCCAATCGCCTCTCATACTTTAAAAATAATTATGCAAGAATTTGTTAGTGAAGGAAATATTATTTTCTTTTCTTCCCACGTTTTAGAAGTAGTGGAAAAATTATGTGAACATGTTGCTATTATTAATAATGGCAAAATTGTTTATGATGGAAATCTTGAATCAATGAGTAAAGATGAATCATTAGAACAATTATTCTTGGAGTTGACTAACCATGAATAATTTTAGTGTAGTATTTAAAACTTTGTTTAGTGAGTTATTTTCTTCTTTTTCAAAGAAAAATAATCGTAAGCCATATATAACTTTAATAATTCTAGGAATATTATTCTTTGGATTATCGATATTTTATACTTTAGGTATGGATGTTATTTTAAAGGAAGTTAACGGGGAACAATATCTTCCCTTACTATTTGCTAGTGTTGCCTTAATATTTGTTATCTTTACAACAATCTTTAGAGCGCAAATGGTGTTATTTTCTAATAAAGACCATAACATATTAACGCCTTTACCAATAACTAAGAAAACGATTATAAGTGCGAAATTGTTAATATTTTACTTGCAAGAATTGGTATACTCAATTATTTTATTTTTACCAACAATTGTTTTATATTCTTTATCTCATATTTCATTTTTGTTTTTTGGCTTGATTTTGTTATTAATAATTCCTTTAATTGGTGTATTAGTATCTAGTGTTATTGGATTTTTGATTTCATTTTTAGTTAATCGTTTTAAAATAGCTAAAATCATTTCTACTATTTTGTATATTGGATTATTTGTCGGACTTATTGTATTATCTTTTACATTAAATATAAATGGGACAGGTGAAGAAGACCCAACAGTTTTTTTAAAAGCAATTGCAAAAATGCGTGACTTTTTCTTGTTTGATTGGATATATCGTGGTTTTGTTAATAATGAATGGCTTTATTTCTTATTGCTTGTCGGTAGTTCATTTATTAGCGCTTTTATCGTTATCTTCTTATATGCAAAATTTTATGAAGCGTTTTATGCAATGCTTAATCGTAGTTTTTCAAGAAGTAAATATAATCGTAAAGAAGTTAAATCTAAATCGGTTATTTCTTCGATAATTTCTAAAGATCTTAAACTGTTATTTTCTGTACCTTTGATTTTATTAAGTTCCTTTTCTGGTGGACTTGTTGGAGTAATTATGACTACATTCGTGGTAATTAACTTTAATAATATAGCAGTTCCTCCAGAAGCCACATTAATTGTGGATATGATAAAGAGCGCGTCACCAATAATAATTTGTTTCTTTTGCGCTATGATGGCAATTACTACAATGGCTATATCTTTAGAAAAAGATAGTTTTTGGCTTATCAAAACTTTACCAATAAGAAAAAAAGATTATTACATGGCCAAATTAATTGAAAATCAAATATTTAATGGCATATTCGCACTTATTAGTAGTTTGATAATTATTTGTGTTATACCAATGAATGTATTAGATATTATCAATTTAATTATTTATCCACAACTCTATATATTAGCACTAGGATTATTTGGTTTAGTAATCAATTTAAAACACCCGCGATTGCATTGGTCATCTTTTAACGAAATAAAAAATTCTGCATCAATAATGATTTATACTTTTTCCGAAATGCTTATTGCTTTAGTATTATGTGGTATATTTGTAATATTTTATTTTTTAATGGGTTTAGTAATTGCAGTTATTATTTCGTTGCTTCTTATCATTTTGTTCATTCTAATTATGATTCAAGTATTAAACAAAGAAGGCAAAAAATGGTTTGATGAAATTGTTTGCTAAATATTAAAATAAACATAATAAATGGTGAGTAATTGTTCTCATCATTTTTTATGGATTTAAAGCGTTTTATTGTTGAAATCACTAGCAAAAAGTGATAAAACATTGCTTGTGTGAAAGGATTTAAGTTATGAAGACAAGCAGTAGTGAAAATTTTGAAAAAGGTTCTTTATGGAAACAAATATTATTATTTTCTTTACCACTAGTGGCCACGAATGTATTACAAATTTTATTTAATATGTCCGATATTGCTGTTGTTGGTAAGTTTGGTGGCCCAAATTCTTTAGGGGCTGTGGGATCTACAACAACATTAGTTACTTTATTTACTGGTTTTCTAATTGGTTTAGGCAATGGAATTAATGCCTTACTTGCTAAATTTATTGGACAAAAAAATCAACAAAGTATTCATGACACAATCCACGTATCTTTTGTATTAAGCATCATCATGGGATTAATATTAACATTAATCGCTGAACTTACTATTCCATGGTTTTTAAGCATTTTAGGAACGCAAGATGTTTTCTTTGAAGGCGCGACAAACTATTTACGAATATATATGTTAGGTATGCCTGCTTTAGCCACATTTAATTATGGTAATGCAGTATTTAGCGCAATGGGAAATACAAGACGTCCTTTAATCTTTTTACTTTGCTCAGGTATTATTAATGTCGCTTTAAATCTTTTCTTTGTAATTGTGTGTAAACTTGATGTTATGGGCGTGGCCTTAGCAAGTATTATTTCTCAATATATTTCTGCTTTATTATGAATGCTATTCCTTATCCACATGAAGCAATCACTCATTTATAACCCATTCTGTGTTCGCTTTATCGGGATAATTACATCATTTTCTCTAAATTCTCACGAATTGCTTTGATAAAGTTCTCGCTGTTTAATACCGTAACATTTTCCATGCTTGTGATCAGTGCCAGATCTTTTGTCATCTTTCCTGATTCAATCGTACCTAATGTTGCTTTCTCAAGCTTATCGGCAAAATCGCAAAGTGCAGGGATCTGATCTATTTCACCACGCTTGCGGAGGGCTCCTGACCAAGCAAAGATCGTTGCTACAGAGTTTGTAGATGTCTCTTCGCCTTTCAGATGCTTGTAATAATGTCTCTGAACAGTTCCATGTGCTGCTTCATATTCATAAACACCACTTGGCGATACCAGAACAGATGTCATCATAGCAAGTGATCCGCATGCAGAAGATACCATATCGCTCATAACATCACCATCGTAGTTCTTACAAGCCCAGATAAAGCCACCTTTTGCTTTCATAACACGAGCTACCGCATCATCGATCAAAGTATAGAAATACTCGATACCTGCTGCTTCGAATTTCTCTTTGTATTCTTTATCATAGATATCCTGGAAAATATCTTTAAAATTATGGTCATAGATCTTTGAGATCGTATCTTTTGTTGCAAACCATAAATCCTGTTTTGTATCTAATGCATAACCAAAGCATGCTCTTGCAAAGCTTGCAATTGATTTATCTGTATTATGTATGCCCTGAATGATACCCGGTCCGTCAAACTCCTGAATTGTCTTACGCACTTCTGTTCCATCTTCCGCTGTAAAGACTAACTCTGCTTTTCCCGCACCCGGAACTTTGATCTCTGTGTTTTTATAAACATCACCATAGGCATGTCTTGCTAATGTGATCGGTTTTTCCCAGTTTTTTACACAAGGTTCGATTCCCTTAACCTGAATCGGTGCACGAAATACTGTTCCGTCTAATGCAGCACGGATCGTGCCATTTGGTGACTTCCACATTTCTTTTAAATTGTATTCTGTCATTCTTGCGGCGTTTGGTGTGATCGTTGCACATTTAACAGCTACACCATATTTCTTCGTTGCCTCTGCCGAATCTATTGTAACCTGATCATCTGTTTCATTACGATGCTCTAATCCCAAATCATAATATTCTGTCTTTAAATCAACAAACGGAAGTAACAGCTCATCCTTGATCATTTTCCAAAGGATTCTTGTCATCTCATCTCCATCCATCTCTACCAAAGGTGTCGTCATCTGAATTTTAGCCATTCTCATTTTCCTCCAATCATTTACATTCGTCTATAGCAACGCCGGTTTTCTTCTCCTGTGCTGCCGCAAATAAGCCTACATCTATAGATGATATCATAAACCCTGCCTTTTGTCGATAAAATACTTTTTCCTGTTTTTTACCTTACCCTTTCTATGAAATAAGTGTGTAGCAGCCACCTTCTCTTGCATTCAATCAAGCATTGATCCCCTACAGTATCCTTTTTATATTAAAGAAAAATGCTTTCCTACCATTCCGTTCTGTTATTGCTTTCCTACAGAAAAAAGCTTACAATAAATAACAAATCCCTGTCCTCTCGAAATCTTCCGAGAAAAATCCGTCCAAAAGGATTCATTTTTAGAAGATACCGAAAGTACATATTATACACAAGGAGGTTCTTATGGCAGAAGAAAACATGAAAGATTTTGAAGACGAGATCAACCGTTCTTTTAAAGTATTAAAAGAGGGCGACATTTTAGAAGCACCGATCATCGGTATATCAGATACAGAAGCAACCGTCGACTTGCAATATTATACAGAGGGCGTGATTCCTCTGGAAGAATGCAGCCACGATCCTTCCTTCTCGATCAAAAATGATCTGAATATCGGAGATATTGTAAAAGTAATGGTTATTGATGCAGAAAGTGCAAGTGGCAATGTCGTCTTATCAATGAAAGCAGCCAATGATGAATTAGTCTGGGATGAATTGCAAAAAGATTTTGAAGATCATACAGTCTTTTCTGTAAAGATCACAGAAGCAGTCCCTGCAGGTGTTGTCGGCTTTGTAAAAGGGATACGTGCCTTTATTCCGGCTTCTAAACTTGCCTTAAATTATGTTGAGGATACAGACAGCTATGTAGGCATGACCGTGGAAGCTGTCATTTTAACTGTAGAACCGGAACATAAAAAACTTGTTCTATCAGCAAAAGCAATCGCAAAAGAACAAGCATTAGCCGAGAAGAACCTGCGTATTGGCAGACTGATGGTTGGTGATATCGTAGAAGGTACGATTGAACGAATGGAATCCTATGGTGTCTTTATCGCACTCGGAGAAGATATTTCCGGCCTATGTCACATTTCACAGATCACGAACAAATTTATCAAGTCTCCAAAAGAAGTCTTAAAAATGGGTGAAAAAGTCAAAGCAAAGATTCTAAAGATCGAAGGTGACCGTATTTCTTTAAGCATCAAAGCATTAAAAGAAGACGAACCGGACACAGAAGAAGAGACTTTCGATATTCCGGAAGAATACAGTGCCGATTCCGAAGAATCGCACGATGAAAGTCCCTTCGCAAAATTATTACAGGGAATCAAGCTATAATGTATTACACTCTCCGGCAGCCACTACAGCCATTGCATCCGGTCTGTGGTGCTGCCATATCTGATGACATATGCTCATACATTGATGAGATCGAACAGATTGCCTGTGAAGATATTCCTTCTTTCTGACCGGTAAAACCAAGGCCTTCTTCTGTCGTTGCCTTCACATTCACACGATTCTTTTCAATTCCAAGTGCATTGGCAATATTTTCTTCCATCTGCTCAATATAAGGACGCATCTTTGGCTGTTGTGCAATGATCGTCGCATCAATGTTTTCAATCATATAGCATTCTTTTTCCAAAAGCTTAGCAACCTTTTCTAATAAAGCAATACTGGAAATCCCCTTATACTGATCATCGGTATCCGGAAAATGCTTCCCGATATCTCCAAGTGCCGCTGCTCCAAGCAATGCATCCATGATCGCATGTAAAAGCACATCTGCATCGGAATGACCGAGCAGTCCTTTCTCATACGGTATCGTTACACCACCTAAGATCAGTTCCCTATCCTCTACTAATCTATGCACATCATATCCCATACCTACACGCATCTTTTTTCCTCCCATTCTGTCTTTTCATCTATACAAAAATTCATCCTATGTCCTGCCGAATCCTATCATTGGAATGTTATCATTGCGTCATATCCCAATATAGTATATTTTCCCATTTCTATTTTGTCCTTCCTTTTGGTTTGACACGACGATTGGTTAGGATATCTGATTTTTTAGGCTTTTTTGCTTATTGGGCGCGGGTCATAACTATAGGGGCGACTCAGCCTGAGTAGCATTGCTGTT
>URQK01000037.1 GCA_900549975.1 uncultured Mollicutes bacterium
CAGTTATTTTTATATATAGTCTTAATTCATCGCTTGGCAATGGTTGATTAGTGTATTTTACTTTAAATTCTTCATCTAAATAAAATTCGATAATACCACTATTCATGTCATAGCCATAAAACCCATCACCATTAAAGAAATAATTATCAAATATATAGTTAATAGGCTTACCAACTTCGGAATAATAAACACTTCTTAATTGATAATCGCCATAATAAAATAATATTAGGGCGGTTTCTGCTTGTATCTCGATACCATCTAAAGATATTTTATCTAATAAGCCACTTTTATAACTATATTCAACATCATAATTGAATTCATAAATGCTTATAATTGGTTTTTCTTCTGTTTTTGTTTTATATTCAATTTCAGTTTTGGTTTTAAATGAACTTACTTTATCATCGTTAATAGTAAAAGACATAGTATCTTTTTGTTTGGCGTATTCAATTGATTCAGCTTCTTCTTCTCCTTTTAAGTCAACATTAAAGTCAATAGTTAAAGTAACTACCGATTGATCAAATATAATACTATGTTTGTCATAAACTAAATGATTACCACTACCGTACTTTTTAATAATGTCTCCTATTTTGTCTATATCGGATGTTTCCATTAAACCCATCAAAATAGTATCTTCATAAAGAGAGGACGGACTATAATTAGTGTATTTTTTTATAGCATTTTCGCTTATATATTTGGCAGATTTATTGATTTCTTCTATGCCACGTTCTTCATAAGACACATAGCGATTATCTTTTGAAACCACCGCTTCAATTGTTTTGTAAGTCAAAACATATCCGCTTTCACTATCTTTATAAGATCTGTTTTCATAATAGAATTTATTACCATCTCCAATTGTTTCAATTGTTTCTTCTTTATATCCATCACTTGTTCGAACAAATTCCGTATAATAATCACCCTCATATTCATAGGTGTTTTTCAAAGCATTATAGAATTTTGCATACACTTCTTTTTCATTATTCCCTGTGGATATACTTACACTAGATGATTGGGAAGTATTTGTTGAGCCACTATTGCTTGTTTTATTTGAATTACACGCAGAAATAACACTACATGTCCCCAATAAAACTAATAACGTCGTTAGTCTAAATTTTGCATTTAACATAATTTTTCCTCCTATTTTAAAAATGCAGAAACGGCTAATTTTAGTGATTTGTGATTTTAAATAATATTCATCTTCAAATAAAGCGTAATGAACTGATGCGCGAACAAAGATAAATATTAATGGAGTTAATATATCGCTACTAATTCCGATAACACTTTCAAGTTTTTTAGCATACTCTTGATATCTTTTGCTAACTCCTTCAAAAAACTTTTTTCCTTCTAAATAATATTTCGGATGCGTATAGACTTGATACATAAGGCGATATTTATCACCATGCTTATTTTTAGTCCAATAAGGCACTTCATCTAAGAAACGATTAACATCTTCAAGTGAAGTAGGCGCTAAAGCCATGAAATCATCTTCTACTTTTTCCATGACATACGCCGTAGACTCAATAATTAATTGATCTAAATTATCAAAATAAATATAGATGTTACCTTTGGACATATTACAAGATTTTGCTAGTAAGTTAATGCCTGTTCCGGCTAAACCATGTTTAGCATAACAATCAAAGCACTTTACCATAATTTCTTGCTTCTTTTTTAGTTTGTTTTCTTCATTCAGCATAGTGTCTCCTAATTAATGAACGATTGTTCATTTATTATATTATCTTATAAATATAGTTATGTCAAATTTTAATTGTTTTATTTCATAAACTATCGTGATATTATATTGCTAGTGAGGTATTAACTTATGGAGAAAGAAAAAATTGATAATCTTGAAGAATTAGAAAGAATGGCTGAAAATGGTGATTTTGAAGCATTAAAAAAAGTTTCAGGACATTATTATTGGTTAACTAAAGATAAAGAGGCAGGAAAGAAAGCTTTCTATTATTTAAAGAAAGCTGAGCATTTTAATGATTCTGACTTATTATTTAAATTAGGTAATTGCTATGCTTTTGAATTAGGAGTAAATAAAGATATTCCTAAAGCTGTTGAATATTATGAAAAAGCTATTAAAGGTAATCATCCTGGTGCCTATTTTAATTTAGCGGTTTCCTATCGTGATGGATTTGATGATGTGGAGCCTGATTTTAACAAAGCCAAAGAATATTTTTTAAAAGCTAAGGAACTAGGTAAAGAAAATGCCGAGGCTGCTTTAAGATCTCTTCCTTTATATGAGTTAGTATATAATTTAAAAAACTTTGATAGTCTTGATGATGATAAACAAACTTCTATTCTTTATGAAGTAGAAGCCATTAAAAGAGAAAGTAAAATATCGAGAGACAGACTTGTATTCATTCGCAATAAATTTGTTAATTATGTTATTCAAAATTACCCAAAAAGAACAATTTCTGATAGTGAAAAAGAAATAGTTTTTGGGTTATCTAGTGTTGTAGTTTCTAGTCTTATTGAAGAAAACAATTTAAAAGATGCCCAAAATTCCATTGTCCATATGCTTAAAATGTTAGATACTTATCAAGGTGATGATGAAGAATACATTTTAGAAACTAACTCACGTTTATGGTGGCGTTTAGCATCTATCACTTTTATGCAAAAAGACTATGAACTTGCCTTAAAAGCATCAGATATTGCGTTAGACTCCGCTAAAAAACTATTAGTAAAAGATTTAGAAAATTTCCCTTATGATTTATTAATTAATATATACGCTATTAACACTAATATTCTTAACGCCGTTGGTGCCTATGAAGAATCAATTAAATGCGGAACTGCTTTATTAGATTATTTAAATAAATTACCTAGAGAGAAACTAAAAAGATACCAAATGGATTATGTCTTGTTTTTAAATACGATGTGCAACACACATGTATTAATAAAACATTATGATGAAGTTGAGAAATTAGCGTGCTATATTTTTGATTTAATTGATAATCCAAAGAATGATTTAGAATATGATATCGTTAGCCAAGCTCATTTATCACTTGGTCTTGCTTTAGAGGGACTAGGTGATTATGTCGAAGCTATCAATAACTATGATAAAGCTTATGAACTCACTTTAAAAATGAGTGATAATAGTTCTAAATATCAACGTCTTGCAAAATATGCTTTAGAATCAGGATCATTAAATTATGAGATTGGTAATCTTGAAGTAGCAAAAGTTGTTTTAATTAACGGACTTGAACATTGTTACTACCATGATTTTATAGGTTGTAATCAAATGCTAGCAGATTTAACAAATAAATTTTTTAAAGTGTGTTTTGATTTAAAAGACTTCAATAGTGCGCTTGGCGCAACAAAAAATTATCTTGAAGATAAAGAAGCTGGTAATTATGATGATGAGCCTACTTCTGATATTTATTCTGCATTGTTTGCTAGTTATATTGCTACCGTTTATGAAGCAATGAATGACCCTAAACAAGAGGAAGAATATTTATTAAAATCTTTAGATTATTTAATGAATGACACTAACGAAGTTTATAAAGAAACCCATGATGAAATTTATTTAGATGTTAATAATAGACTAGAAAAATTTAGAGGTTCAAAAAATTAATTATGCATTATCACTTTTATGCCACATTAAAAAAAGAAGAAAATAGTACTTATTATAATGTTAAGATTCCGAATATCATCGGCGCTGTAACTTGTGGAGATAGTTATGAAAATGCGATGATTATGGCTTATGATTTATTAAAATATGTTTTAGAAGAAAATATTTCTAATGCCCAATATGTCACTCCTTCTAGCTATGAAGAAATTCTAAAATATTATCCTGAAGCTGATGAAATTATTGAATTATCTTATGATTTACCAGATGATAAAAAGAAGCCTAGAGAACAAAATAATTACTGATTTTAAGTATTTGAAAACCGCGGCTTTTGGTTTTTTATTGGAAAGTCGAAACTTTATCCACGATTTACCAGTTATTGATAATATCCGTTAATTTATTATCAATACCAATACATACGTCTGGCGCTTTACTATATTTATATAATTGTACATTTTGAAGAGCAAGCATTTCTTAAGTAAGTAAATTAAAAAATAAAAATAGCAAAGTTATCAAAGTGCCTAAGGTTGATAAAATGAAGAAAAATATTAGTGGAGATAATAAAATAATATATCTTATTCCAAGGGGGTTATTTTTTCTGCGATTACTTTCATAAGAACACCTTGATTCTATTGGTTAGTTATAACTAACATAGTTATAATATAACTTTGTTTTTTGTTTGTAAACAAAAAAGATAAACAATCAAGTTTTTTTATACATAAAAAGAACTTTCTTATGACTCCTTCTACTTTTTTTATGATGTATCCATTAAAAAAGCATTGATTTAATAGTAATATTTCTTTAATAGAAACGGCTTATCCTTGTTATTTTTGTTAAGTTAATCATTATGCTAAATGCTTTAAAGATTATTATAAATTTAGCCTAAAGCAATATCTAATATCATCATAAGGGCAAAACCGATTGCCACACCCATTGTGCCAATATTAGAATGATCACCACTTTGTGTTTCTGGTATTAGTTCTTCCACTACTACATAAATCATGGCACCTGCCGCAAATGACAAAATATAAGGTAAAGCTGGAGTAATAAGTGAAGTTAAAAGTATTGTGATAATCGCACCAATCGGTTCAACAATTCCGGAAAGTGTTCCATAAAGGAACGCTTTTTTCTTTGTACATCCTG
Organism: uncultured Mollicutes bacterium; assembly: GCA_900549975.1. Taxonomy (GTDB): domain Bacteria; phylum Bacillota_I; class Bacilli_A; order RFN20; family CAG-826; genus RUG131. The sequence goes on from URQK01000037.1 coordinate 4,712, forward strand.
AGCCTAATAATGGCGTAGATATAATTGCTCCTTCTGGCACGTTTTGTATAGCAATACCTATGGCTAAAGCAAATGCTCCCATCATAGTAATACTAGTTGTTCCACTTAACATACCTGCTAAAACAACTCCTACTGCCATACCTTCTGGAATATTATGAAGAGTTACAGCAAGAATTAACATAAATGATTTATTTAAGTGCGAAGGTTTTCCTTCTGGTTTATCATTATTAACATGTAAATGCGGAATAATAGTATCAAGAACTAACAAAAATCCCATACCTAATAAAAATCCAATCGCAGCGGGTAGCCACTGGATTTTTAAATTAGATGACATTTCAATTGCTGGTATTAAAAGCGACCAAACGGATGCCGCAATCATAACACCAGAAGCAAAGCCTAATAAAGCTTTTTGCATTTTAGGATTCATGTCTTTCTTTAAAAAGAAAACAAAAGCTGATCCTAATGTTGTTCCAATAAAAGGAATTAATATTCCGATTGTTGCTTTTAAAAAATCACTCATAATTCATCACCATAAATAGATTATCACTTTGTTAAATTAGTTGCAACTAACTTGATTGCGCAATAATCTTTAATATTAAGTATGAACTAGTTAGATTCATAAAACATAACTATACCACTAGCTACACCAACATTAAGTGAATCAATATTTTTAATTGGTATAATAACATTAACATCAGAAATATTAAGTATTTCTTCTCTTACTCCTTTTCCTTCGTTACCAAATACTAAAATGCACTTTTCATATTTTGGAACACTTGTAATATCTACTGAGTTTTTTAAACTAGTAGCAATTATTTTATAATCTTTTTTTAATTCTTTTAGGTAATCGATATCTTTAACAATGATATTTAATTTAAATATTGCACCTTGCGTTGCACTAAGTGACTTATCATTATATAAAGAAACACAATTAGGGCTCATAATAACATCTAAATAATTAAATGCTAAAGCAGTTCTTAAAATTGTTCCTAAATTACCTGGATCAGATATGTTATCTAAATATATAATTTTATTACTTGTAATTGGTTTTTCTTTAAGATAGTGACAAACCACCACTACTCCTTGAGCGTTAATGGAAGAAGAAATTTTATCTAATATTTCATTAGTTATGATAAATTGAGGAATGTTTTTATCAATATCAAGTTCTTTAGTAGTATATACTTCTTTTATTATATTTGCTTCACTAGCCATTTCAAGCATATGAAAACCTTCAACGAAAAATAGTTTACTTTCTTCGCGATTTTTATTTTGTCTTAAGCGTAATAAATCTTTGATACGATTATTAGTTTTACTTGTTATATATTGAATCATTATTTAAATTCTCCTTTTACCATTTTATTTCTTAGAATATCGTAATTTGGGCAATATTGATAAACAACATTATAAAATCTTATGGAATGATCTCGATAAAAATCATGCGCTAATTCGTGAATAATAACAGAATCTATTATTTCTGATGAAAAATGAATTAATTCTAAAGAAAAAGTAATTCGATTTGTACGTATTGAATTAGTGCCATATCTTGTTTTCATTTTACGAATTATAAATTTATAATCTCTTTTGACATTCATAAGTTTTTCTAAAGTATAAAATCTTGAATCAATATAGCGATTTAATAATCTTGCTAAAAGACGTTCTTTTTCTATTTCGTTTTTATAGCTTCCATATCCAGAAATAGAATAAATATTATTTTGAAATGTAATTGGCAATTTTTCTCCAAAAATATAAATATAATCTTCACTACTTTGTTGGTTACGATCATACATATGCACTAATGACAATTTATGTTGTTCAATTATTTTAACTAAAGAATTATAACTTGATAAAGGGTGAGCATAACAAACAATATTATTATCAACAATTTTAAAAGAAACTCGACGCATACTTCTTTTATTTAATACAAATTTAACTTGATAATTTTTTCCTTTATACTCAAATACATAATCAACCATAAATCTCACCTAACTAAGATTATATAAAATTTAAACATTTTTTTAAATGTTTATTGCGAATATGTTAATATTTAAGTGGTGATATTATGGAAAAACTTCTTATTAGTGCTTGCTTACTTGGTAAAAATGTTAAATACAATGGAAAAAACAATAAAATTGATACTAGTGAAATTGCTAAATATATTGAGTTTGTTCCTATTTGTCCTGAAGTTATGGGTGGATTGCCTATTCCTCGCGTGCCTAGTGAAAGAAAAAATGATAAAGTAATAAATCAAATTGGTTTAGATGTCACTAAAAATTATGAGTTAGGTAAAGATATAGCAATAAACATAGCTAAAAACAATCATATTAAATATGCTTTATTAAAAAGTAAAAGTCCATCATGCGGAAATGATTTTATTTATGATGGTACTTTTAGTCATACTTTAATTAATAAAAGCGGAGTAACCGCAGAAGCATTAAAAAAAATAGGTGTTATAGTTTTTAATGAAAATCAAATTGATGATTTATTACATTTATTAAAAACTAAGACGCCTATTAAAAATTAGTCTTCCTTAGGTTCAAATCCTAAAATATCATGGATAATATTATTTAAGTTATTCGAAGTCTCTTCAACCCATTCATTAGTTTCATGAATTGTTAAACTACCAAGACCATAAGTTAAGAATCTTGCTGCTGTTTTTGTATCAAGCTTTGGTTTTGCACCATTTTCTATTAATATTTCAATAATTTGTTCGAAATATGGTTCAATTACTTGTAATACTTGTTCACGAATTGCAAGTCTTACTGTACGATGCATTTTTTTATCGTATTTTACTCTAAATTTCTTAACAATCATCTTTAAATAACGGAAGAAATGGTAAACTGCATGATCTGGATCTTCTTTTGCCATTTTTACCACTCTTTTAAATCCACGATGATACTGATTTAAGAATGTTTCTAACACATCACTAAATAATGCATCTTTTGTTTCATAGTAATAATAGAATAAGCCTATTTCACAACCGACTCCTCTTACAATACTACGAATACTAGTTCCATCATACCCATTTTCAAAAAACAACTCAGTTGCTACTTCAATCATTTTGTTTTTTGTGCCACCATCATACATTGGTTTTCTTGCCATAAAGCACCGCCTATCTATTTTTTAATACAATTAAATTATACACTCAAAAAAAATTAAAACAACTTTAAAACTAAAAAAATTATGCAAAATTGATATATTTTATACTTAGCATGCTAAAATTTTTTAATAAAGATATTTTTATTAGTTTTGTTTACATAATAAGGAAAAATATTCGAGTTTAATACTTTAAATAAAATATATTTACATAATTATCATTTGCAATTTTTCCATATTTATAATTTCTTCTTTTCGTATTTAAAAAAAATTGTTATTATGAATTTGTAGATTACTTAATGTCACAAAGGAAAGGAATGATAAAATGCAATTTATAACTTGGCTATTAAGTTTTAATGAAAGACATTATAAAGATGCACAGCGTTACCAAAAAAGCGGTTGGTTTGGTCGCATATTTATAATCATTATTTTAAGTGGTTTAAATGTCGGAACACTATTTGTGGAAAACTGGTCTCTTAATGTATTTAATCAAACAATTGTAGGTGGAGCGCTTGCTTTTATTTTATTTGTTGGTTTATTCTTTGGCGTATTAGAAACTAATATTATCTATGCCATCTTTGGCTTTAAAATGTTTGTTTCTGGATCATTAGGTTCTTTAGCGGTTAGAAAATTAAATAAAAATAAAAATGAAAATATAAACGAAAATGCCATTAAAGAAATAAATGATTATAGCAAATACCGTTATTTTGATTTAGTTGTTGGCATATTTTCCACTTTATTAGCTATCGCCTTTGTTGGCGTAGCAATTTTCTTTTTTGCAAGTAAATTTAATTAAAAACACTTCGATTGAAGTGTTCTATAAATATTTACTTTCTTTAAGCATTTGCAATTTGTCACTATCAATGACTTTGATTAAATTAAGTAATAGTTTTTTCGTGTTATCAAAATCATCTTTATGAACTAAAGAAGTATGGGAATGGAAATATCGGCAAGGAATTGATAATGTCATATTAATAATTCCCATTTTTGTTTTATGAATTTCACTAGAATCTGTTCCACCAAATACGCATAGGTCGTAAGTGTAAGGAATAGATTTTCTTTTTGCAACTTCTTCTACTAAATCAAATAGTCCACGATGCGATATGGATGCTCCGTCCATCAACGCTAATGCAGGACCAGTTCCTAGTCTAGAAGGATTATTTTCCGCGCCTGGAGTGTCATAACTTTCGGTGACATCAATAGCAAAACCGATATCAGGTTCAACTTTATATGTTGATGTTTTTGCTCCACGGCAACCTATTTCTTCTTGGGTTGAGGCTACAAAAACAACATTTGCCAGTACACCTAACTTTTTAATAGTCTTAAATAAATCAATAATAATTGCCACACTAAGACGATTATCAAATGCTTTTCCTAAAAGTGTTTTATGATCATTCAAAACACGGAATTTAGTTAAAGGGGTAATTGGGTCACCAATATTGATACCCAAGTCTAAAATATCTTGCTTTGAACTTACTCCCATATCTAAGTAAAGCGTATTAATTGGTAAAACTTGATTTTTTTGTTCGCGAGTTAAGCCATGAGGTGGCTCAGCCCCAATAACACCAATAAATTCTTGATGTTTATGATTAGTAACAACCATTTCTTGCGCTAACAAGACATGACTCCACCAACCACCTACTGGTTTAAGACGAATCATTCCATTATCTAAGATAGAATTAACTAAAAATCCTACTTCATCCATATGAGCAGTAAACATAATTAATGGCTTTGTTTCATCAGTTTTAAGTTCACAAATTAGTGAACCCAAGTTATCTGTAGTAATACTCGTGCAAATATCTTTTAATTCATTTTTAATATATTCACGAACATCATTTTCAAAGCCAGAAATGCCATTAAGTTCAGTTAATTCTTTTAAAAGTTTAAGCGAACTTTTATTCATTATCATTTACCTTTTTTAAATGCCAAATATCTTTTGCGTATTCACTAATAGTACGATCACTTGAGAAATATCCTGATTGAGCAATATTAATTAAAGCCATCTTAGCCCATTTAGACTTATCTTGATATAATTCTTCCACTAATTTTGAAGCTTCAACATAGCTTGCAAAATCTTTTAAAATAAAGTATTCATCATTATGATACATTACTTCATCAAAAATCATTCTAAAGCGATCTTTATCTTCATCCCATGTCCCATCAGTTAAAGAATCTAAAATACGTTTAATAAATGGATCTTGGTTATAATAATCCCAAGGATTATAAGTATGAGCGTTACGTAATTCATTAACTTCATAATCTTTTAAACCAAAAATCACACAGTTTTCATCGCCAACACGTTCACTAATTTCTACATTAGCGCCATCTAATGTACCTAATGTAATTGCGCCATTCATCATAAATTTCATATTGGATGTACCGCTTGCTTCTTTTCCGGCTGTAGAAATTTGTTCACTAACATCCGCGGCAGGAATAATTTTTTCAGCAAGAGTAACACCATAGTTTTCAATAAACACCACTTTAATAGATTGACTAATAACTGGATCATTATTAATAACTTTAGCAACCGCTAAAATTAATTCAATAATCTTCTTAGCATAAGCATAGCTTGGTGCCGCTTTTGCACCAAAGATAAATGTATGAGGATACATTTTGAAATTTGGATCAGTTTTGAGTTTAAAATATAAATAAATAATATGGAAAACGTTTAATAATTGACGTTTATAAGCATGTAATCTTTTAATTTGAACATCAAATATTGAATTAACATTAAGTTCAATATGATTATGTTCTTCCACGTATTCCGCTAATTTGACTTTATTTTCTAATTTAATTTCATAATATCTGGATTTTAAATCTTCATTATCAACATAAGTCATTAATTTTGTTAAATCTTCTGGATTTAATATCCAAGAATCACTTATATATTTTGTAACTTCATTAGCCATCTTTGGATTAGCATATAAGAACCAACGACGATGAGTAATACCATTTGTCTTATTGTTAAATTTTTCTGGCATAATTTGATAAAAATCTTTGAATGTTGAACTTTCAAGAATTTGAGTATGTAAAGCTGCAACACCATTAATACTGTAGCAAGTTACAAGTGCTAAGCTTGTCATATGAATCATACCATCTCTAATAATTGATAAACGATTCTTCATATCGCCACTAATATGCAATTCATTTAAACGAATCATAAAACGACGATTAATTTCTTCAATAATCATATAGCAACGTGGAATTAAATGTTGAACATAATTTATTGGCCATTTTTCTAAAGCCTCCGCCATAACAGTATGATTTGTATATGCCATGGCGTGAGTTACTTGATACCAAGCATCATCCCAACCATAATTATATTCATCCATTAATAAACGCATCATTTCTGGAATAGCTAAAATTGGATGTGTATCATTTAATTGGAAATTGTATTTTTCATAGAAATTATCTAATGTGCCATAAAGTCTTAAATGTTCACGCATTGCCGATTGCAATCCCGCTGAAACAAGGAAATATTGTTGTCTTAAGCGTAAAATACGTCCGTGTTCTGTAGAATCATCTGGATATAAGCCATGGCATAATTCTTTTAAAGCTGATAAATAATCAGTAAACTTTTCATCCATTGGTAAATGTTCATCACTTGGTTCCGCTGACCAAACACGTAATGTATTAACTACTTTATTACGATAGCCAATAACAGAAATATCATAAGGCATAGCTTTTACAACAATTGCATCTGCGGTTCTATTACGTAATTCTCCTTTTTCATCATAATAGCATTCTGGATGACCATAAAATTTTACTTCAACTGCGTGTTTAGGCTTTTTAACTTCCCAAACATTCGATTTAGCAAGCCATTGATCAGGAACTTCTACTTGTTTTCCATCAATAATAACTTGCTTAAAGAAACCATATTCATAACGTATGCAGTTACCAATAACTGGATATCCTAAAGATGCGGTAGAATCTAAAAAGCAAGCCGCAAGTCTTCCTAAACCACCATTACCAAGTCCAGCATCAGTTTCTTGTTCTTCTAATTCATGGATATTAATTCCTAAGTCATTTAATCCATCTTTAACAACTTCATAAATTCCTAAATTTTGTAAATTATTTACTAATAAACGACCAATTAGAAATTCCATTGAAAAATAAATAAGTTGTTTTTTACCAGTTCTTAAAACCTTTTCACGAGTGCTGCGCCAGTCTCTACTTGCGTAGTCACGCACCATTTCTCCTAAAATATCGTAACGTTCGAATATATGTGATTCATCGATTGTTACACAATATTTATCAAGTAATCTTCTTTGAAATTCTTCTTTAAATTCTTTTACATTATTAAACATACTAACTAACCTTTCTTCTACGGGTAACACATTTAAATATCATTGCCGCAAAACTACCTAATTTTATTGTAATGTGATATGGTCGACCTTCTGGACCACCCACACTAGTTTTTAATTTTAAACCATTGTATTGGTTTTTACCACCATAAACATCTTTATCACTATTAAATATCTCAGTATACGTTCCCGGAACATAAGTCGGAACATCATACACTTCATAATAATTTGGTGTCATATTGAAAACGAATAATAATGTGTCATTGTTATAAGTTCTTATAAACGCAAAGACGCTTTGTTCATTATTATCTACTAAAGTCCAAGCATAGCGACTTGGATTATACTCATCCATATACATTGCCTTTTCATGAGCATAGATAAGATTTAAATCACGTATCATTCTACTAATTGAGTCATGAGCGGGATATCTTTTTAAATTCCAAGGCAATGATTTATTTTCATTCCACTCATCAAAAGACGCTAGTTCATTACCCATGAAATTAAGTTTTTTACCTGGATGAGCCCACATATAAGTATATAGGTTTCTTAATTGAGCAAACTTGGCATAATAATCACCATTAATTTTATTAATGATTGTACCTTTTCCATGTACTACTTCATCATGTGATAATGGAAGCAAGAAATTTTCTGAAAAAAAGTAAGCCATTGAGAAAGTAATTAAGTTATGATGATATTTACGATAAATTGGATCTAAAGCATAATACTTTAACGTATCATTCATCCAACCTAAGTCCCATTTATAATCAAATCCTAATCCACCATTTTCAAGTGGAGCAGTAACTCCTTTATACGCTGATGAGTCTTCTGCAATTAAGATAATATCATTATGAGCATAATGAAGTTTTCCTGTTAATCTTTTAATAAATTCAATTGCGCCATCATTAATGCCTTTATTAGAATTACCATGCCAATAAATAACATTGCTAATAGCGTCAAATCTTACACCATCAAAATGGAAAATAGTTAAGAAATAATTAACAGCGCTCATTAAAAATGAACGTACGGGATCTTTGCCTAAATCAAACAAGGCACTACCCCATTGAGAAAAAGCATTTTCTTCGGAATTATATTCATACATTCTGCTTCCATCAAATTCAATTAAGCCATAGTTATCAATAGCAAAATGAACTAAAACAAAATCAAGTATGACAGCAATACCAGCGCAGTGCATACGATCAATAAATGACATTAATTGCTTTGGATTACCATATCTTGAATCAACAGAATAAAATCCGGTTGCTTGATATCCCCAAGAACCATCAAATGGATATTGAGTAACTGGCATTATTTCAACAGCATTAAATCCATGTTCTAAACAATATGCAATAAGATAATCCGCGACTTCTTCATAAGATAAAAAGCGGTTATCTTTTTTACCAAGCCATGAGCCTAAGTGAAGTTCATAAATTGATAATGGTCGGGCAAAATATCTATTTCTTTGCTTCATATGCTTTTGATCATGCCAAGCAAAATCGCCATAATCAAAAATTCTTGATGCACTTAAAGGTCTTAATTCACTAAAAAATGCATATGGGTCACTCTTATCTACATAAATATTTTTAGCATTCAGGAAATGAAACTTATAATTCATGTAGTCTTTTAATCCCGGTACAAATGTTTCAAATATGCCATTTGGATCAATGCGTTCCATTTTATTGCTTGTAACATCCCAATTATTAAAATCACCAATAACAGAAACATCTCTAGCTAGTGGAGCATATAAACGAAATACTACTCCTTCAACACCATCTTTAACTACTCTATGGGCGCCAAAATACTCGTAAGCGGTAATCGATTGTCCATATAGAAATTCATTTAAGTCAAAGCTCATAATTTCACCCCTTGAACTATTTATATTATAAGTAATTTTTTAAGTATTATCTAGAACTATTAACTAAATAGTTAACATTGTAAGCGATTAACAATTTTATTTTTTTTAATCTTTACTATTATTTTAGAAAGTATTATTCTATTTAATGTGTCTAG
>URQK01000038.1 GCA_900549975.1 uncultured Mollicutes bacterium
GATTTGGGGTAATATTTGTAATTACATTAATATCACTTTTAAAATCCTTAATATCTTCTAATTGAAAAGAAGATAATTCTAAAATCACAACTGAATTATTTTTAATTTCTTGAACATGTTCACACAATGGCTCACCAATATTCCCTAATAAATAAGTTGTAATATTAATTGATTTAAGCATTTTATCAATTAGGCTAACGGTTGTTGTTTTTCCATTTGACCCAGTCACGGCAATTATCTTAATGTTTTTATCTTTTAAAAGACGATATCCTAATTCAATTTCGGAAATTATTTCACGAGACATTACTTTAATTAAAGGATATATTTCTTTTGATTTATCAAATCCTGGACTAATAATTGTTAAATCAAATAAAGGTAAATTATTTTTTAAATAATTTTCATCGATTTTTTTTATGTTTTTTGGTAATTCTAAATTGTCTTCTATTACATAAATATCATACTTATTTTTTAATACTTTATAAGCAGCTTGGCCACTTTTTTTAAATCCTAGAATCAAACATTTTTTCATAATAAATCACCCACAATCATGGCAATAAAGCTCATGATAAAGCCTACTAAATAAAACATATTAACGACTTGGTATTCTTTTAAGCCACATAACTCAAAATGATGATGTAGTGGTGCCATTTTAAACACACGCTTTTTAGTTAATTTAAAATAAACAACTTGAATAATTACCGATAAAGTCTCAATTATAAAGACGAGTCCACTAATAACAAGTAAGTATTCAGAATTAAGCATAAAAGCAATTAAAGCAATGAAGCAACCATTAGCCAAACTCCCAGCATCACCCATAAATATTTGGGCTGGATGTCCGTTATATTTAAGAAAGCCAACATTACCGCCAATAAAACTCGTTATTAAAAAAGCAATACCATATTCGTTAGTTTTTAAAGCTACTAATAAGAATGGTAAATAAGCAAGAATTAATAAGCCGCCCGCTAAACCATCAAGGCCATCAGTCATATTAACAGCGTTTGTGGCACCGACAATCATAAAAATAATTAGAACTACAAATAATGGTCCTAAATAAATATAATTATTAGCTAAATGTAAAATCCACATTGTTTTATCATCATAATTTAATAAAATTAAAGCAATAATACTTAATATTACTTCTAAAGAAAAACGTAAAGAAGCACTAAGTCCTTTAGCGTCTTTATATTTAATCTTTTTATAATCATCGATAAAACCGATAAGACAGAAACTAACAATTAACGCTAAAGCAATTAATATTTTATAAGATAAATAGTGGTAATTAATTAAAGTACCCACTATTGCTCCGCCCACTACTCCTAGCCCTCCCATAGTGGGTGTTCCTTGCTTCTTTTGATGCGTCATAACAATATCTTCTCGAATTGCTTGACCTAAATGTTTCTTTTTTTCGCTTTTAATAATAAAACAAATAATCATCATTGACGTTAAAGAACTAATGATAAACGAAAGAAAGAATCGGAGTAATATTTCGATATTTATAGCCATTTTTTAACCTCCTTATAATCTGAGTATGGTATTTTAAGATTTTCCACTAATTGATAATCTTCATGTCCTTTGCCAAGTATTAATAAGGAATCATCTTTAGTTAATAGTTTGATGGCTTTTTCAATTGCCCGACTTCGAGAAATACATACTTGAAATTTATCTTTGTTTTCTCCCATAATGTCATTAATGATTTGATAAGGATCTTCATTACGAGGATTGTCATTAGTTAAAATGATGTAATCGGCATATTTTAAAGCAATATTTCCATATTCCTGACGTTTTGATTTATCTCTTTCGCCACCCGCTCCAAAGATTAAGAATAATTTACCTTTAGTCATTCTTTTAATTTCTTTAATAGCTTTTAACATCGCCACGCTTGTATGAGCATAATCAATAATGATATTAGGTGAAAAATGAATTACATCCATTCTTCCTTTTACTGTTTCGCATTTTCTTATTTTACTTAAGTCAATTCTTTTTCCTATTGCGCTTAATAAAGTTAAGACCGAAGATAAATTTAAAATATTAAATCTTCCAATTAAATTTGTTTCAATTATTTGTTCATTAAATTTAAAAACTGTTTTATTAATATTGCTAGTAATTATTTGTTCTTCACTTAAAGAATAACTAATGGTATTACTTCTTTTATCACATAATTCTTTTCCAAATTTATCTAAATAATTAGCAACTAATAAAGCATGGGAGTTATTAATAAAATTTAATTTTGTATCTTGATAATCTTTTAAAGTCTTATGATAATCAAGATGGTCGCTAGTTAAATTAGTAAAAATCAAATAATCAAAATCAAATCCATTTACTCGTCCTTCTTTGATACCAATCGATGACACTTCTAAAATTAAAAAATGCTTTTTTCTTTTTCTTGCTAGAACTATATCATTAGCGAGTTCAATTGCATTCGGGGTAGTATTCACACTTACAAAGGAATCTTTAAGATTTTTCAAAGTCGTAACTACCATTGATTTAGGTAACAAATTATGTAAAATCGTTGCTACGCTTGTTTTTCCATTTGTGCCAATAATGCCGATTAGATGCGGTTTATTTGATTTAATCTTATAAAAGAAATTAGCAAAATATCCTAATTGTTCTTTTAAATTTGAAACATAATAAACACCAGGCAAGTCGACATTTGATAAAATTATTAATGGTTTTATTTTTAACTTATTAATAAAATTAATTCCTTTATCAATAGCAATAAAAATAGAATTTGGTTTCATTTTTCTTGAATCAATAACTAAATTTCTTGCTCTTCTTTCATCATTACTTGATATGTTAAAAAATGCTAAAGCATGTTTAATTTTCATACGCTAATCTCCTAATAAAATCATAATGGTTGAACCTTCTTTTAAGTGTTCTCCTTCTTTAGGTTCTTGATCAATTACTTTATTTCCTTCACCAAAATAAACAAATTTAAAATATTTTGATTTTATTTCTTCCTTACTTTTTCCTATGTAATTATCAACAACATATGATTTAACATCCATCCAGGTATAAGTGCGTTCAATTGGTGATTCTCTTTTACTAACTTTTAAAATTGGTAAAGTTTCCGCTAAAATGGTTTGAATAATTGGACCAATTGTTGTTCCGCCATATTGAATAGTGTTATGTGGTTCACGCATAGCAAAATAAACAACAACCTTAGGATTATCCATAGGCGCACAAGCAATAAAAGAAAGCACATATCTTCCTTTTTGATAAACGCCATTTTCGGCAATTTGGGCGGTACCTGTTTTTCCTCCAACGCGATACCCATCTAAATAAGCTTTTTTACCAGATCCTAAAGCCACGACGCATTCTAAAGCTCTCCGCATTAAATCACTAGTTTCTTTTTTTATTACTTGTCTTTTCGGCTCATTAGGAAAAGTATAAACAATTTCATTAGAAAATCCCGATGATATCGATTTAGCAATATGCGGAGTATATAAATACCCTCCATTAATGGTAGCAGAAAACATACTTGCTAATTGAATAGCGGTTACTGATACTCCTTGCCCAAATGCGCTAGTGGCTTGTTCTAAAACTCCATATTTATCATAATTAAACATGATACCTTTTGATTCTCCTGAGATATCAACGCCAGTTTTTTCGCCTACTCCAAAATCTTTATAATAGCCATATAATCGATCTTTACCCATTCGACGGGCAATTTCTACAAATCCTGGGTTAGAAGAATTTTGTAAAACTTCTAAAAATGTTTGTAAACCATGTCCGCCTTTTTTCCAAGATTTAATTCTTGCTCCGCCCACGATTTCATAACCCTTATCGTAATAATAATCTTTATCCATATCTATTACTCCAGCATCTAGAGCACTTGCAAAAGTTATGGCTTTAAAAGTTGAACCAGGCTCAAAAGAGGAAAAAACCGCTAAAGTACGATTATAAATTTCCGGATTGTAATCAGAATAATTATTATTATCATAAGTCGGACGATTACCTATTGCTAATATTTCGCCATTATTAGGATCCATTGCTAAAGCAATAATTTCTTTTGGATTATATTTAATCCAAGCGTTTTTCATTTCACGTTCAATAATATTTTGTATATCAATATTAATAGTAAGATTTAAATTAAGTCCATCTAAAGGCGCAACTAAACGTGAAGATTTATTTTCGAATAATCCCCCTTTAGCGTCCATTAAATAATTTAAACTTCCATCGACTCCTTTTAAGTAATAATCATAATAGCTTTCTACACCCGCTAAACCCTGATTATCAATGCCAACAAAACCTAATAATGAAGCCATGGATTCGCCATAAGGATAATATCGTTCATTATCATTAATTAAATAAACACCTTTTAAATTTAATTCATTGATAGCATTTGCTTCTTCAATGCTTATTCTTCTTCCTTCTGGATGTAAACGGACAATAGAAGCTTTTTTAGATATTTTTTCTAAAATTATATTTTCATTTCCATTAATAATTTTTGCAATTTGTTTTGCTGTTTCTTCTTTATCTTCCACTTGAAAAGGAATAACCGCAACTGAATAAGTCGGATTATTTAATGCTAAAGCATTATTATTACGATCATAAATGATACCGCGAGGTGCAGAAAGCGGAAAACTTCTTTCCCATAAGTCTTGCGCCTTTGTTGATAAATAGTTATTACGTATAATTGTTTCATAACTTAATTTAGAACCAACTAAAACTAAAGATGCAATTGATAATATTTGAATGAACCGTATCTTTTTTATGGAAACTCCTGGAATCATATTAATCACCATTAAATGATATGTAGAGTTTTTAAATTATATTTATATTTTTTGAGTATGAAAAAACGCTTCTTAATAAGGAAGCGTTACTTAAATAATTTTTTGGTAATGTAATTAATATTAATTTTAATCTTTTTTAAAACTGTTTCAATTGATGAATCTTTTTCTTCTTCTTTTAACGAACCAATTTCAATAGCCATTACTTCGTTATCGACTTGTAATTTATGGTTTATAGGAAGAAATGAAATAGCTGAAACAACAAATAAACAGATGCCAAAAGATCTTAATCGATTACATAAACGATCAAAGCGTGAATCATTCGATTTAGTTAACTTATCTTTCATCATTTTCATCTATCCTTTCTATAATTCTTAATTTTGCACTTTTTGAACGTGGATTATATTCAAGTTCTTCTTCACTTGCCGTTATAACTTGGCGATTAACAAGACGGTAGTTTGGTTTTTTTTCTTCACTTGGAAGTAAAACTGGTGCGTGTCTACTACCTTCTACTTCACTTACTTCTTTAAAAGCTTTTTTAACAATGCGGTCTTCTAAAGAATGGAAAGTAATGATAGCAAGTCTTCCCCCAACTTTTAAGGAATTTAAAGCATCACTTAAGACATTAGTTAAGTAATCTAATTCGTGATTAGTTTCAATACGTAATGCTTGAAATACTTGTTTAGCGGGATGACCTTTTTTTGCTAATTCTTTTTTTGGAAGGGAACTTTTAATAATATCCACTAATTCGAATGTTGTATCAATGGATTTGATACTTCTTTTCATAACGATATTACGGGCAATTGGATAAGCATAACTTTCTTCTCCATAGTCTTTAAATATACGTACTAAATCTTTTAAATCGTAATTATTAACGATGTAATGGGCATCAAGTGTTGCATCTTGATCCATACGCATATCTAATCTTGCGTCATATCGATAAGAAAATCCTCTTTCACCATCGTCAAATTGCGGTGATGAAACACCTAAATCCATTAAGATACCATCAACTTTAGAAATATTTAACTCATCTAAATGTTTTCTTAAGTTAATAAAGTTATCATGAATCAAGGTGTAGTTGTTACTTATTGTTTTTAGAAATTGGTTTGATTCTTCAATCGCGTGTATGTCTTGATCAAAGGCAATTAAGCGTCCATTAGGAATTCTTTTTAAGATTTCGCTAGAATGACCAGCACGACCTAATGTACAGTCAACATATACGCCATCACTTTTAATGTTTAAGCCGGAAATTACTTCATTAAGCATGACAGGAATATGAAGTTCCATTACTTATCATTTCCTTCTTCTAAGTTATCAGACATATCTTCATAAGAATCATCAGCTTCTTTTAAGTATTGCTCCCATGAATCTAAGTCCCAAACTTCAAAGTGATCAATTACGCCAACAATCATAACCTTACGACCAATCTTATATTGATCTAATGTTCTTTTTGGAAGTAATATTCTTCCTGCTTCATCAATTTCTAATTCCACAACACTTTGTGATTCTACACGCACAACTTTACGTGGATCACTTTTATTGAAAGCGAGTTTAGTGGCTTCTTCCATTCTTTTGATAAAATCTTCTTCCTTGTAGATGCTAATACAACGGTCATAACCACGCATGATGAAAACTTTTTTTCCGACTTGCTCACGCAACTTGGATGGAATCATCATTCGACCCTTAGCATCTAAGGTATGTTGATAGCTACCAAAAAACATACACTTTCTCCCACTTTCTACCACAATTATATTAATTTCATTAATAATTGTAAAGAGTTTTCTTGTTTTTTAACGTTGGATTAAATTTGATTTCTTTTACAAAACACAAAAAAACAGCCATTTAATCGGCTGTTTTTAGTGTTTTTATGTTTTTTATAATTATTCAGTTAATGATTAATCGTCTTCCCAATCGTCAAGTGCTTTTAAGCGTGGATCGAGTTGATTTTTATGATTTTCTTCAAATTCATCTTCTGACCATACTTTTACACCTTTAATATCTGGAAGCTTTGCACCTTTCTTTACCACTTTTAAAGGAATGTTACCAATAATTATTCCTAAAACATAGTCATCAATATTGATTGTGTTACCAGTGATTTCTAAAATTTCTTCATCTAGTGGATCTTCTGAAAATTCAAGAACTTCTTCCGTATCAACATCATAATCAACATCTTCTAAAGTATAAGAGCATTGAAGCACTAATGGAGCGTGTATCTCAAGTTTGATTTCAATGATATCTCCATAATTAGAACATTTAGCTTTTACTTTAACATCTTTTATTTCGTTAAGAGTCGCAACATTTTCATAACTACTTTTTGGAAAATGTAAAGTTTCTTCAAGTTCTAAAGGTGCTTTGGCATTTTTAATATCTAAAACTGTTACTTTCATATTAACCTCTTAATGTTGCTTTAAGTTTAGTATTTAAAGCTTCAATAATGCCTTTTTCAATATTAGCAATTTCTTCACTAGTAAAACTCTTAGTTTGATCTTCATAAGTAATCTTAAGAGCTAACGAGATGTAACCTTGCTCAACGTGTTCACCTTCATAAACATCGAATATATCCACATTCTTAACATAGTTATGTCCCGATTGACGAATAACACGAATTATTTCACTAGCGGGTACATCTTTAGATACCACTAAAGCTAAGTCACGTTCTACAGTTTGATAACGAGATGGAGGTAATACCTTAATTGGGCTGACACGCATATCAATAAATTTATCTAAATTCATTTCCATCATAATGACACGATTTTTACCTAAATCAAAGTCTTTAACTAAATTAGGATGGGCTTCACCTAATACTGCGACACGTTCTTTGCCAATAAGTATTTCGGCAGAACGTCCAGGATGAAATTCTTTAACATCACTACTTATTCTTTGGATTTTATAGCGCATTGGTTCAATACCAAGTAAACTCATAATAGCTTCAAATACACCTTTGATATGTGCAAACCCATAAGGCACTTTATGTAATAAATGTTGATATTCATCTTCGCCACACATAATAACTCCAAGATGTGATTCAACTCCTGCTTTCGTATAAACATCGCTTAATTCAAACATCTTGATATTTTTAGCTTGTCTAGCTAAGTTATAAGATAATGTTTGAAGTAAAGATGGAAGTAATACTCTTCTTACAATCTTATGATCATCAGTCATTGGATGAAGTAAAGTATAACATTCATTATTATTTAAAGTAGCAAAGTAGCTATTAAGTTTTTCACTAATTAAAGTGTAATTTAAAGTTTCATAAAAACCATTATTAGTTAATAAATCACGAATTTGACGTTTACGTAATTGACGAGGTTTTAGTCCTCCGACAGTTGTTTTTTGTTTTGGTAATGTCGATTCTACTTTATCAAATCCTAATAAACGAATTACTTCTTCGCTTAAATCAGCATCAAGTTTAATATCAATACGATAATTAGGAATAGTTGCTAAGAAATGATTTCCATCTTTTGAATCAATATCAATATTAACACGACGCAATGTTTCAATAATTAATTCATTATCAAAGTTACTACCTAAGCGTCCATTAATAGCATCACATGAACTTTCAATAACTGTAGGTGTATGATCATACTTATCATAACTTACAATATCATGTACTTCTTTAGCGTCCGCTAAATCGATAAGCATATTAGCCGCTAAATCAAGAACAAACTCATATTGATCTTTGTTTATGCCTTTAACAAAGCGTTGTGATGATTCACTAATTAAATTTAATCTTGTCGAAGTATGACGAATAGTCTTTGCATCGAAGTTTGCGGATTCAATAACAATATTTTTGGTATTTTCATCAACAGTTACCGCAAGGGAACCCATAACTCCACCTAAGCAACTTGCTTTGCCATCATTAGTAACAACAATGTCACCTTTAATAACTTCATATTCTTTTTCGTCTAACGCAAGGAAACTTGTTTCAATATCATCACGTACTACTAAACTATGTGATGTTAATTTATCTTCATCATACATATGTAATGGTTGACCAGTTAATAGCATAACATAGTTACCAATATCAACAATATTATTAATGGATTGAATGCCAGATGCCATTAAACGTTCTTTTAACCATTTAGGTGATTCTTTAATTGTGACACCTTTAATTTCACGAATAGAGAATTGTTTACAATTGTCTGTGTTTGAACTAACAACAAAATCTGAAGGTAATGTATTTAATGGCTTAATATTAGGAATAACTATATCTCTTTCAAATTCTGCACCTAATTCACGAGCTACATTAAGAATTGATAAGCAATCACTACGATTAGCTAATAATTTTAAATCTAAGACTGTATCATCTAATCCTAAGTATCCTAAAACATTTTCTTCTCCTATAACGGCATCACTTGGTAATTCTTCAATACCATTAACTTGAGCTTCAGATAAATATTTTTGATCTACGCCAAGTTCCACTAATGAACAACACATTCCATTAGATTCAACGCCACGTATTACTGATTTTGCAATTGTGATTTTAGGTAAAACTGCACCAACACGAGCAACGATAACTTTTAAACCCATTCTTGCATTTGGCGCACCACATACGATTTGGTTAACACCAAATTTACTGCCTTCATCAACACTTAGAATATGTAAGTGGTCAGATTCAGGATGTTTTTCACATTTAATAATTTCACCAATAACTAAATTAGATGCTTTAGCTAAATCATAATATTCTTCTACTTCAATACCAGCGAAGGTAAGTTTATTTGCTATTTCTTCAGGAGTTAAATCTTCTAAGTCAATATAATTTTTTAACCACTTTAAACTAACTTTCATATTTTTAACCTACTTTCTTTTAAATTGATTTAAGAATCTAACATCATTTTGATAGAATCTTCTGATATCATCAACGCCATATCTAAGCATAGCAACACGTTCAATACCTATACCAAAAGCAAAACCTTGATATTCTTTTGGATCGTATCCAGACATGCTAAGAACATTAGGGTGAACCATACCGCCACCAAGAATTTCAATCCAACCGGTGCCATGACATTTAGAACAATTGCCTTTACCGCCACAATCACAAGAAACATCTACTTCCACTGATGGCTCGGTAAATGGGAAATAAGAAGAACGTAATCTAATTTCACGTTTTTCACCATACATCTTTTTAATAAATAACTCTAATGTTGCTTTCAAGTTACCTAAATTAATATTTTTATCTACTACTAAGCCTTCAATTTGACCAAATTGATGGGAGTGCGTAGCGTCATCATCATCACGACGATATACTTTACCAGGACAAATAATTTTAATTGGTTGTCCTTTCTTTTCTTGCATTACACGTGCTTGAACTGGAGAAGTATGTGTACGCATTAAAGTATTTTCATCAATATAGAATGTATCTTGCATATCACGAGCAGGATGATCACGAGGAATATTTAATAATTCAAAATTGAAGTGATCCAATTCTACTTCTGGTCCTTCTGCAATTTCGTATCCCATACCAATAAAGATATCAATCATTTCATCTTGAATGATAAAGAAAGGATTCTTACCGCCTGCTTCATAACTTACGGAAGGTAATGTGATATCTATTTCTTCTCTTTTTAATTTTTCATTTAAGGCTTTTTCTTCTAAAGCCACTCTTTTTTCTTCTAGTTTAGTTGTAATTTCATTTTTAGCTTTGTTAATTGCTTCACCAAAAGATTTCTTTCCTTCAATTGATAAATCTTTCATTTTAGACATTAAGCCCATAAATTTAGATTTCTTTGATAAATAATCATTACGGACAGTGTTAACTTTTTCTAATGAATCAATTTCATCAATTGCTTTTAGTGCTTCTTCATGAAGTTTATTTAATTCTAAGTCTTCCATCTTTTTCCTCCTAAAAAATAAAAAAATCGTTCCTAACAAGGAACGACTATTAGCCGTGGTACCATCCTAATTCATACATAGTATGCACTTAATTAAAGTCTTAACGCGACCAACGATTACTCCAAGGTGAATTCATTAGTATCTTTTAAGAGCATTTTCACTTTGTTGCTCCTCCCTAATAAAAGAGTGGCTAACTACTATTTCTTTTCAACGTAATTTTCTTACGCACATATCTTAGCACATTAATTGCTAAATTAAAATAATATTTTAATTAATTACTTTGTTCTTGAAGTAAACTTAAAACATTTATGATTGGTAAAGTTATTGTAGTAGTGTCGGTAAGTGCAGTTACATTAGTAATAATTGCTCTTAAATATGGAAAAAGAATTTGCACAAGTTTTAATTCAATATCTTTGTTCATATTTAAAGATTCCCAATTTTTTAAATAAAACACACCATTTAAATCCAAAGATAATGCGATTGGAAAGTCATCAGAATGAATATCCGCAACTAAATCAATAGAAATCTCATCATCATTCTTTTTTTTCATAATTGATGTAAAAGAAAATGGTATTTCACCAATAGGCATTTTATTACTTATTACATCAAATCTAATATGCTTAACTTCATGAGAAATTAATTTAAGCGAATAATTCTTTCCCTGCATTTCTTTTTCCTCCTAAAGATTTTTCTTTTTTAATTTCAAAGTTAGTACTTTTTTGATAGTTTTCTGACTTTAACGCAAAATGCATTTTAGATATATCCCTTGTATTTTTATTTGATTCTATATAATTAGAATTTCTTTCAATTAAATCAGCAAAAACGTTAGAATTATTTACAACTCTTATTAAATTATCGTGCACTCTTTCTTGAATAGCACCATTTTCATAACGTGCGATTGTTTTTTCTCCCATACCAAGTAATTTAGCAAATTCAGTTTGTGACATATTATATTTTTCTCTAATTTTTTTAATTTCTTCTGGAAATAAAAGATTATTTAATCTTCTATATTCGTCATAAAATTGTTTTAAACTTATGTCATCTAGTTCGTCGTCTACAAGCGGTTCACCACATTCTTTGCAAATGCGCATTTTAACTTTTAAAGTTATTTCTTGTCCACGTACACTTAATGTTTCATATTTTTCAGTCACCCTAGTGTCTACCATTTTCTTACAATTTGGACAATATTCTTTTTCATTCATTTTTTTCACCTCATAGCCAATATTTTAAATGCAAAATACAAAAAAATAGTATCATATGATACCATTTTAGTTAGTAGCAAACAATAAGTCAACATTTGTTCCAATATTTACACTATTATTTATGCGTTATTTTTTTGTATTTTCTTCTTTTTTTATTATATTTAACAATTGAGTTGCTTCTTCAATACCTTGCTCAGATGCTTTTTTTAGATTTGATTTTGCTAGTTCTAAATCTCGTTTTACATATCTACCTTCATAATAAGCAACACCTAAATGATATAGCGCTCCTTTATGATTGAATTTTGCAGTTTGTTTCCATAGATCTATTGCTTTTTTTACATTCTTTCTAGTACCTTTTCCTTCAAAATATAGGCATCCTAAAGAAAACGTTGCTTCAATATTATATTTTGCAGCGGATTTCTTATACCAATATAAAGCATCTTCATTACTTTTATTAACACCTATTCCATATAAGTAACAATTACCTAAATAATTCATTGCAAATACTAGAAAATACTTATCCGTTATTTTAAATCTTTCATCTTGGTCATAAATAAGTTTTCTTGCATTGCCTGTGCTCAATAATACTTGGTTCTTTTTAAAAAGATCTTCAATGCTAGTATTATCACTAGTAGTATTATTTATATTAGATGTAATTTGTGAATTTCCTAATTCACGTACGCTAGACAAAAGCGTTACCGCTAATAAGATTGATTTTTTTTAAACGATTCTTCATATTTTTCTCCGTATAATTTAACTTATATTAAAAAGATAATTCATGCAAATTGTATTGTCTACTTTTACCATCCATTGGTTGTAGAATTTAGTAAACAAATTATTCATTTATAATTTTGAATTTGATTTATCAATCAGTTGTTTAATCTTTTCTAAATTATATTTAGCAAGGGAATCGCCTTGTTCTGCTGCTTTTTTATACCAATTATATGCTAGATTATAATCTTGAGGTACACATATTCCTCTCTCATAATAAATTCCTAAATTAATTTGTGCAGCACTATTTCCTTGGTCGGCAGCTTTTTTATACCAATTAAATGCTTGTTTGTAATCTTGCGTTACTCCCTTACCATAATAATAACATTCTCCCAATATTTCCTGGGCATCGCTATATCCTTGCTCGGCCGATTTTGTATACCAAGCAAATGCCTTAGCATAGTCGTTAATTACGCCATGTCCATAATAATAACAATTTCCTAAATTGTATTGTGCTTCATAATCTCCTTGTTCAGCAGCTTTTGTGTACCAATAAACTGCTTTTGTGTAATCTTTTTCTACACCTCGCCCAAAGTAATAACAATCTCCCAAACTATTTTGCGCATTGCTATTTCCTTGCTCCGCTGATTTTTTGTACCAAGTAAATGCTTGGCTATAATCTTGGGCTACTCCTTGACCATTTTCATAACAATAGCCCAAATTGTTTTGCGCATATCTATTTCCTTGTTCAGCAGACTTTTTATACCAATAAACTGCTAGTTTGTAATCTTGAGTTGTTCCTTGGCCGCGATAATAGCTACTTCCTAAATTAAATTGAGCATTACTATTTCCTTGATCGGCGGCTTTTTTGTACCATTTAATTGCTAGTTTGTAATCTTGAGTTGTTCCACGACCATTATCATAACAAATTGCCAAATTGTATTGAGCCTGTTTATTTCCTTGGTTAGCACTTTTTTTAAACCATTTAAATGCTTGTTTGTAGTCTTGAGCTACTCCTTTACCACTATAATAACAATGTCCTAAATTGTTTTGGGCATCGCTATTACCTTGATCGGCAGGTTTTTTATACAAATTAAACGCTTGAGCATAATCTTGTGATACTCCTTGACCATTTTCATAGCAAACTGCCAAACTATTTTGAGCATTACTATGTCCTTGATTGGCAGCTTTTGTGTACCAGTAAACTGCTTTAGTATAATCTTGGGTTATTCCTTGGCCAATATAATAACAGATTCCTAATCGATATTGTGCTTCAGCATTATTTTTTATTGCTAAAGAGTTCATAATTTCAAATGCGTCTTTAAAATTATTACTTGTACTTATTTTTCCTTCTAAAATAAAGCAACCATATTGATATAATATATTGTCATTCTTGTCTTTATTTGACTTTAAGAAATCAATTATTTCTTGTCTTTTATCATATGGATAACTAATATCAACATAGCCTTCTAATACTTTTTGTTTATATTCATCTAATGTTGATACAAAAGTTTTATTAAATAAATCTTTATTACTATTTGGATTATTATCGTTTTTGACTATTTTGCTTTTTTCATTATCTAAAGATTTATTTGTTGTATCTTTAG
>URQK01000039.1 GCA_900549975.1 uncultured Mollicutes bacterium
TCTTTGATTGTTAAAAAATAAGAAAAAACATTACGTTTTTTGCCTAAATAAGCACCAAATTTGCCAAACGTTTTAATAACAAACATAAGTATGTTTAAATTAAAATGGAGGATAGTACCATGAATCGAATGTTTTCGTCAAAGAAAAAAATAGAACTTATTTCTTTGATTAATTTATGTGTTAATGTGATTGTAACTTTAATTAATATTATTTTATATGCTTGCACTAAAGAAATTAATTTGTTTTTAACAATGTTTTTTATAAATATTACAATACTTTTATTAACATTTATTGCTTATAAAACTAAATTAACGATATTATTAATTGGGTCAGGAGTAGCGATGATTGTTTTGCATTCGCTTACGAACTATGGAACCATGACTTTTTCTTATGCTTATTTAATTGGTGCAATTTTATTGTTTATTGGCGCAGTTATACAAACAATTTTTCAAATTTTAGAAAAAGAAAAGCCACAAATAAAAGGTGTTCCGGCAATAATTATATTTTTAATAATTGCATTAGGTTTTTCTAGTTTTTATATTGCTGAGTTAAAGACAGGAGAAAATCGTAGAGTTGTTCAACATGAAACTTGGAGTGTTCCTTCTTTTATTGATAAAAAAGAAAATGAAAAACAAGGAGAAGTAAAAGAACTTATTTATAAAACAAAAGCTTACGCTACTGATAATAGGGAAGTAATTAAAAAAGCTAATATCTATTTACCATATAATTATTCTAGTGAAAATAAATATGACATATTATATTTGATGCACGGAACTGGCGATAATGAAGATTACTGGCTAAAAAAGAATCACAATAATAAAGTAATGCTTGATAATTTAATAGAAGGAAATTATATTAAACCATTAATTGTTGTCACACCGACTTTTTATGTGGAAAATGACTATGAAAAAGATTTAGATCAACTTACATATTCTTTTAAATATGAATTAAGAAATGATTTAATGATTGCGGTAGAATCAACTTATTCAACATACGCTAATTCTACAAGTAGTGAAGATTTTATTTTAAGTAGAGAGCATCGTGCTTTTGCTGGATTAAGTAGAGGCGCAGTTACAATGTATCATTCTGTGCTTTGCGAGTCTTTAGATTATTTCTCTTATTTTGGTGCTTTTAGTGGCTCTAGAACAAGCGGAAAAGAATTAGCAAATGCTATTCAAAAAGAAGAATTTAAAGATTATTCAATTAATTATTTATATGCTTCAGCGGGAACTTTAGACTTTGCTCTTCCAAGCCAAATAAAAGATTACCATGAACAAATTAAAATGGAAAATAGATTAACTAGTGAAAACGCTTCTTTTGATGTTGTTCCATTTAAAAGACATTCGAGCGCAAATTGGCATTTAAATCTTTATAATTTTTTACAAGTGATTTTTTAATAATTTGGTTTTTAACACTTAAGCTTAGTTTTTAATTGTAGTGATAAAATTAACAAAAAAGTAAGAAAAAATTTTTTTCTATTGATTATAATCAATACTTTATGTTATATTGTTTTAGCAACTTTCTTTAGGCCGCAAAAAAATTGGCTTAAGGCGGAAGGAGAACGAACTAATTATGAAAAAAGGTATTCACCCAGCTTATCACAAGTGCAAAGTTACTTGTGTCTCATGTGGAGCAACATTTGAAACAGGTTCTGTATTAGACGAAATTCGTGTTGATACATGTTCAAATTGCCATCCATTCTATACTGGAAAACAACGCTTTACTCAAGCAGATGGCCGCGTTGATCGTTTCATGAAGAGATACGGAATGAAAAAATAGTTTTCAAACGTGTATTAGACCGTTATCAACGCGATAACGGTTTTCTTTTTTTCTTAAATAAGGAGGATTAAAGTAATGAAAAAAAATTATTATATAACTACACCTATTTATTACCCTAGCGCTAATTTACATATTGGTCATGCTTATTGCACTACTTGTGTAGATGTTATTGCTCGTGTTAGAAGAATTCAAGGTTATAACACTTACTTTTTAACTGGCGCTGATGAACATGGTGAAAAAATCGAAAAGAATGCTGCTTTAAAAGGAATGACTCCACAAGCATTCGTCGATGATATTGTTAAAGGTATCAAAGATTTATGGAAAGCTTTAGAAATTACTAATGATGATTTTATTCGTACAACTGAAGAAAGACACTGGATGGTTGTACAAAAGATATTCTCTCGTTTGTTAGAACAAGGCGATATTTACCTTGGAAAATATGAAGGTTGGTATTGCACACCTTGTGAATCTTTCTGGACTGATACTCAAGTAGGAGAAAATCATATTTGCCCCGACTGTGGTCGTGAAGTTCATAAGGCAAGTGAAGAGGCTTATTTCTTTAAAGTGAGTAAATACGCTGATAGATTAGTAAAATTTTATGAAGATCATCCTGATTTTATTTATCCAGAATCAAGAAAAAATGAAATGCTTAATACATTTATTAAACCTGGATTAGAAGATTTATGTATTTCTCGTACATCTTTTACTTGGGGTGTTCCAATTAAAGAAAATCCACGTCATATTATTTATGTTTGGATTGATGCGCTTGTTAACTATATTTCTGCTTTAGGATATTTAAGTGATGATGCATCTAAATTTGAAACTTTCTGGGGAGAAGATTCTGAGATTGTTCATGTTATTGGTAATGACATTACGCGTTTCCACACTATTTATTGGCCAATTCTTTTAATGGCTTTAGGCTTAAGATTACCAGATAAAGTATTTGTTCATGGCTTATTAATGATGAAAGATGGAAAGATGTCTAAATCTCGTGGTAATGTTGTTAATCCTTATCCATTAATTGAAAAATATGGTGTTGACGCTGTTAGATATTATCTAGTACGTGAAACAATATTTGGACAAGATGGTACATTCTCACCTGAGCAATTCGCGGAACGTATTAATACAGATTTAGCTAATAGTTATGGTAATTTATTAAGTAGAACAATTTCTATGATTAGTAAATACTTTGATGGCGTAATTCCTGAATATAAAGGAAATGTAACTGAATTTGATCATTTTATTTTAGAACAAGCTAATGACACTGTTATACGTTATGAAAAAGCATTTGATACTCTTAAGATTACTGATGCTTTCATTGCGGTTATGGATTTAGTAAATAGAGCTAATAAATACATTGATGAAACAATGCCGTGGGCTTTAGCTAAAGATGAAAGCAAAAAAGAAGAACTTGCTTCAGTTATGTCACATTTAGCCAATGTGCTTTATGTAAGTTCTATTCTCTTACAACCAGTATTAATTCATAGTGCTCCAAAAGCTTTAGAAGCATTAGGTGTAAGTGAAGAATTAAAAGATTATAAAAATGTTAAAGAATTTGGTAAATTAGGTAATACATCAGTTACTAAAATTGATCCATTATTCCCTCGACTTGATGTAGCAAAAGAAGCCGAATATATTAAAGGCTTAATGCAAAATAATAAATAATTATTTAGTCTCACTCTTTTTGGGTGAGACTTTATTTAAGGAGAAGTTATGAAGAAAAAGAAATCATTTGACTTAGGCACAATAACTGGTAAATGTGTCGATTATACATTTGATGGCAAAGGTATTGTAAAAACAAATACAAAACCTTGTTTTGTTGATGCTTTATTAGTGGGTGAAGAAGCAGATATTAAACTTAATTATCAAAAAAGCGAAATGTATTTTGGTAAAATTCTTAAGCTTCATAATTTATCCCCTAATCGTATAAAACCATTGTGCCCTGTTTCTACAGCGTGCGGGGGTTGTTGTTTTCAAAATTTAAAATATGAAGAACAATTAAAATTTAAACAAAAGAAAGTAAAAGATGCTTTATATAAAATTGGACATTTAAATGTTAATGTTGAACCCACTATCGGAATGGAAAATCCATATCATTATCGTAACAAAATTCAAATGCCAATTGGCATGAATCAAAAGAAACAAATCATATCAGGATTTTATCGCACTGATTCGCATGAAATTATTCCTATTAATGAATGTTTTATTGAAGATGAACGTGCAAGTAAGATTATTAATACTTTAAAAGCATTAATGAAAAAACATAAAATCTTACCATATAATGAAGATACTCGCGAAGGCGTTATTCGTCATTGTTTAATTAGAATAAGCTATTATTATTCTCAAATAATGGTGGTATTAGTTACTAATGCAGATTCCTTCCCAGGTAGAAATAATTTAGTAAAAGATTTGCATAAAGAATGCCCGGAAATTACCACTATTGTGCAAAATATTAATACACGTGACACTAATGTCATTATGGGTGAAAAAGAAAGAATATTAATGGGTAAAGGATTTATTATCGATGAATTATGTGGAGTTAAATTTCAAATCTCTTCCAAATCATTTTATCAAGTTAATCCAACTCAAACAGAAAAACTATATGAAACCGCAATTAAACTAGCAAATGTAACTAAAGATGATGTTGTGTTAGATGCTTATTGTGGTATTGGGACAATTGGTTTAATTACTAGTAAATATGCCAAACGAGTAATAGGTGTAGAAATTGTTAAAGATGCAATTAAAGACGCTAATAACAATGCTAGAATTAATAATATTGATAATGTGGAGTTTTATTGTGATGACGCTGGTGACTTTATTATGAATCAATTTAATAAAGGATTTAATTATGATGTTGTTATTATGGATCCTCCACGCAAAGGATCTGATGAAAAATTCTTATCTATTTTATTAAAAACATTACCAAAGCGTGTTGTTTATGTATCATGTGATCCATCAACATTAGCTAGGGATTTGAAATATTTATCTAAATCTTATGATATTAAAAAAGTAGTTCCTGTTGATATGTTCCCTCAAACATATCATGTTGAGACGGTAGTTTTATTAACCTTAAAAAATCAAAAATAATCAAAATTTAATCAAAAATATAGGAAAAATGCCCATTTTTAATCAAAATAATCAAAAACTTGATTAAGATGGGCTCTTTCTTTTTGAAAGTTTATCAGCATTATAATGGTTTCAATTTAGGGTTGAAGTAACAAAATAAGATGTCCGAGGAAACATATTGAAGGCAATTATCAGCGCTAAAGTGCTAAAATCGTAGATACAAGACTATGGTGTTTGGAAACATAAAAATGGCAAAAATTGGCTTAAAATCAGCACTTTTTCGATTAATTTAGTTGCTGTATTGACCAATAGATCTACACCATGTTTGAGACTGCTCAGCATTTTATGGATTCAAAAAAGGAGATCTTTTTCCTAGAACTATTTTTAGATATGTTACTTGAGGACATATGGGTGAAAGTTAATTTAATGCTGATAAAGTATTTTTTGATTTTTTAGTTTTGAAAAAGCGAAATCAAATTGCTCAAATCAATGGATTTTTTTGTTTAAAGATGGTATAATATGGTATAAGATGAAATCGGAGGTTTTAACATGGAATTTAAAGAAAAAATTTTATATGTTAGAGCAAAATTGAATTTAACACAAATGGATATTGCTAAGGAACTTGGCGTTTCTTTTCAGACTATAAATAGGTGGGAACTAGGTAAAGTTACACCTACTAAAAAAGCAGAATATGCTTTTGAACTTTATTGTAAAGAAAAAAATATCAAATTTGAAGAGGAGAATCGCTAATGGATAAAACAGTTATAGAATTATTCGCTGGTGTAGGCGGATTTAGAGTCGGACTAAATAATATTGAATCTATAGATAATAATGGACACGCAATTGAGAATGGCAATTTTAGATTTGTTTGGGCAAATCAATGGGAGCCTTCTACAAAAACACAACATGCTTTTGATTGCTATAATCTAAGATTCCCAGAGGACTTTAATAGCAATTCTGATATTTCAATTGTTGATAAGAAGAAGATACCAAACCATAGTTTATTATGTGGTGGATTTCCATGCCAAGACTATTCAGTTGCTCATTCTCTATCTAAAGAAAAAGGAATTGAAGGTAAGAAGGGTGTCTTGTGGTGGCAAATTAGAGATATTTTAGTTGCAAAGAAAACACCTTTTGTATTCCTTGAAAATGTTGACAGGTTAACTAAGTCTCCTGCTAAACAAAGAGGTAGAGATTTTGGAATTATGTTAAGATGTTTAGATGATTTAGGATATGCTGTTGAATGGAGAATAATCAATGCTGCAGATTATGGTTTTCCTCAAAAACGTAGAAGAACTTATATTTTTGCTTATAAAAAAGGTACAAAATTTTATAAAGCAATAACAAAGATGAATGCTGTTGATGTATTAAAAAACAATGGGATATTTGCAAAAGTATTCCCTGTTCTTGATGAACAATTAAAAATTACTGAATCTAATTTAAAGCAATATGATGATTTAGCTGATTTTTCAGATAAATATAAGTTCACATTTGAAAATTCAGGATATATGTTTAATGGAACTGTTTATACAACAAAAACTAATCCAATCGCTATTAATGCCACTACATTAGGCCAAATTGCTGAACGTGATGTAGATGAACATTTTTATCTTAATGATAATGAAAAAGCTAAATTTGATTATTTAAGAGGAAGTAAAAAAATACCTAGGGTTGATGCTAACGGATTTGAATATATGTATTCAGAAGGTGCAATGTCACCATTTGATGACTTGTCGCTTCCTGGAAGAACGATGCTTACTAGTGAAGGATCTATTAATAGAAGCACACACATTGTTAAAGACCCAGTTACAAATAGATTGAGATTATTAACTCCAATCGAATGTGAAAGACTAAATCAATTCCCAGATAATTGGACTAATAGTGGAATGCCAGAAAAAAGAAGATATTTTATGATGGGCAACGCACTTGTTTGTGGAATAGTTAAAAAAATGGGTGCTGAAATAGAAAAAATAATAGATAACGAAGAATAGTTAAGATAGGAATCAACATTTGTTTGTTCTATATCTTTGAATAACAATTTGAGAAAAAAGATTAAATAGATATTTATAAAATAAACTTTATAGATGTTTTTGAGAAAAATCAAAATGGTGGTGAGACTATGAATGATACCAATAGACACTTAAGTGAATCTGAAATACTAGATATAACAAGAAATGCCATGCATAAAACGTTTGGTTATTTTGGTCTTGATGAATCTTATAATGGTAGAAATAAAGGTGGATTAGGTGGATTTGTAGAAGAAAATATTTTCAATTATTCAGCTAATAGTGATGACAATCCAGATTTTATTGATGCTGGAATTGAATTGAAAGTCACATCAATAAAAAGAAATCAAGATGGTTCAATTTCATCTAAAGAAAGACTTGTTCTTAATATGATTAACTATAGGTCTGAAGCTGAAAAAGATTTTAAAACAAGTTCTTTCTATCATAAAAATAGAAGATTATTAATTTGGTTTTATCTATATTCAATGGGGATTCATCCATCAAACTTTGAAATAACTGATTATTATCTTTTAGAATTTGAAAATTCATTGCAATATAAAGTAATTGAAAGAGATTGGACTATTATCCATAATAAGATTGTTAATGGTAAGGCACATGAAATAAGCGAATCTGACACCGAGTTCTTAGCTGCTTGTACTAAAGGAGCAAATAGTAAAGTGTTAGTTGAACAATATAATTCAAGCATTAAAGCTAAACCAAGAGCATACTCTTTTAAGTCTTTCTTTATGACTTATATTTATAGATATATGATTCATAATTTATCTCCATATTCACCATTAGTTTCTGAAGATGAATGGATGAAGAATCCTCTAGAGGAAATATATAAAGAAAAATTAAGTATCTATAGCGGAATGACTCAAGCACAATTATGTAGAAAACTAAAAGTTAGTTCGAAAGCTAAGCAATTGAATTTTATGTTGGCTCAAAAGATGCTTGGTATATCTGGTAGAAGTAAAGCAACAACTGAAATGGAAGCTGCTGGCATTATTTTCAGAACTATTACATTAGATAAGAATGGTATGCCAACCGAAGCAATGCCATTTAAAGCATTTGAATTTGAAGAATTAATCAATACTCCATGGGATGAATCTTATATTAGAGAAGATTTTGTTGATTTGAAATTGATGATTTTTATATTTAAAGAAATTGATGGAATTATATCGTTTGATAGAATTTGTTTTTGGAATGCATCAAACAAAATTGTAGATGGTCCTATTCAAAAAATGCATGAAGAATGCGCCAACCTTGTTAGAAGAGGAGAAGCATTCTATTATGACGGGAAAGGGAAATTAAAAGATAGATTCCCAAAAGAAGATAGAAATTCAAATGGTGTATGTCATGTAAGACCACATGCTAGAAAAGGTGATGATCATTATGAATTACCTATAGCAGATAAAGAAACTGGTATTACTTCATATACTAAGCAAAGTTTTTGGTTTAACAAAGATTTTGTTGAAAAGATGATTAAAGAAGCAGAAGAATGGTAAATTTTTAAAAAAGTGTTACAAGGGATAGCAGTATAAAACTGCTATTTTTATTATATTTTGATAATATGTTGAAAGTGTTATAAAATATCCAGAAAGAATATTGACAATATGTTGAAAAGGTTATAAAATAATTACAAAGATATTCAAAAGATTTTGAAAGGAGATTTAATATGGCAAACATTGGCAAAAAAACAAAGGATGATGAAACTAAAAGAGAAAGATTTGTTAGATTGGCAGAAAATAGAATGAATAATGCTTTAAAAAATATTCAATTATTGTCTAATTTATCTAATACTTCTGCATACGAATACACGAGTGATGATGTAGATAAAATAATAAAAGCATTAAAAACTGCTGTTTCAGATTTAGAAAAGAGTTTTGCACCATCTAATCATTCAAAAAAATTTAAATTATAAAAGGAGCGATTCAAATGACATATAAAGAAATAATTGAAAGCATAATACCATATGATTATTCAAAATATAAAGATGTTTCTAGTAATGAAAAACTAGGAGCTTTTGTGGCTTGCTATCTTGTCAATAAAGACGTTCCGCTTACCTTTAATTACCTATGCATAAGTATGTTTAAAATGTTTCCTGATAAGTTCTGCTGCGATGAAGATTTTAAAGAATACCCATCAGTTGACAGATTGAATAGAACTTTGATGCATATGAGCATTTCTAAAACAAGTCCTATTTTGAATGGAACTGCAAAAAATGGTTATCAATTAACGAACTATGGGAAAAATATAGGTCTACAAGTAAAGGCTATAATTGATAATTCAGAAATTGATAAAACCATAGTTGCTCCAATGGTTGATAAATACAAGTCGGCTCCATTGGCTGATTACAATAAGTTTTTAGATAGTCCAGGTTTCATCAAATTTCAAAATACTGAAATTGCAACATTAGATGATGTTTGGCCATATTTTAGAGTTATTCCTTTTACACAAATAGCTCCTATAAAAAAGAAATTATTATTAATAAAAAATAAAGCTAAAGAAGAAGAAAACTTAAAATGCGTTGAGTATATTGATAGAATTTATAAATTATTGGGTAAATAAGGAGGGATATTAATGGCAGAGTTTATTGTTGAAGATTCTAGTAGAAAAATATTAAGAGACGTAATTGATCAAGTTGGAAAGGATATTGTGAGATATTTAGTTGAATTAATTACTAACTCTGATGATAGCTATAGAAGACTTGAAAAATCACCAACGGCAACTGAAGAATATATTTCATCTGTTAAAAAAATAAAAATAATTTACAATGATATGGATGGCGATGGTAAAGATTATTTTGAAGTAATCGATGGTGCTGAAGGCATGGATGAAGCTAGAATGAAAGCGGTATTTGAAAAATATGGTGGAGATAATGCTGGCGGAGACCAATATCAGACAAGAGGAATATTTGGACAAGGGGCATCAGACGTTTTAAAAGCATCAGCCCTATCTAACAAAAAAGCTTCAATTAAATCTATTAGAAATAATAATGCATATGAGATGAAATATCGTTTTGACAAAAGCGATTCTAAGTTCAAAGGGAATCCTCAGTTGATGAGCATGAATGTAAATCAATTCAAAGATTTTAAAAAGAAATATGGTATAGAAGAAAACGGAACAATATTTTTATTTGGCGTTCCAGAAAACGTAAAAGTAAATAAGAAAAAATTACTAAACGATATTCAAAGAAACTCGATGCTAAGATATATTTTGAATGATGGCAAAAGAGAAGTGACATTACAAATAAAATCACATAAAAATTCCCTACCAGAAACAATTCTTTCATCATCACAATTTGCTTTTACTGATGATAAAAAACTTGGAGAAGAAAACCTAAGTTTCACATATGAAGGTACTACTCTTCCAATCAGCGTTCGTTTTTATAAAAATTTAGATAAAAACTCTAACGAAACTCAAATTATTGTTAGAGATAAAAATAATGTAGTTTTTGCAAATACAATGTTTGGATATGATTTGAACCAAGGAGTTGCGAACATATCTGGCGAGATGATTATTGATGGCTTATATGAATTATGTAAGAAAAAACTTAATGATCCTATAAACGCAGAAGCAATTATTAGCCCTAATAGAACTGGTTTTGATGAGAAAAAAGATTTTTATTTAAAACTTAGAAAAGAAATGAAGCCAATCATCGACCAAGTAATTAAGGATTATGGTGATAAAAACCAAGGTTTAGAAATAACAAAAAACAAAAAGTGGAACGATGCTTTGAAAAAATTGAATATGTATGCAAAAGATTTTATCCAAGAAGAAGTTGGTGGCGGAAATGATACAGGAATTGAACCTCCATCAAATGGTATAGTATTTGCTAGAAACAATGTTTCTTTAAATGTTGGAAAAAAATATGATTTAAAGTTATATATTAATGCTCTAATTATGTCTCCCGGAGATGTAATTAAAATTTCTATAGATAATAATCCATTTGTGAATTTGTTAACTGATGAAGTATCATTTATAGATGATGAAGTAAGGGAAAATGGTTTGGTAGTTAAAAGTGTTGTTTTAGAGGCTTTAGCTGATAGCGGTGATGAGGCTGTTCAATTAAAAGCTTCATTTGAGGATAGAAACGCTTTATCATTTGTTAAGGTTATTACAAAAGAGATACATTATCCTCAAAATGGATTGGAATTTTTCCCATCTAGAATTAAATCTGTGTATACTGAAACTCATATCGGAAATCTATACATTGATACAGGTATTTTCCCTGTAGGTTCAAAGATTACAATTAATACTAGCGGTTTAGTTTTAAAAGAATCAGAATTTGAAATACAGGAATCAGATATAATAGATAATGGTATTGCAAGACTATATGTTGAATCAACTGGTGGAGAAATAGATAAAAAGTATGTTGTTAGTGCTTCATGCAATAGTGTCGTAGCTAGTCTAAATATTAATGTAGTTGAAAAGAAAAATGATAATAGCGGTTCTAGTGGGTTAATTAGTGGATTTAATATCATACCAAGAAAAGATATGCTTTATCAAAGATGCTATCTAGACCCAACAAATGGAATAATATTTATTAACTCTGCAAATGTTATTAATCGATTAACACTTGAAAAAATTGATAACAAAGATGCTGAAAATCCAAAATTCTCCGCAACAGAAACAAAATTTTTATGCGATATGATTGCTGGAGTTGCTGCAGAAGCTATTATGAAAAAAGAAACTGGATTTGTTGCATCACTATCTTCAGATAATCCTCTTGATGCATACGACCAAGCAGCTGTTGAGATAGGTGATAGGAAAAATGATTGCTTTGAATTATTATATAAAGCATTAATGAACGTTGCTGAAGAATAATACGATTAGTGGTTTCTAGAAAGAAGCCACTTTTTGTTGTATAATATTAATCGAAAAGAGTAGGTGCTAATAATGAAAAAACTATTATTGATTCTAATGATTATAGGAGTAGCAGTATTATCAAGTTGTGGTAATAAAACTAATACAACAACTAATACTGAAACTCCACCAACAATAACTACTGAAGATAACACACCTACAACTGGTACAACACCAAAAGAAGATGATGAATATATGAATAAAACATTAGTACTTAAAATAGATGATACTATAGTAGATGTATATTGGATGGATAATGATTCGGTAAAAGAATTAAAGAAACTTGCTAAAGATGGTCTTACAATTGAAATGCATAAATATAGTACCTTTGAACAAGTAGGATTACTTCCAAATTCTATTAAATCATCTGATACTAATATAACTACAACACCAGGTGATATAGTTTTATATTCATCTAATCAAATAGTATTATTCTATGGTTCTAATACTTGGGATTATACTAAGCTTGGACATATCAATTTAACTAAAAATGAACTAGTTGATTTACTAGCAGATGAAGATGTTACTATAACATTATCATTAAAATAGTAATTGAAATGTATATAAAGACTATGGATGTCGAAGTGAATATAATGCTGAAAAGGTTAAAAGATGCTAATAAATAACTGATATTTATGATTCAAAATTTAATGGTAAGTAAAACTATTGCTTTAACCTATTGTTATAAAATTTATCAGCATTAAATTGAACACAAGCCCCGAAAAATAGCCGTTTTTCAGCATTAAATTCAACCGCATCCATATGGAGATGGTTTGTGTTTGTTATCGCTTCAAAGAATAATGCAAAGTTCTTCCAAGTATTCTCAAGTGCTTTTCTCTAAATGGAGAAACAAGTTGTATAATTAAATAAATTTCTTGCCTGTCCTCTAAAATACGTGAGGCTAGGAGTAGGAAACATAAATAATAGACCAAGAAAAGAAGAACCTTCGATGTTACTCTTAGGTTCTTCTTTCGTTAGATAAGAAAACAGAAAGGATAGTTAAAAAATATGAATAGTCAAGATGAGTTTCAAAAATTAATTAATGAATTAGATAAATCACCAATTTTTATAATGTCCCTCGATTCAAAAGAATTATTTCATTCTAATTTTTGGGCATATTTAATGAGACATAAAGATTATAAATTATTTGTTTATTCATTATTTAGAAAAGAACAACTTGAATCTTCTGAACCAATTGAAATAAAAAGAGAATTTAAGAATCGTGACATTGTTATTCTTTATAATGACAAAGAATTTGTTATTGAAAATAAAATCAAATCATATCCAGACCAAGAACAACTAAGAAGATATGGTGAAGATACAAACATGGTGCGCGGAATTGTTACAGGCATTAAAAAACCTCCGTTCGAATTACCAGAAAAGTGGGACTTTGTTTCCTATTCTGAAATTGCATCTATATTAAGATATGTGATTACGGAAGATAAATACTTAAAGTCAATTGTGCTAGATTATTGCAATGTTTTAGACTCTATCAATACTTTGATGGATTTGTCGCTGGAGGAAACTGAAGGAAGACTATCATATTGGACACCAAGTATTGGTCTTTTGGGTAATGTTAGATTAATGGATGTATTTAGAAAGCTCAAAGCTGATGATTTTGCTATAGCTTGCAAAGATATTATGTATGTAGAAGTATTTGATAATAAACTTGTTATACACATGGCCACAAAAATCATTGAAACAATTGGACACTTATACGAAATAGAACAAAAATTAGCAAATGGTTATATTTCATTAATCCCCACTCCAGAAACAATTACAATAGGTGATAGAACTTCTTCATTTGAGGATCAATGGGGCAATTTAAAGATTGTTATTAATAATGCTAATTAATATTAACTATTAATTACTACTAAAAACTTCAGTACATCGAGGAAAATAATCCCATTATGCTGAAGTTTTTTATTTATGTATTATTAATTATAATGAAATAATTGCATAAAAATACTATAATTATTTATGTAAACCTCCTGTAGTATTAAATAACACTTATATTATAGAGGTTTACTTTTTTACTAGCGTATTTATAGTTAGCCCAAAAAACTTTTAAAGTATTTCATTATTTATAACGTAATAGTTTCAATATTAGTTAAATTTAAGGGTACATTTA